>JAGWSF010000149.1 GCA_028876385.1 Acidobacteriota bacterium | reverse complement strand
GACCACCAGCTCGACCAGCTCGGCGTGACCCAAAGCGGCCACGCCATCGGGCGTGACAGGAAAGCCGGGATCGCGCGAAGTCGGAATTCCCCAAGCTACGCGACCCCACCAATCAGGCGGTGGATACCTGAATGGTTACGAAAAATCCCAGCTGATCGATCGAGGAGGATGTCACGCCTTCTGTTGAAGTTCGGCGGTGGTCACTACGCTGATCAGGTAGCACTTCATTGTAATCGGTGGGTGCGACCGGGACCATGGCCTCGACCTCGGCCAACGGCGCATCCACACTGCCCGTAACACCCCGAACCGCCGGCGACGCGCTGACGGGGCCACGGCCGTCGATGCCAGCACGGGTTGGACGGAAGCGGTCTGCAGCCGGCTCCGGTTGGGCTAACGCCCCTCCGCTTCGCTCCGGGTTGTTGACCGGACGGGGCTGTAGTGGTGGCGGCCGCACGAATGGTTGCGTGGGGCGGCTGAGCGATCCAGGTGCTTCGGAGAGACCCGCGCCTGGGCCATCCGGTCGCGGAAGACTCGTCTGGTGGACGTCCGGGGGCTGGGTGACCGCGTCGGCCTGATCCCGGATGCAGACAAGGGGCGTCGCTGGTCCCGCGTTCGTGATGAGTTGCTGCGGTGGCACGTCTTCGGCGCAGGTGCCGGGGCCGGGCCTCGTGGTGCCGGGGCCCGGGCCTCGTGGTGTCGGGGTCCCGTCGGGGCCATGGGGCTGCCGTTATGGGGTGGGTGGTCGGTGCCTGTTCGACGGTTCGGGTCTGGCTTCCGGTGCCGGTGGTCACGAGTCTTGCAGGGCCGGGGGGATGCGGATCAGGCCGTCTACTTGGACTTTTGCATCCAGTTCTGCCGGGTGGCGGGGAGCAACCGGATCGCAGATTTCTGTTGGAATCCGGGTGGTGTTGAGGATGGCGGCCCGAATGCGCGGTAGCGCTGGTTCCACCGGTGTGTCGACCGCCTCGTCGCCGCCGAGAATCCGGCTGACACCTTCTCGGTGCTGGCGTCGGCCGAGCAGGTCGCCCACATCGCGGAGTGACCTGGGGCGCCGCGCGACGTGTCGGCGTTGACCCCTACTGACCGCACCGTTAGTTTCTGCGGCGTGTCCGACAGGGGGGAACTGATGACCGACTTCGACGTGGTCGTGCTCGGATCGGGAGCGGCCGGGCTGGTCGTGGCCGCCCGCGCCGCGGAGGCCGGCCTGCGGGTCGGCCTGTTCGAGAAGGGTGAGGCGCTGGGCGGGACGACCGCCCTGTCCGGCGGGATCGTCTGGGTGCCCGACAACCCGTACATGCACGCCGCCGGCGTGTCCGACTCGCGCGACGAAGCCCTGGCCTACCTGGAGTCGCTGTCGTTCGGCATGATCGACCCGGCCTTCGCCGAGGCCTTCGTCGACACCGGCGTGGAGGCCCTGCGCTGGCTGGAGACCACGCCGGTCAGCCTCGAGCTGCTCCCCGGCTACCCGGACTACCACCCGGAGCGTCCCGGGGGGAAGCCGGGCGGGGGGCGCTCGCTCCACTCCGGGCTGTTCGACTACCGCCAGCTCGGCGAGTGGGCGCAGAAGGTGATCCCGTCACGTATGCCATGGATCAGCCTGATCGAGTCGCCCCTCGGCGGTGGCGACGGCCGCATACCGCCCGACGTGCTCGAGCAACGGCGCCGGGACGACATCCGGGGGTCCGGCCAGGCCCTCGTCGGCGGTCTGCTGAAGGCCTGCCTCGACCACGGGGTGGAGCTGCACCTGTCCACCCCGGCCGTCTCCCTCCTCGTGTCCGACGGCCGGGTGGCCGGCGTCGGCTTCCGGGGCTCCGACGGCGGGTCGGTCGAGGTCCGGGCCGGCATCGGCGTGGTGATCGCCACCGGTGGCTTCGAGTGGGACACCCGCCTGGTGACGTCGTTCCTCCGCGGCCCCATGACCGACCCGGCCGGTGTGCCGACCAACACCGGCGACGGCCTGCGCATGGCCATGCAGGCCGGGGCCTCGCTCGCGAACATGCGGGAAGCCTGGTGGGTGCCGGTCGTCCGGATACCCGGCGACGAGGCCTTCGGGCGCCAGCGTTCCCACCTGATCCTGCGCGAGCGCACCCTCCCCCGTTCGATCATGGTGAACAAGCGGGGTCGGCGCTTCACCAACGAGGCGGCGAACTACAACGCTCTCGGAGGGGCGTTCCACCAGTTCGACGCCGGAGAGTTCGACTACGTGAACCTGCCGTGCTGGCTGGTCTTCGACCAGGAGTACCTCGACAGGTACGGCTTCGCCAGCAGCCCGCCGGGTGCCGTCCCGCCATACCTCACGTCCTCGGAGACCCTCGACGGGCTGGCCCGCGAGATCGGCGTGGCTCCGGAGGGGCTGGTCGCCTCGGTGGAGCGGTGGAACGAGCACGCCCGCCAGGCCCGCGACCCCGACTTCGGCCGGGGCGACAGTGCCTATGACAGTTGGAGCGGCGACACCTCGCAGGCCGGCCGCCTGGCGACCATCGGCCCCCTCGATGCCGGGCCCTACTACGCCATCGAGATGTACAGCGGCACGCTCGGGACTAAGGGCGGCCCCCGGACCACGATCGACGGCGAGGTCCTCGACCACTTCGAGCGGCCCATCCCCGGCCTCTACGCCGCTGGTAACGCCATGGCCGCCCCGACCGGGATGGTCTACGGCGGCGCCGGCGGCACACTCGGGCCGATCATCGTGTTCGCCTACCGGACCGGCACCCACCTGGCCCGGACGGGGGTAGGCGCGTCAGCCGGCTGACTGCAGGTAGTGCACCACCCGGCGCATCACCGACCGGGGGCAGGCTCGTTCAGGCGGGCCCAACCTTGCCCCGCGGCCACTGGGTAGATGAGGGGAACTACCCGACGAGACCCTGGAGTGCGCATGCGAGTTGTAGTGACCGGAGCCACCGGCAATATCGGTACCGCCACCATTCGAGCGTTGAGCACCGATCGCCGTGTCGACAGCGTGGTCGGTGTAGCCAGACGGCCCCCCGATCAGCCCGGGTTGCCTGATGTTGAATGGGTGAGAGCCGACGTGGCCACCGGCCATCTCGATCCGGTGTTTGCCGGCGCTGACGTCGTCGTACACCTGGCCTGGTTGTTCCAGCCCACCCGGGATCCACTCACCACCTGGAACGCCAACGTGCTGGGTTCGCGTCGGGTGTTCGAAGCTGCGGCCCGAGCCGGGGCGAGGGCGTTGGTGTACAGCTCGTCGGTCGGCGCCTACTCCCCAGGACCGAAGGATCGCACGGTGGACGAGACCTGGCCGACCGATGGATGGCCTGAGGCCGCCTATACCCGGGAGAAGGCCTATGTCGAGCGGCTGCTGGACGCCTTCGAGCTGAGCCACCCGGACGTTCGGGTGGTCAGGCTGCGTCCCGGCTTCGTGTTCCAGAAGCAGGCGGCAAGCCAGCAGCGCCGCCTCTTCGCCGGCCCCCTGATACCCGGATGGCTGGCGAGGCCGGGCGTGGTCCCGGTGATCCCTGACATCCCCGGATTGCGTGTGCAGGTGGTCCACGCCGACGACGTGGGCGACGCCGTGCGGAGGGCCGCGCTCGACGAGGCGAGCGGTCCGTTCAACCTGGCCGCGGACCCGCCCGTGGACCCGCCCGTGGAGGCCGGACTCATCGCCGAAATTCTGGGAGCGCGTACCCTCCCCGTGCCGGCCCGGGCCGCAAGGCTGGCCGTCGGGGCGGCCTGGGCCGCTCACCTCGCGCCGGCGACCCCGGGCCTGTTCGAAGCCGTTCTGCATCTGCCTTCGATGGACACCGGTCGAGCCCGCGCTGGGCTGGGATGGGTGCCGCGATCGAGTGCCCGCGATGCCCTCGAGGCCTTCCTGTCGGGTTTGCGGGAGGGCGCCGGAGGGCCGAGCGAGCCGTTGGCCGCCGACAGCCTGAAGGGGCGACTGCGCGAGCTCGCAACCGGGGTCGGGCGCCGTCCGTGACGGTCACGGTCGAGATGGACAGTTTGCCTGCGGGAACCGGGGGGTAGTGAGGAGCGGGTGCGTAGGGGACCTCTCGCCGACAGCTACCCGGCGGCCGTGGCGCTCGTAGTCTTCTCGTTGATTCCCTACCTGGCTCTCACAGCCGCGACCATCCCGCTAACCGACGTCATCAGCAAGGACCTGCAGCTGTCGAAGTCGGTCCTCTACGTGGCCATCTCGTTGTCGGCGGGTGGTTACTCACTTGGGACGGTGCTCGCCGTCCAGCTGGCTGTCCATCTGCCGTCCCGTCGGATGCTGGTCGTGTACGAGGTGATGTTCGTGGTCTCGTCGGTGCTCGCCGCCGCCGCACCTGACGGTGCGGTGTTCGTAGGAGCTTTCATCGCCGAGGGCCTGTGCACCAGTCTGCTCCTGATCGCGGCCGTCCCCCCGCTGGTGACGTCCTGGCCGGCGCGACGGGTTCCCGTCACCGCTGGGATCATGAACCTCTGCATCTTCGGGGCGGTCGCGGTCGGTCCGACCGTGGGGGCGTTGCAGCTCAGCAGCGGATCCTGGCGACCCCTGTTCTGGGTGGTGGCCGGCGTCGCGGTGCTGGCTCTCCTCTTCTCCGTGCTCACTTTCGAGGACCAACCGGCCCTGGACCGCAACAGTCCCTGGGACCTGGTCGCCCTGGGTCTGGCGGTGACCGGATGCGGGGCGGCCTTCTACGGGGCCGGAGCGCTGCAGAGCGGCACCTCGGTGCACCCGTCCTCGGTCGTCCCTCTGATATCCGGCGCCCTCCTCCTCGTCGCCCTAGTCGTCTACGAGTTCGTCATCAAACGGCCCCTCATGCCCGTCCGCTCCGTTGCGACATCAGTCCCCGTTACCGGCATCTTCATCGCGTTGACCACTAGCGCGGCGGCGTTCGGCCTGATGGAACTGATCCTGCAGATGTTGAGGACGATGAAGCCGGCCAGCTCCCCCGGCCACACAGCGCTGCTCTTCCTGCCCGAGTTCGCGGCGGCGGTGCTCGTGGCCGCCGTGTTCGCTCTTCTCTTGCGCACCCGCTTCGTTCCTATCCTGGCCATGGTCGGTGTCTTGCTCGTGGTCGCCTCGGCCGCGGTCCTCCTGGCCACCATGCCCACCGAGGGGACGGACGTGGCGGTGGCGACCGGGCTGCTCGGCCTGGGCGTCGGAGCTTCCGTGTCTCCGGCCCTGTTCATGGCGGGTCTCTCGTTGCCGGCCAACCTGCTGCAGAAGGTGTTCGCCTTGATCGAGTTGATGCGGGGAGTCACGGCCTTCATCGTCGCGCCCATTCTGATCTTCCTCGCCAGCATTATCGGTACGGTCCACGGAGCGGGAATGAGGGCGGCCGTGGAGATATGCCTCGGTGTGGCCGCCGCCGGCTTCGTCGGGTCGGTCTTCCTGTATGCGACGGGGCGGCCCCGCTTGGAGAAGCCGGACCTCGAGGTCTGGCAGGGCGATACCGGCGAGCCGGCGTGGACGTCGCCTCCCGTGTTCGATGTGCTGCGGTCCGCCGGCCACGACGACGCGGATCCTCGGCCACGGTTCGCGCCGCCGACAGGTGTCTGAGCCGGCCCGACCGGGCGCCAAACGGTCGCCGACCGCCGTTGGATCGGCCGTCAGGGGGGGCCTGTCGATTCTGAGCGGCAGCGGGCCAGTTGGCGGAGCAGGTGGCGCTCCACCGGGCCCGATGTCGGACCGCGCAGCGCTCGGCGCAGCTCGAGTTCAGCGTCGGCGTGGTGGCCCATCTCCAACAGCATGTGGCCGCGAGCGGCGTGATAGGGGGCGAAGCCGTCCATGCCACCGCGGCCGGCGCTCGCCAGGGCTTCCAGCGCGACCAGTCCGGCTCCCGGCCCGTCACGTTCGCTCAGCGCGACGGCCCGGTTGAGGCGGACCACCGGGGTGTCGTGGACGGTGAGGAGAACGTCGTACCAGCTGACGATGGCCGCCCAGTTGGTCGACTCCCAGTCTTCGGCGACGGCGTGGCAGGCGGCGATGGCCGCCTGAACCACGTAGGGGTCCGGGTGGCTCGGGGTGGACCGCAGCGCTTGCCCCAGCAGGGCCATGCCCTCCCCGATACGGGCCCGATCCCATCGGGAACGGTCCTGGTCCCGAAGCAGAACGACGTCACCCGCCTCGTCGAGGCGGGCCCGTCGTCGGCTGTCCTGGAGCAGCATCAGGGCCAGGAGGCCGGTTATGGACGGGTCGCCGGGAAGCAACTCGGCGGTGAGGCGACCCAACCGGATGGCCTGGTCGCACAAGGCGATACGCTCCGGCGAGTCTCCGACGACGGCGTCGTGGCCGTGGGTGAACACCACGTAGATGGTCGAGGCCACCCCGGACAGACGGGTCGGCAGTTCAGCCTTGGACGGCGTCCGGTAGGGGATCCCGGCGTCGGCGATCTTCCTCCGCCCGCGGGTCATGCGCTTGGCCAGGGCCGCTTCTGAGACCAGCAGGGAGCGGGCGATCTCGGTCGTCGTCAAACCGCAGAGGGTGCGCAGCGCCAGGGCCACCTGCACCTCGGTGGCCAGCGCCGGATGGCACACGGTGAAGAGGAGACGGAGCAGGTCGTCGGCGATGACCTCTGCCCCGGGCAGCGGTTCGGTCCGGGCCAGGCCGGCGAGGAGGCCGGCGTCGGCCTCCCTTCCCGAGCGTCGGGCCTCGCGGCGCAGCAGGTCGATGGCCCGCCGCCGGGCGGTCAGGGTCAGCCAGGCGCGGGGCTGGTCAGGGATGCCGCGAACGGGCCACACCTCGAGGGCCCGCACCACGGCGTCCTGCACGGCGTCCTCGGCGATCTGCAGGCTGCCGGTGGCCCGCACCAGCGAGGCCAGGACCCGGGGGCCCTCGTCCCGGACCAGCCGGGCGAGGGTCCCCTCGGCGACGGTCACGATCGAAGCCGGGCGTCAGGCCCCGGTCGACCCGAAATCGATGATCGGACGGACCTCGACCTTCCCGCCGCTCCAGGCGGCAGGGATGCGCGACGCCCACCCGACAGCCTCGTCAAGGTCGGAGCACTCGACCTGGTAGAAGCCGGTGAGCACCTCCTTGGTCTCCGAGAATGGCCCGTCGCTGGTCACCACATCCCCGCTCGGGCCGCCGCGGCGCTGCACGGTGGTCGAGGTCGCGGTGGGATAGAGGGCCGCCCCACCTCGGATCACTGCGGCGGCGGTGGCGCCGAACTCGCCGTAGCCGGCCATCGCCTCCTTCTTCTCGGGGGTGTCGAGCGTCGACCAGTCGGGGTCGCCGGTCTCGTAGATGAGCAGGGCGTACTGCGGCACTTTTGCCTCCTCGGCATCCAGGGGCCGACTCATTGTCGACCCACCTATGGACGAACCGGGTTCCCCGGAAAGGACATCGGTGGATGATTACAGTGCCAGATTCTGGGCGGCCCCGGGCGGGTGGCACCTAGAGAGGAATGACGGCGACGGCATGGATGACGAGGGGAAGTCCGACGACGAGGGGAAGTAGACATCTCTTGCGGTGACCGACTTAGCTGGGTCGACCGAGCCGGGCCGCGCAGGAGGGGATCACCTTTGACCGAAGCAACTGGAGCGACCGCGAGTGACGTCGTCAGTGGGCACGATCTCGGGGGACGCACGGCAGTCGTTACCGGCGCTTCGTCGGGCCTGGGCGTTGAGACAGCCCGGGCCCTGGCCGGGGCCGGGGCGCACGTCATCCTGGCCGTCCGCGACGGCGACGCCGGTCGGGCCGCGGCGGCCAGCATCGTCGAGACCCACCCGGACGCCTCGGTCGAGGTCGCCTACCTGGACCTGGCCCGACTCGATACCGTCCGCGCCTTTGCCGACAGCCTGGTGGCCGGGGCCCGCCAGGTGGACATGCTCGTGAACAACGCCGGGGTCATGGGAACACCGTTCGGCCGGACCGCCGAAGGCTTCGAGATGCAGATGGGGGTGAACCACCTCGGGCATTTCGCTCTGTCCACGGCGCTGCTCGATCTGTTGTCCGAAGCCGACGGGGCCCGGGTGGTGAACGTCAGCTCGGCCGGGCACCGCATGTCGGACATCATCTGGGACGACCCCAACTATCTCAGCCGCCCCTACGACAAGTGGGAGGCCTACGGGCAGTCCAAGACGGCCAACATCCTCTTCGGGGTGGCTCTGGACCGTCGTTTGGCGACCCGCGGGGGTCACGCCTATTCGGTCCACCCCGGCATGGTCGACACGAGACTCAGCCGCTACCTCGAGAAAGGCGACTTCCGGGCCCTAATGGAGCGGGGGCGCCGGGAGGGTGACACGGCCGCAGGCACGCCGGCCGCACCGCTGCGGGTGAAGTCCCCCGCCGAGGGTGCAGCCACCACCGTGTGGGCCCTGGTGGCACCTCTCCGGTCCCAGGGAGGGTCCTATCTCGACGAGTGCGCCGTCGCCGAGCCGGCGGCCTACGCCGCCGATCCCGAGGCGGCCGAAAGGCTTTGGGACCTGAGCGAGGAACTGGTCGCCTGAGCCGACCGGGTGTCCGGCCGGCCGCTCGCTTAGCGGTTCCGGTCCCGCCGTCGGTGGCCCGACTGGTTCGGGCATTTGTGCTCTAGCCCGGGTAGGGCATCGAAGGTTGACTCGGGGTATGACCCGTCGAGTGCTCATCCTGGGCGGTGGGACCGGTGGAACTCTTGTCGCCAACCGCCTGCGGCGGATGTTCCCCCCGGACCAACTGGACATCGTGGTCGTCGATCTCGACGACCGCCACATCTACCAGCCGGGACTGCTGTTCGTCCCGTTCGGGAGGGCCCGCCCGAGTGATCTGGTGCGCAGCCGGACCCGCCAGCTCCTGCCCGGTGTGGACTTCCGCCGGGCCGAGATCGATCAGGTTGACCTCGAACGTGATCTGGTGGCTCTTGGAGACGGGTCGACGGTCGGCTACGACGCCCTCGTGGTCGCCACCGGAGCGGCGCTGATGCCCGAGGAGACCGAAGGGCTCACCGGACCGGGCTGGGGTACCAAGGCTCACACGTTCTACAGCCTCGAAGGAGCGGCCTCGTTGGAAGTGGCTCTCAGCCGGTTCGAGCGTGGCCGGCTGGTGGTGAACGTGGTGGACATGCCCATCAAGTGCCCGGTGGCACCGCTCGAGTTCTCGTTCCTGGCCGACTGGTTCCTCACCCGCAAAGGCATCCGTCACCTGGTGGACATCACCTTCGTGACGTCACTCGACGGAGCCTTCACCAAAGAGGTCTGCAACCGGGAGCTGTCCAGCCTCCTCGAGGCCAAACGGATCGACGTGGTCACCGAGTTCAACACCGGCCAGGTCGACTCCGCGGGCGGGCGGCTGGTGTCCTACGACGGCAGGGAAGTGGGCTTTGATCTGGCTGTAGTCGTGCCTCTTCACGGCGGTGCGTCCTACGTGAGCCGGTCCCCGGGGCTGGGGGACGGCCTGGGGTTCGTGCCGACGGACGAGGTGACACTTCAATCCAAGGCCAGCCCCAACGTCTTCGTCGTGGGGGACGCGACCGATCTGACGGCGTCCAAGGCGGGATCAGTGGCCCACTTCGAAGGGGAGATACTGGTCCACAATCTGGCCCGATTCCTCGACGGAAAGCCTCTTGATGCCTCCTTCGACGGCCACACCAACTGTTTCATCGAGAGCGGCTTCGGCAAGGCCCTTCTGATCGACTTCAACTACCAGGTCGATCCGGTCCCCGGGCGGTTCCCGGCCCGGTGGGGCCTGCCGCTGCTGAAGGAGTCGCGGCTGAACCACCTGGGAAAGCTGGCCTTCGAATCGATCTACTGGAACGCGCTGCTACCGGGAAGGGACATTCCGGCGGTACCGACCGCCATGCCGCTCGCCGGCAAGCACCTCGCAGCTGTAACCGGATGAAAGGAGCCCTCATGTCCGATGTGACCTACGCCGGGCGAACAGTAGCTGTCGATCCCGAGGGGTTCTTCGTCGATCCCGAGCAGTGGACCGACGAGATGGCTCCCGAGATAGCCGCCGAGGTGGGCATCGGGGAGTTGACCGATCGCCACTGGCAGGTGATCAAGTTCATGCGCCACGAGTATGAGCAGAGGGGGGCGGGACCCACGGTGCGGGTTCTCGGCAAGACCTCCGGAGTGTCGATCAAGGAGCTCTACGAGCTGTTCCCGAAGGGTCCCGCCAAGCTGGCCGCCCGGATCGCCGGTATCCCGAAGCCCCGCGGCTGCATCTGAACGGAGGTAACGACGGTGCCCGACTCCATCGAAAAAGTGTCGATAATCATCTCCAAGGGCAGCCTCGACGGAATCTATCCCGGGCTGATTATGGCCAACGGCGCACGCGCCGAGGGTATCGACGCCGATCTGTTCTTCACCTTCTTCGGTCTCGACGCCATCCACCGATCCCGACACGAGCACATCAAACTGTCGACCGTGGGCAACCCGGGATTGCACCTGGCGACCATGTTGGGTGGTCTGCCCGGCATGTCATCTGTAATGACCCACTACCTGGCCAACAAGATGGAGGCCTTGGACATCCCCCCCGTCCCGGAGTTCCTCGAGATGATCGCCGACACCGGGGCCGGGCTGTACGCCTGCAAGGCATCCGTGGACCTGTTCGGCCTCGACAAGTCCGATCTGATACCCCAGGTCAAGGACATCATCACGGTAGGGGAGTTCTACGCCCTGGCGGCCGGGGGCCAGATCATCTTCACCTAGGCCGGCCACCGACCCTCGGCCACCGGACTGCGGCCGCCATTTGCTTCGTGTACCCCCGGGGGTATACTGAGGGAGTGGCTCGCGAGGAGGTAGCGATGAAGTACGCACGCACCGTCGTCCTGGACGGCGGATTCGACGAAGCGGTGACCAAGGTCAAGGAGGCCTTCAAGACCCAGGGTTTCGGCACTCTCACCGAGATCGATGTGCGGGCGACGCTTCAGGAGAAGCTGGGCATCGACCGAGACCCGTACCTGATCATCGGTGCCTGCAACCCGCAGCTAGCCCATCAGGCCCTCGGTGCGGTGCCGTCGGTCGGGGTGTTCCTTCCGTGCAACGTGGTGGTGCGTGTAGATGGGGAGCGGATCATCGTCGAAGCCATGGACCCCGACATCATGGCCTCGGTGATCGACGATCCCGCCCTGGCCGAGGTGGCCGCCGAGGCGGCGAGCAGGGTCCAAGCCGCTCTCGACTCGTTGTAGGAGCGGCCGGCGACCCCGCTCCGGGCGGCCGGCGACCCTGCTCCGGGCGGCCCGGCGAGTTGGGTGCCGCTAGCCGGGGCGTCCTCGGGTCGACCCCTCGCCCCGGCTTCCCCACGCGTCGAGGGCGAGTGCCAGCCCCCGGCTGAGCGGGGTGTCGGAGCGCAGGACAGGCAGGGCGAAGGGACGGTCCTGGCCGTTGACCGTCGCGGGGCGACCGAACTCGGCCACGGCCGAGGCGCGCTGCCGGCGTGACGCCGCCGGCCCCGGGGGGGCCGCAGGGTGGGCCATGCAGGTCCGGTAGAACGCGACCTGCTGTTCGGCCACCTGCTCCCAGGAGCACCGCCGGGACTGGGTTAGGCCCACCTCACGGGCCGACGCGTAGGCGGCCGGGTCATCAGCCAGAGCGACGATGGCTGCAGCCAGGCCGTCGGCGTCGCCCTCGGGCGCAATGAGGGCTCCCGGTCCGGCCACCTCGGGGATGGAACCCGATGCGTAGCCGGCCACGACGCAGCCGCTGGCCTGACCTTCGATCAGCGTCCGACCGAACTGTTCGACCCACCGCGGCGTGGCCCGGCTCGGGGCCAGCAGGAAATGAACGGCACGGTAGGACTCGACCAGTCGATCCAACGGCTGCCACGGGTGGTGCTCCACCGACCCAGCGACCTGAAGGCGGGCGGCCAGGTCGAGGGCGTCGGCCAGAGCGGGGCCGTCCCCGACCAGGGTCAGTCGCGCCGGGCGGTGCCGGCGGACGGCGGCCAGCACCCGGACGGCGTCGAGCACACCCTTGTAGGCCTCCATCCGTCCGAACAGCCCGAGTTGGAGGGTCTCGTCGCCCGCCTGCTGATCTCCGGGGTGGTAGCGGCGGGGATCGAAGCCGAGCGGGATAGGTTGCACCACACCGGTGAACCCCTTACCCCGAACCACGCTCGCCGCCTGGCGGCTGCAGGGGTAGATCCCGCTGATCCGGGCGAAGGCCTGTCTCTCCCACCAGCAGAAGGGGGGCGGCCAGCGCTTGTCGAGGTTCTGGGCCGTGTAGGTGACCACCGGGAGGGTGGCCGGCAGCAGGCCGAGGACCTGGTGGGCCACCGATGAGAAGGGCTCCTCGGCGATGTCGACCAGGTCAGGTTGCACATCGGTCACCACCTCCACGAAGGCGGCGGCGTCGGTCAGCGTGTGGCGGTTGACGTCGCCCGGCCGGCGGACGTCCACCTCGACGACACGCAGGCCCGGCTCGTCGACGACGTCGTGGTGTTCGCTTCCCGCCCATCGCCGGGGGATGACCAGCACCACCTCCGCCCCGGCGGCGAGCAGAGCCCGGTCCCGGAAGCGGTGGGCGGGGTCCCGGCCGCCGTGGTAGAGGCGCACCACCTTCATCGGCCGCTCCCGTACCTGCGGTCGGGCGCCGGGTGCTGTGGCATGGGCGGAGCGTACCCAAGCCGCGCCCGGACCGGCCCCGCCACCGGTGAGGGCGGGGCCGGGAGGACGGCGTCGGGATCAGCGGGACCCGGTGGTCCGGTTGCGGTGACGGGCCCGACGGTAGCTGCGACGCTTGTCCTCCAGCGTGGCGGTGACGGCGTGGCCGAACGTGGTCGCCGTCTGGGGGAGGGTCTTCAAGAAGCTGGGGTCGAGGAACCCCCCCGCCTTGTCGTCGAACATGCCGTGGGCGCCGTGATCCTCAGCCGAATCGGCCGGGGAGCGAAGGTTCGACGGCCGGTCGGGGCTGACGTGCTGATCGGTCAGCTGGGTACCCCAAGCGCCGAGGGCGGCGTAGTGGTTCCCGAGGCCGGGGAACAGCCGGCCCGCGGCGACCAGCATCTTGTTCCACGACCCCACGATGCTCTCTCGCCGGCCGTCGAGGGCGACCTCGACGATCCGCGCCGCCGGGATCTCCGGCTGGTAGATAGGCGGCACCGGCTGAGGGTGCTCGTCGAGGGTGGTCTCGCACCAGTCGAACTGCGGCGTGTTGACCGCCGGCAGGTGCACCATCGACATGCGCACGTGGGAACCCTCGTGGAGCAGTTCGGCCCGGGTCGACTCGAAGAATCCGCGGCAGGCGAACTTCGAGGAGCAGTAGGCCGACTGGAGCGGGATCCCGATGAACGCCAGGGCCGATCCGACGTTCACGATGCTGCCCTCGTCGCGGGGCCGCATCCGGGCCAGAGCCGCCATCGTGCCCCACACCTGCCCGAGGAAGGTCACCTCCACCGCTCTGCGGAAGTCGGTGGGCGCAACCTCCCACGACGGGGCGAAGACGGTGGTCATGGCGTTGTTCACCCACACCGCGATCGGACCGAGCTCCTCCTCCGCCCGGTCGGCGGCCCGGTTGACCTGATCGAAGTCGGAGACGTCGGCCTCTATGAGCAGGGCTCTGCCCCCGGCCGCTCGCACCTCGGTCGCAGCCCCCTCCAGGCCCGCCCGGCCGCGGGCGACGAGGGCCACATCGAAGCCGCGCTCGGCGAAGGCACGCGCCGTGGCCCGACCCACCCCGGCGGATGCTCCGGTGACCACCGCCACCGGCCGGGGCCTGCTTCCACCGGCGGCGGTCCACGCCGGTGCTTCCTCGGCGCCGGAATCGAGGGGACGGCCGCCCGGTTCCTCGTCCCCGTCGTGGGTGGCTCCAAGGATGGTTTCGTTGGTCATCAGGCTTTCTCCGAGTGTTCAGTCGTAGGTGGGGTGTCCGGCGGTTTCCGCTAGCAGAGGTATTCCCGCTCCGGGCAGTTCGCTCACCGGTCCAGCCGCCGGCCGACCACGGCCAAGCCGAAGGCCAGTGCGGCGTCGCTGAGCGCCGGTCGGCGCCACCGGCGGTCGACGGCGGCCAAGCCGACCCCGGACAGGCCGTGCAGACAGTCCGTGGCTGCGCCGATCCGACCGAGGTTGGTGCCGCCCGCGGTTTCGACCAGACCCTGCAGCGCGTGGCGGCCGCCGAGCACCCGGGCCACTGTCAGGCTCTGATGGTCGGGTACGCCGCCGAGGAGCCGGATGGCTCGCGCCGGAGCGGCGAGTAGGGCGGCCGCCCAGGCCAGACGGAGGGTGCCGAGCAGTCGGACGGCGGTGGTCGAGGGCCGCTTCATCGCTTATCCCCCAGTGTGTGAGCGGCGTTGATGAGGGCTAGATGGGACAGCGCCTGCGGGAAGTTCCCGAGGAACTCTCCGCTGACGGGATCGATCTCTTCGGACAGGAGGCCGGCGTGGTTGACCAGCTTCACGGCTGCTCGCATCAGTTCGAGCGCCTCCTCCCTTCGACCGACCCGAACCATGGCGTCGACCATCCAGAATGTGCAGGCGACGAAGGCGCCTTCCTCCTCGTCCATCCCGCTGTAGCGGTACAGCAAAGGTCCCCGCCCCAACTCGTCGCGCACCGCGTCGATGGTGGTGCTCAGACGGCTGCCCCGGTCGAAGCCGGTGCGACCGGCCAGCAGCACGGCCGCGTCCATCTCGTCGCTACCGGCGTAGAAGGTGTAGGCCTGCCTGGTCGGGGACCAGCAGTGCTCGTCCACCCAGTCGTGGACTCGTTGGGCGGTGACCTCCCACCTGGCCAGGCGGTCACCGGGTAACTGGCCGATCCGGGCCAGATGCGCCGCCCGGTCCAACGCCACCCAACAGCCGATCTTGGAGATGGTGTAGTGGTGCCGTTCGGCCAGCTCCCATATGCCCGAGTCCTGTTGCATCCACCGGTCGCAGCAGTCCTCGACCAAGTCGGCGAGAGCGAACGCGGTGCCCCGATCGAGGACGTGTCCTTCGCCCACGTACTGGCTGACCGTGTCGAGCAGGTCGCCGTATATCCCGAGCTGGGACTGCCCGGCGGCGGAGTTGCCGGACCGGACGGGTCGGCTGGCGCGGTAACCGGGTACGTCGATCTCGCTGTACTCGTCGGCGATCGAGCCGTCCAGCGAATAGAACACATGGACGTGGGGACCGTTGCGCCGGATGGCGTCGAGTAACCAGGAGACCGCTCCGTGCACTTCCTCGTGCAGGTCCAGCCGGATCAGGGCGTCGAGGACGAACGACGAGTCGCGGACCCATGAGTAGCGGTAATCCCAGTTCTTCTGGCCACCGATACCCTCAGGCAGGGAGGTGGTGGCGGCGGCCGCGATGGCCCCGGTGCTCTCCATCACGAGCAGCTTGAGTGCGAGCGCCGACCGGCACACGTCGTCACGGAACTCGCCTTCGGCGTCGACGCGCGACGACCAGCGCCGCCACGACTCGACACTCCGACGGGAGCGCTGCACCACCGCGTCCGGTCGGGGCAGGAACACCGGCTCCGAGTCGGTGCCGACCACAGCCAAAAGCCGGGTGTCACCCGAGCGAACGTCGAACGCGCCGCTGACCCGGCGACTGTCCGTTTCGGGGTCCCCGACCCCGTCGAGCACCAGGGCCAGCGTCTGATCCTCGACGGTAACGAGCGGAGTGGACCCGACCAGGTGGACCCAGGGATCGGTTCGCCGGAGCCGGTCGCCCGGTACGAACTCCCACCTCATGGCCACCTGGCCTTCGACACCCTCGATGACACGAGCCAGTTCGGTCCACGGGAGCCGTCCGGCGGTCCCGACGTTGAGGCTGTCGCGCACCACGACGGTCCCTGTCCTGGTGCGGTGGGTGGTCTCCACGACGTTGGTGCCGGCGACGTAGGTCTGGGTCGAGGCGACCGGCTCCGCCGGGCCCAGCGCCAGGTAGCCCCCTCTGTCCGGGTCGAGAATGGCGGCCAGTACCGGCGGCGAATCGAGCGTCGGTACCGGCCACCAGTCGATGCGGCCGTCCCTGCCGATCAGCGCCGTCGTGCGCCCGTCGCCGATCACTGCATACTCTCCAATGGGGAGATACCCGTCGATCCGCTGCGGTGTCCCGGTCGGGTAGGCCCCGGCCCAGGGGGGACCCGCCGCACTCCCGGTCCGAGCCTCGGTACGTGACCTAACTGCCTCGGACAATCTGCTTCCTCCCTCGGCGCGCCACCTGGATCGTCGCCGGGGCCTTAGTACCCCGCGCGGTGGGTGCTCAACCACTTCCAGGCTGCCACCGGGGCGGGCGCGCCGGGCCTACCTGGGGCTGGCCGGGCCGGGCTGCTGACCCCCTCCGCGGCCGGCCGAGCACCGGGTGGTCTCAACGACTTCCAAGGGAGCGCTCCCCGAAGCCCGGGCGGGCACGACAGAATGGGCACCCTTGTCCCTCCTGTCGCCCCCTCGCTCGCCGGCGCACTTCTCCTCCCGGTCACCCCGCGGGTCGCTGCGTCGACTGGTTCGACGCGTGCTGCTGGTCCTCGCCGTCCTGGTAGCCATCCTCGCCCTGTTGGCCGGTATCTCGCTCTACGGAGCATGGCGCACCCCCGGAAACCAGAGCTTCTCCGCCAAATGGGCCGACTGGCTCCGCTCCCACCACGCCGCGTGGGTCGCCAACCGGATGGAGAACTACTACTACACCCACAATCAGCCCCCCAAGGGTGGCCAGCTCAAGAGCCTCAACTCGGTGCCCACCGTCGGGACTGCCCACCCGACCGGCACGGTTCCGACCGTCGCCCACCTGCCGGCTCCCTCACCCGTCCCGCTGGTGGTTCAGCCGGCCGTCCCCGGAGAGGGGACCTGGACCCCCGCCGGGGTGACGGTGCACGGCATACCGGCCATGTACGAGGCCCAGTTCCGTGCTGACAGCATCTACACCAGTCAGATCACCTCGGCGGTCTGGATCGATCCCACCCTGCTCCACGTGTCGCTCATTCCCGGCGCCCAGGAGCCCGGCGGGACCTGGGCGCAGACGCCGTACATCAATTCGGCCCAGCTTCCCTACGCGGTGGCGGCGTTCAACGGAGGCTTCCGGCTCCAGGACGCCAAGGGTGGGTTCTATCTCGACGGTCGCACCCAGGCACCCCTGCAGAACGGGGCGGCGTCGCTGGTCATCTACTCGAACGGGCACGTCGACGTCGGCGCGTGGGGCACCGAGGTGACCTTGACGCAGAACGTGGTGGCGGTCCTGCAGAACCTCGTCCCGCTGGTCGACGGGGGCCAACTGGCTCCGAGTGCCACCTACAACGACGTCAGCATCTGGGGGGCGACTCTCGGGGCCAACACGGTGGTTGCCCGCTCCGGGGTGGGTGTGACCGCCACCGGAGCGCTCATCTACGTAGCCGGCCCGGCCCTCACGGCACGCAGCCTGGCCGAGTCGCTGCAGCGTGCCGGGGCGGTGCGGGCCATGTCGCTCGACATCAACCCCGAGTGGGTCACCTTCAACTTCTTCCAGCACGACCCGGCCAATCCTTCGGTGGTCACGGCCACCAAGCTGTACCCGCAGATGCAGCGCCCGGCCACCCGATACCTGGGTCCGACGGCCGAATCACGGGACTTCTTCCTCGTATCGACTCCAGGCTCCGCCGGCTGATCTCAGGCCGGGTGACCCGGCTCCATCTCGGTCACGTCCAGTGAGGTGAGCGGGCAGTAGGGCCCGGACGCGTGGGCGGTGACCACGTCGAGGAGGTGGCCCATGTGGTCGCCGCAGTCGAACCGCTCCCGGATACGGCCCACGGCCCAGCCTGCGGTCGTCGGCAGGACGGTCGTGCCCTCCGGCCCGGGTACCCAGTCACAACGGGCGAACTTGTCGACCTCGTCGCCGGTCTGCTCCCCGAACAGAGCGGCCAGGGGGTGGTCGGCGGTGCCGAGGAAGTGCACCGCCAGGTGGTCGGTCTCCCGGGCCACCCGGTAGGTGAAGTTGGCCTTCGATATCAAGACCAGCAGTCGCTTGGGCTGGATGCTCGCCTGGGTGGCGAATCCGACCAGGCAGCCGGCCCGTCGGTCAGCGGTGGCGGTGACGATGAACATCGGATAGGCGGAGCTGAGGACGAGCTGGTCGAAAGTGTCACGATCGGACATCTAACTCATAATGCCAGGGCTCCGGGCGGCCCTGATGCCAGGTTTCCGGGTGCCTCGGGAGGCGGGAGGGGCCCGCCGCCGCCGCTCGACTGCGCCTCGCCCGCAGCCGGCCGCGGCGCCGCCGGACCGCAAGTGCGCCCCGGCCGCTAGACTCCGCCCATGTTCCTGGCGGGACGTACGTGACTCCGAATTCCTCGCCGCCGGTGGTCTTCGACGAGGTCCTCGCATTGCGCGGCACGCGTCACCTGGTGCTCGAAGAGCTGCACCGGCGGATCGAGGCCGTCGAAGCGAGAAGCGAACTCTGCGACGCCGAGTGCGACCGGGCCCTGGCCGAGGCGTGGCGGATGCTCAAGTGGATCGACGGACGGATGAAGCGCAACGAAGCGGGTCAAGGGGTGGATTCGTCCCTATTAGGGTAGAACGCCCGCCGTGGCCATCGCAGCACCTCTTCACCGACCGAGCCCGCCCTCGGCGCCGCCGGCCTGGTCCCGGATTCCTCTCCTGCCCCGGGCCCGCGGCTCGCTCAGCGATGTCCTGATCGGCACCCTCACCACCCCGCGACGGCACCTCGACGGGGTCCCCCCGGCCGCCGGAGCCAGCGACGATGACCTGCACCTGGCCCTCTACCTGTGTTACGAGCACCACTACGGAGGATTCCCCCAGAGTGATCCGGCCTGGGAGTGGGAACCGTCCCTGATCGCCCTGCGAGAAGACCTCGAAGGGGTGTTCCTCGAACGCCTCCAGGCCGCGGTCGGGACCGTCGGACCCGTCCCGCCCGGCGACGTCGTCAGCCGACTGTGGGAGATGGCCCGAAGCACCGGCGGCGTGTCCCTCTCGGGCTGGATGCTGGCCCATGCCGGGCCGGAGCACGTCCAGGAGATGGCGGTGCACCGCTCGGCCTACCAGTTGAAAGAAGCCGATCCCCACACCTGGGCCATCCCCCGGCTGGGTGGGCGGGCCAAGGCCGCCATGGTGGCCATCCAGGCCGACGAGTACGGCGCCGGGGAGGAGCAGGCCATGCACTGTCGGCTCTTCGCCGACACCATGACGGCTCTCGGTCTGGACCCGACCCCCAACCGCTACCTCGACGTCCTTCCGGGCGCCACGCTGGCCACCACCAACCTGATCTCCCTGCTCGGCTTGCACCGCCGTTGGAGGGGGGCCCTCGTAGGTCACCTGGCCCTGTTCGAGATGACCTCCACGGGGCCCATGGCCCGTTACGCCGCGGCGCTCAGGCGGCTCGGCGTGGACGACAGCGCCTGCCGCTTCTACGACGTCCACGTCGAGGCCGACGAGGTCCACCAGTTCCTGGCCGCCGACGAGATGGTGGCGGGGCTGATCGAGGCCGAGCCGGGCCTCGCCCGCGACGTGGTCTTCGGAGCGGCCGCTCTGCAAACCGTGGAGGCGGCCCTGTCCGGATCGCTGCTGTCGTGCTGGGCCGCGGGACGCAGCTCGTTGAGGCGGCCCCCGGGTTGAGCGGGGACGCACCCGCCACCGCGGCCGCCTCGTCACCACCCGGCCCGGGGGCCGGCCCCGAGTGCCCTCCGCCGAGGTGACTTCGGACCGCATCCGGTGACGGTCTACGTGGGTACCTCCGGCTGGCACTACGACGACTGGCGGTCCCGGTTCTACCCTGACGGTCTGGGCCGAGCCGAGTGGCTCGCCTCGCCTACTACGGCCGCCACTTCCAGACCGTCGAGATCAACAACGCCTTCTACCGCCTGCCCGGAGCGGACGCCTTCAGGCGGTGGCGGGCCCAGGTCCCCGACGACTTCGTGTGGTCGGTCAAAGCCAGCCGTTACCTGACCCACGTTCGGAGGCTCAGAGAGCCCGAGGAGCCGGTCCGGAGGCTGCTGAGCGCGCTGGGTGGACTCGGTTCCCGACTCGGGCCCATCCTGCTCCAGCTTCCCCCCAACCTGACCGTCGACGTCCCCGCCCTCGCCGCCACCCTCCGGTGCTTCGGGGGCACCAGCCGGGTGGCCGTGGAGACCCGGCATCCGAGCTGGTACGACGACGCGGTGCGCCGCACCCTGGAGGAGTTCGGGGCGGCCTGGGTGCTGGTCGACCCGCCGGGGCCGCAGCGACCGATGTGGCGGACCGCCGACTGGGGGTATGTGCGCTTCCATCGAGGCTCCGGGCGACCGGAACCTTGCTACACCCGCTCGCCCCTGGAGACCTGGGCCGGTCGGCTGGCGTCGCTGTGGGGCGGCTCGGTGGACCGGGACGTGTACTGCTATTTCAACAATGACGGCCACTCCTGCGCCCCGCGGGATGCCCGCCGCTTCTCGCTGGCCGCGGCCCGGGCCGGCCTGTCGCCCACCCGGGTCCCGGATTGGCGGCGCACCCCCTTGGGCTAGTGGCACCGCTCGGCTCGGCCGCAAAGGGGGCACGGCCCGGCGGCGGCGTGGGAATCACCACCTTGGCGCGGCCCGGCCGGTAGCTTCGGACGCGTGCCCATGTCGCCCGACCCGGTCTCCCGGCTTGGTCGTAGTCGTCGCCGAGGGACGACCTGAGTGGCCCGCGGCAGGCATTACCGACGGCCGGCCCGCCGGCGCCCCCCGATCCTCGGGTTGGCCGTCGTCGTGGTCGTACTGGCCGGCGCCGCCATCGGCGTCTGGCTGGGCACATCGGGCGGCGCCAAGACGGCCAGGGGCACCGTGCCCTCGGTGACCACAACGGGGGCGGCCCAACCCACCAGCGGCCCGAGTGCGACGGTCCCGGCCACCACCGCCGGCTCGCCAGGCACCACCGCGGCGTCGTCTACGAGCAGCAGCTCGACGAGCAGCAGTTCCACGAGCAGCAGTTCGACGAGCGCTCCTTCGGCCCCTCCCGCCCCGGTCGTGGACGGCGACTCGATCACCTACACCCTTCCGGCTGGCACACCCGTGCAGATAGCCATAAAGGCCCCGTGCTGGGTTCAGGTCCGCACCAGCGCCACCGCCCCCGTCAGCCAGGAGACCATCCTGGCCGCCGGGCAGTCGATCACCGTCGACACCCCCCTGTGGATCCGCTTCGGTGACCCCACCAACGCCACCGCCACCGCGGGCGGGTTCCCGCTCCAGTTGCCGGTCCTTTCGGGTCAGCTGATCGTGGTGTCGCCCGCCGCGTAGTTCAGGCCGCGCCGCGGCCGCGTAGTTCAGGCCGCGTCGTTCAGGCCGCGCCGCGGCCGCGTCGTTCAGGCCGCGCCGCGGCCGCCCCGTCGCACGCGCTCGTCGATGGCCAACTCCACGGTCTTCAGCCGCAGCGCCAGAACCGGGCAGTTGGCCACGGCCCGGTTGGCGTGGGCCAGCAGGTCACCGGTCAGCGGTCGGCGGTCGATGATCGGGTAACCCCAGTCGTCGAGGGTGATCCGCTCGGGCAGCAACTCGTGGCAGATGCCGTGCCCGTCGCAGGCGATGGGGTCTAGTTCCACCACCTGCGCTCTCACCTCCACGCCTCCGGGGTCGGGGTCGGCAGGAGCCGGCGGTCGCGACGGTGGCACCGCCCCGCCTGGTGCTCGGCGATCTCGTCGGCGAAGGCCTCCATCCCGCTCTCGAGGAAGGCGACCGCCCCGTCCGGCAGGCGGCAGCCACCCCGGCCCTTCACCATGGATGTCCACCGCTGGATGTCGGAGGTGACCCTCGGGTCAGGGGAGCCGGCTTCGAGGGCGGACGTCGCCGCGGCCAGGTCTCGAAGCCCCCAGGTGCAGGCCCCGCACTGACCGGCGCTGGAGTGGGCGTACCAGGCGGCGACGCGGGCCAGCTCGGCCACGGCGCACGAGCCGTCGTCGATGACGGCCACCACCCCGCAGCCCACGGCGGCGCCGTGAGCGGACAGGGACGCCGCGTCGAGGGTCAGGTGGCGGGCCGCCCGGGCGGGGATCCACCGGCCGAAGTAGCCGCCGAGTAGGACCGCTCGGGGTGGGGCGGCCTGAGCCAGTTGGAGAACGCTGCTGAGCGGGGTGCCCATGGCCACCTCGAACACGCCGGGTCGGTCGACCCGGCCGCCTACGGTGATCAGGGCGCTCCCGGGGCTCGCATGGCTGCCGACCTGGCGGAACCACTCCGGTCCGAACCTGGCGATGAGGGCCAGGTGGGCGAGG
>JAGWSF010000148.1 GCA_028876385.1 Acidobacteriota bacterium | reverse complement strand
TGGGGCGGTGACCTGCTGGGCGTGGTCCTGACCGGCATGGGCCAGGACGGCATGCTCGGGGCCAAGGCCATAGTGGAGGCCGGCGGGGCGGTGCTGGCCCAGGACGCCGACAGTTCCGTCGTGTGGGGCATGCCCGGAGCGGTGGTCAACGCCGGGCTGGCCGCCGAGGTCCTGCCACTGTCGGGGATGGCGGCGGCCATGGAAGCCCGAGTGGCGAGAGGCGGTGCACGCAAGTGACCGTCGCCAACGACCAGTTCACCTTCCTCCAGGAGCTCGTCTACAAGCGTTCGGCCATGGTGCTGAGCGACTCCAAGGCCTATTTGGCCGAGTCCCGGTTGATGCCGCTGGCCCGAGCCATCGGGATATCCGACACCGGCGAATTCGTGGCCCACGTCCGTCGATCGCGCGACGTGAAGCTCGAAGAGCAGGTCGTCGAGGCCATGACGATCAACGAGACCCTGTGGTTCCGTGACAAACGCCCCTTCGACGCGCTGCGCAGCCACGTGCTGCCCGACCTGGTCAGCCGTAAGGCGTCGGCCCGGCAGCTCTCGATCTGGAGCGCGGCGAGCTCGTCGGGCCAGGAGCTCTACAGCGTGGCCATCCTGCTCGAGGAGAGCTTCCCGCAGCTGCGGGACTGGAGAGTCTCGTTGCTGGGCACCGACCTGAGCCGCGAGATGGTGGATAAGGCCAACAGCGGGGTCTACTCGTCGATGGAGATGAACAGAGGTCTCCCCGCGGCGATGCTCGTCCGGTACTTCAGCCAGAGCGGGAGCTCCTACCGGCTCTCCGACACCATCCGCTCCAAGGTGCGCTTCCAGCAGATGAACCTGGCGGCCACTCCCTGGCCGTCGCTACCCGTCTTCGACGTGATCCTGCTGCGAAACGTCCTCATCTACTTCGACGTGGGGACCAAGCAGAGGATCCTGCAGGAGGCCCGGCGCCGGCTGTCACCGGGGGGTTATCTGCTCCTCGGAACGGCGGAGACCACCTCGGGTCTGAGCGGCGAGTTCGACACGGTGTCGGCCGAAGGCGCCGTCTTCTATCGGGTGAAAGAAAGGTAACCACGAATGCGCGTATTGCTAGTCGACGATTCGCGAGCTATGCGCTCAATCGTCGCCCGAATCCTCCGGAAGATCGGTATATCCGATATCGACGAGGCAGCCGACGGCCAGGAGGCACTCGACCGGGTCAAGGCCGGTCCCGTACCCGACCTGGCGCTCGTCGACTGGAACATGCCGGTGATGAACGGCCTCGATTTCGTCATATCCGTGCGCAAGGAGAGCGAGTTCCGGTCGATGACCATCATGATGGTCACCACGGAGAACGAGCACGGACAGATCGTGCGGGCATTGGCGGCCGGAGCACACGAGTACCTCATCAAGCCCTTCGACGAAGAGGCTCTCATCGACAAGTTGGCCATCCTCGGCTTCGTCGGCAACCTCGACGAAGCGTCTTCCGAACAGGTGCACTCATGACCATCCTGACCAGTGAGAACATCGCGGATCTGACCCAGGAGATCTGGTCCGCCATGCTCTCCGAACACGCCCCCCTCATGCCCGGGGATGCGCCCGCCGGCGACATCCAGGCTTCGGTTGACATCGCCGGCGAATGGAACGGCACGGTCGGCCTTTCGTGCAGCCGCCATGCGGCGCGAATCGCGACCGGAGCCATCTTCGGCCTGCCCGATGAGGAGATCACCGAGGCCGACATCTCCGACGCCGTCGGTGAGCTCGCCAACGTGGTGAGCGGCAACATCAAGAGCCTGGTCCCCGGGCCCTCGACGCTGTCGGTGCCGCAGCTGCACGACGGCAGCTGGACCGACCACCCCGGCCGCCTGGCTCTCGCTCTGGAGGTTCGCTTCTCGTGGGTCGACGAGCCCGTCGTGGTGAGGGTCTGGACCGACGACCCTCACTGAACCGGCCCGTCGAACATGGAGAAGTTCCGGTGAGATATTTCGTCCGGCTGAAGAACATACGAATCAAAACCCGCCTGGTCGTCATGGGAGCGCTCGTCTGCGCCCTGTTCGTGCTGTCCGCGGTGACCGTCCTGCTCGGCTTTCAGAGCGCGGCATCCAATGCCAGCCGGTCGGACTCGGACAATCAGGTTCTGAGCCTGGCGTCCAAGGCCTACCAGCAGTGGCTGAGCGGCGACTCCGGGTTGAACATGTACGTGGGCATCGCCTCCCAGGGCAACCGGGCACTGACGCAGCTGGAGCAGACCACCAAGCAGTCGGCGCAGGACAGCTTCAACACCGCCCACGCGTCCCTGGCCGCCATCTCGGCGCGCCCCCTCAATCCCGCGGAACGGACGCTGGTCTCGGGTATCGACGCCTCACTGGCCCAGTACGACCAGTTCACCCAGCAGGCCTTCCAGGCCGTGAGCCAGGGCCACCCGCTGACGGCGGAGCTCTACGCCACGGTGGACAACGCCAAAGTGTCCAATGACCTGGTCAACCAGTTCGAGTCCCTGGTCGGTCTCGAAGGCCGGTACACGGGTGCGTCCCTGAACAGCGTCAAGGCGAGCGCCAGCTCCGAGACGACGCTGGTGCTGATCCTGTCGATCATCTGCCTGGCGGTCATCACCGCCGGGATGTGGTGGACGAGCAGGTCCATCACCCGGCCGCTGGCCGAGGCCGTCACGGTGATGCAGACCGTGGCCGGCGGGGATCTGACCAAAGCCCTCGAGATCGGTTCCGAGGACGAGATCGGCGTCTTGGGTCGGGCTCTCAACGGTCTGGTCGGCAACCTCCGCCGGGCCATGGGCGCCATCGCCGACAACTCGACTTCGCTGCGATCGGCATCAGAGGATCTGTCAGCGGTGTCCCGGCAGATGTCGGGCTCGGCGGGGGACACCTCGAACCGGGCCGTGACCGTGTCGGCGGCCGCCGAGCAGGTATCGGCCAACATCCAGACCGTGGCCGCGGGGGCCGAGGAGATGGCGGCCGGTATCCAGGAGATTGCCCGTTCAGCTCAGCGGGCTTCTGATGTCGCCTCCGAGGGGGTGCGGATGGCTCATTCGATCACCGACACCGTGTCGCGCTTGAGCACCGCTTCGGCGGAGATCGGAGAGGTGGTCGCCACCATCAACGCCATCGCCGAGCAAACCGATCTTCTCGCCCTGAACGCCACCATCGAGGCGGCTCGGGCCGGGGAGTCCGGCAAGGGGTTCGCCGTGGTGGCCTCGGAGGTCAAGGATCTGGCCAAGGAGACCTCCCTCGCCACCGAGGACATCTCCCAACGCATCCAGGCCATACAGGTGGAGGCCGGCGCCGCGGTGGACGCCATCGTGGCGGTGAGCAGCATCATCGAGAGAATCAGCGCCGAGCAGGCCACGATCGCCGCCGCCGTGCAGCAGCAGACGGCCACGGCCGCCGAGATCGGGCGCAACGTCACCGAAGCGGCGATGGGTTCCACGGAGATCGCATCCAACATCAGCGGCGTCGCCACGGCCGCGGCCGAGACCACCACGGGGGCCAGCAGCTCCAACCGGGCGGCTGAGGAGCTGGCCCAGATGGCGGTCGGACTGCGCGAGCTCGTCGGGCAGTTCCACTACTAGTACGAAGGAGATGAGACAGATGACCTTCCGCCTCTTGGCGAGTGGCCGCCCCGCGTCTACCCAGCCGGTTCTCGATATGGCTCTGCTGGCTGAAAGCCTGCCGGTGAACATCATGGCCGCCGACCTGGATCTCAGGCTCGTGTTCATCAACCGGGCGGCCCGGGAGACCTTCAAGACCCTCGATCCCGAAATCCGCCGGATGTTCCAGATCGGCAGCCGGGAGTTGCTCGGAGGGTCGATACACCGGGTGCATCGCGATCCCACGAAGGTCCAGCGGGTCCTCAACGACCGCTCGACGTTCCCCCACAAAGTCGACCTCCGCTTCGGGGCGGCGGTGATGAAGGCCACCATTGACGCCGTCGTGAGTGAAGCGGGTGACGTGGTCGGCTACTGCGTCGTGTGGGAGAGCACAGCCGATAAGGAGAGGCAGGCCCACGCCGCCACCGGCGACCTGGTCGCCATCGCATCCACGACGTCGGAGGCCGCCGTGGAGGTCGCCGCCGCGTCATCGCAGTCTTCTTCGCAGGCCGACCTCGTGGCGTCGGCGTCAGAGGAGATGTCGGCCAGCATCTCCGAGATAGCCCAGCGGGTCGGTCAAGCGGCCGCCGCCACCAGCCGGGGCCTCCTGGCCTCGCTCGACGTCAACGCCTCCATGGCCGCGCTGAGCTCCAGCACCGCCGAGATCGCCGGGCTGGTCCGCTTCATCGAGAGCGTCGCCAGCCAGACCAACCTCCTCGCGCTGAACGCCACCATCGAAGCCGCCCGCGCCGGCGAGTCCGGGCGGGGCTTCGCGGTCGTGGCCTCCGAGGTGAAGTCGCTGGCCCAGCAGGTCTCCAACGCCACCGGTGAGATCCGCTCCAAGGTGGACGCCATACAGTCCGACGCGGCGGCCGCCGGGAGCTCGCTGCAGGACATGGGGCCGTCGTCCAGGAGATCAACGACCTGCAGACGGGCATAGCCGCGGCGGTGGAGCAGCAGTCGGCCACGGCCAGCGAGATCTCCCGGAACATCAACGTGGTCGCCGAGACCTCCCGTCGCCTCAACGAGATAGCCTCATCGCTCCAGGAGATGGCGGGCAGCGTCGAGCGGCGCAGCGAGGAGTTGAAGTCGCTCATCGGGTCGTGAACCCCCACCGTTGCGGCGGGTAGTCTGGTCTCTTCCGGCCGTCCTGCGTTTGTGACCCGACCACTGCGATTGATTGGGCTGTGTAACTGCTAAGGGCCGTCTGCTTAGTCAGGGGGTTCCGCCGGAGTGGTGCTCGACTCGTTTCGAGACGGGGTCAGTGGTAGGTATTCCTTGCCAGACTGCGGTTCGGGGGGCGGTTGATGGGTTCGGTCCGCCCGGAAGGCCAACCATGAACCGAGTATGACGAGAAGCACGGCGGCGACGAGGATTATCAGGAAGGTCAGGACGACAGGGCTGGCGCTTGGGTCCTGAGTGCTGCTGATGATTTGGCTGGCGCCGGTGAGTTGTTGCGAGGTGACTAACATAACCACGAGTCGTTACAGGGATTGGCGATGCGCCGCTCGGGACCTGCGGTCAGGTCGGGTTCCGTCGACCATCTCTGATGGCGAAACGACTATGCCGACCGTTGGCGTCA
>JAGWSF010000147.1 GCA_028876385.1 Acidobacteriota bacterium | reverse complement strand
TCCGGCGGCGGCTACTGGCTGGTCGCCTCCGACGGCGGCATCTTCTCCTTCGGCGACGCCGCCTTCCACGGCTCCACCGGCGGCATCCGCCTCGCCCAGCCCATCATCGCCATGGCGGCTACGGCGTCGGGACGGGGCTATCTGCTCGCCGCCTCCGACGGCGGCATATTCTGCTTCGGCGACGGCTCCTTCCAGGGGGGCCTGGGTGGCCATCCCCTGACCCAGCCCGTCGTCGCTCTCGCCGGCTGACCCGCCACACCGACGCCGTCTGGCAGACTCGGGCGGTGCCTCCCTCGGCGCCCCGATGAGCGCACCGCTGCGGTTCCTGTTCGCCGACCAGTTGGGGCCCCACTTCCTCGCCGACACCGACGCTCCCGTGCTGCTGGTCGAGTCCAAGGCGGTGTTCCGACGACGCCGGTTCCACCGCCAGAAGGCCCATCTCGTGCTGTCGGCTCTGCGTCACCGGGCCGCCGAGCTCGGCGACCGGGCCCTCTACGTTCGGGCCGAGACCTACCGACCGGCGCTGCGGGGACACGATCTCGAGGTCATCGCCCCGACGTCCCGGGCGGCACGGCGGCTGGTGGACTCGCTCCCCCGGGCCCGCCAGCTCGAGGAGCGGGGATTCATAACCACCCGGGCCGACTTCAACCGCTGGGTCGCGGCGCGACGCGGCCGCCGGCTCAGGTTGGAGGACTTCTACCGCGACGCCCGGCAGCGTACCGGTGTCCTGATGGACGACGGCCAGCCCATCGGCGGGCAGTGGAACTACGACCGGGATAATCGCCAGCCCCCTCCCGGCTCGGCGGAGATGCCGGTTCCCGAGCCGTGGTGGCCCACCGAGGACGACATCGACGAGCAGGTTCGCGCTGACCTCGACCGGTGGGAAGCCGCCGGGGAGGTTCGCTTCGTGGGCCGCGACGGTCCCCGCAGATTCGCCGCGACCGCGGTCGAGGCCCAGGCCGCGCTCCAAAGCTTCGTCAGGAGCCGGCTGGTGGCCTTCGGCCCCTACGAGGACGCCATGCTGAGCGGCGCGCCCACCATGGCCCACTCCCTCCTTTCGGCACCTCTCAACCTCGGCCTGATCGACCCGATGGAATGCGTGCGAGCCGCCGAGGCGGCCTATGCCGAGCAGCGGGCCCCCCTGTCCAGCGTCGAGGGGTTCATACGCCAACTGATGGGTTGGCGCGACTACGTATGGCATCTCTACTGGCACTTCGGGGAGGGCTACCGTCACGAGAACTCGTTGAACGCGACCACGGACCTCCCGGGGTGGCTCTCGGAGCTGGAGACCGAGGCCCTGGGAGCGGCGTGCCTCCGGGGGGTGGTCGGTGATCTGCGCGATCGGGGCTGGGTCCATCACATTCCCCGCCTGATGGTCCTGGGGAACTGGGCCCTCCAGCGCGGGCTGGACCCGGGCCAGGTCACCGACTGGTTCCACCGGTGCTTCGTCGACGGCTACGACTGGGTCATGGTCCCCAACGTCGTCGGGATGAGCCAGCACGCCGACGGCGGGAAGATGGCGACCAAGCCCTACGTCGCCGGCGGCTCCTACATCAACCGGATGAGCGACTACTGCGGCGGGTGCGACTACGACCCCCGCGTCCGGGTGGGCCCGCGGGCCTGCCCTTTCACCGCCGGGTACTGGAGCTTCCTCGCCCGCCACGAGGAACGGCTGGCCCGCAATGCCCGCATGGCCCAAGCCGTGCGGGGCCTCCGGCGGCTGAACGACCTACCGGAACTGCTCGCCGAGGACCGCAACCGTGGAACTGCCCCGCCCTAGAACCACCCGGCCGTAGGAACGCCCCCGGGCGTCACCGCGCCGATACGGTGCTCGGTCGCCTGTTCGATCAGGTCGGCCGTCGGTATTCGCCGGGCATGGCAGCGCTCCAGTTCCTTGTAATAGGCTCAGCGGGCTGAGGAAGGTGTGCCTGTCGCGATGGCGAGGGGCCGGAGGGGGAGCAATGAAGGCAGCTGTGAGGCGACGCCTGTCGCCGGGTGGTAGCTGGCGCAGGAGCGCCGTCATGGTCGTCGGCCTGTCTGTGGCCATGGCGGCCTCCTCGCTGTCGGTAGCCGCCGCTCCCGTCGCGGCCGCCCCGGGCACGGCGGGACCGGTCCACGCTTCCACTACCTATACGCCCCCGACCGGCTACTGGCTGGTCGGCGCCGACGGTGGAGTCTTCAGCTTCGGCCAGGTCGCCTTCCACGGATCGACCGGCGGAAAGACCCTGAACGCGCCCATCGTCGGCGCGGCGCGCACACCCTCCTCGCTCGGCTACTGGGAGGTCGCCGCCGACGGCGGCATCTTCACCTTCGGCGACGCCGCCTTCTACGGATCGCTCGGCGGAAAGACCCTGAACGCGCCGATAGTCGGCATGGCCGCCACACCCGACGGCCAGGGCTACTGGCTGGTCGCCGCCGACGGCGGGGTCTTCACCTTCGGCGACGCCACCTACCACGGGTCCCTCGGCGGCCGGCACCTCGCGTCACCCATAGTCGGCGTGGCTGCGACCGGCACCGGCAACGGGTACTGGCTCGTCGGAGCCGACGGCGGCGTATTCAACTTCGGTGACGCCACCTACCACGGGTCCCTCGGCGGCCACACCCTCGCCGCCCCCATCGTCGGCATGGCCTCCACCCAGCTGGGCGACGGCTACTGGCTGGCCGCCGCCGACGGCGGCGTGTTCACCTTCGGTGACGCCACCTACCACGGGTCCCTCGGCGGCCACACCCTCGCCGCCCCCATCGTCGGCATGGCGACCACCCCGAGCTTCGGGGGCTACACCCTCGTGGCCAAGGACGGCGGAGTGTTCACCTTCGGCGACGCCGCCTTCGCCGGCTCGGTGGGCGGCCAGACCCTGAACGCACCGGTCGTGGCCATGAGCCAGGTCGGCCCGACGGTGGGGGCCCACGTCCTGCTCGTGGGGACCTACAAAGGAATCCCGGGCCAGTACACCAGCATCCAGGCCGCCGTCGACGCCGCTCAGCCCGGGGACTGGATACTCGTCGCCCCCGGTGACTACAAGCCGACCAACGACCTCACCAACCCGCCCACCACCGCCGAAGCCTCGGTGGGCTGGTTCGGTGGAGTGGAGATCGACACCCCCTACCTGCACCTGCGGGGCATGAACCGCAGCACCACGGTCATCGACGGCACCAACGCCGGCGCCCCCCAGTGCTCGAGCGCCGCTGCCGATCAGAACCCCGGTGCCGTCATCCCCGGGTACAACTCCAATCAGCCGATCGGGCGCAACGGCATCCTGGTCTGGAAAGCCAACGGCGTCTCCATCGACAATCTGACCACCTGCAACTTCCTGACCGGATCGTCGGGTGGGGGCAACGAAATCTGGTGGGACGGCCAGCCGACCGAGGCCACGACCGGGCCGCTCGGCCTGACCGGCTACTCGGGCAGCTACCTGACCACTACCTCCACCTATTACAACCAGTCCACCAACACGGGGGGTGCCTACGGCATCTTCTCGTCGGCCTCGTCCCTCGGGACGTGGAAGAACATCTACGCCAGCAACTTCAACGACTCGGGCATGTACATCGGTGCCTGCCGGGGGCTCTGTGACGCCTGGATCGACAACGCCTGGATGCAGTACAACCCGCTCGGGTACTCGGGTACCAACTCCGGCGGGACCCTGGTCATCTCCAACTCGCAGTTCGACCACAACCAGGACGGCTTCGACACCAACACCCAGATCGCCAGCGACCCGCCGCCCATCCAGGACGGCGCCTGCCCCGACGGAGGGACCAGCGGGATCACCGGCACCACCTCCTGCTGGGTGTTCGAGAGCAACAGCGTCCATGACAACAACAACCGCAACGTGCCCGGCTCCGGATCGGGTTATGCGGGGGCGGGACCGGCCGGCACCGGTATGACCGTCTCCGGCGGCCGCAACGACACGGTGATGAACAATCTGTTCGCCAATAACGGGGCGTGGGGTGCGCTGTTCGTTCCCTTCATCGACACCGACACCCCTCCGGCCGGGGTCACCTGCTCGGGGCCGGGCCAGACGGATTTCTCCAACCAGCTGGGCCCCGGGCCGGCCTGTCTCTACGACCCCATGAACGACGCCATGATCGCCAACACGTTCACCCACAACGGGTACTTCGGCAACCCGACCAACGGCGACATCGGCAACCTGGCCCTCGCCACGGGGCTCCCGCAGAACTGCTTCGCCGGCAACTCAGCGCCCGACGGTGTGGCACCGGCCAACCTGCAGAGCACCAACTCGGCGTGCGGGCCGCTCACCACCACTTCCAACTTCTCGACGTCGCCAGGCAGTCTCGGCGGGGAGATCATCTGCGACGCCGGTCTGATCCCCACTAACCCGACCTGTGCCGGAACGGATAGCTATCCGGCTCCGCCGGCCGTCGGCGCCGTGGTGCCGCAGCCGCTTCCTTCCAACCTACCGACCATGCCCAACCCCTGCGTCGGTGTGCCAGCCAACCCCTGGTGTCCGGCCGGCGCTGCCGTCACGGGCTAGTGCCGCGTCAGGCAACGTTTGCGCGTTTGATGACTTCTTGTAGTTTGATGTCTCGGGCATGTCGGTTGCGCCAGGCGATGTAGCGGCGGATCATGCGGGCCTGGGCTTCGTGGCTGTCGTGGTCGGTGCCGTCGAG
>JAGWSF010000146.1 GCA_028876385.1 Acidobacteriota bacterium | reverse complement strand
GTAGGAGTCGGTGGCCACCAGGCGCAGGCCGCCGTCCTCGGCGGCCATGAGCACCCCGGTGAGGATGGGGCGGGACTCTTCGCTCGACGCGGCCCGGGTCACCTGGCGCAGGGCCTCGGTGAGGCCGGCCGCCTCGAGGGCCACCGAGTCGCCGGTCGGCACCGGCAGCCGGGGGAAATCGGCGCTCGGATGGGTGCGGACGGTGAAATGCGACCGGCCCGAGGCGATGCGCAGCTCCTCCTCGTCGGACTCCAGGCTCACCGCTCCAGGCTCGAGGGCCCGCACGATGTCGGTCAGCAGGCGGCCCGGTGCCACCACGACCCCGTCGCCCGATCCCGAGACGGTCGTCGAGACGGTGATGGTCAGATCCAGGTCGGTTCCGGTCACCTCTAGGGCGTCGCCCGACACCGACAGGCGGACCCCGCCGAGGATGGGCATGGAACTGCCCCGCCCGGCCGCCGCCCGGCCGGCCGTGCCCAGGGCATCCACCAGGACATCACGCTCGCATCGAAACTTCAACGTGCCACCTTCATCGAGATCGCTTTTGTTCTTCTAATTGGTAATTCAAGGAAGTGGATCTAGTAGGGCCTGTGGATTGTGGATACCGGGACGAAAGTCCTGGTAGGAGGCGGTACCGATCACCGAGCGTATTCCCCAGGCTCCCACAGGGGTGTGACCGTGGGGCGGGTCGGCTGTGGACAGGCTGACCTTTGTCCCTACGAACTACATCGTCCCGACACACCTGACCAACAGCTCCGGCCACAGCCATCTACTTACCGCCTTTGATGAGCTGGATCAGCTCGGTGACCTGGTCGTAGACCTGGCGGCGCTCCTTCATCAGGCCCGACACCTTCTCCACGGCGTGGATGACGGTGGTGTGGTCCCGGCCGCCGAACTCGCGGGCTATGGCCGGGTAGCTGAAGTCGGTCAGGTCCCGGAACACGTACATGCCGATCTGGCGGGCCTGGACGAGCGGCCGGCGCCGGCTCGTGCCGCACAGGTCCTCGACGCTGAAACCGAAGGTCTCGGAGGTGGCTTCGAGGATCACCTTGGGGGTGATCTGACGGGGGCGGTCGGCCTCGAGCAGGTCGGAGAGGATCTCGGCCGCCTTGGCCAGGGTGGGCGGCTCCTGGTTGAGCGAGGCGTAGGCGGAGACGCGGATGAGAGCCCCTTCGAGCTCCCGGATGTTGTCCCGGACGTGGGTGGCGATGAGCTCGAGCACCTCCCCGGGGATGGGCATGATCTCGCCCTCGGCCTTCTTGCGCAGGATGGCCAGTCGGGTCTCGAGCTCGGGGGGCTGCACGTCGGTGGTCAGACCCCACTCGAACCGGCTGCGCAGGCGGTCCTCGAGGGTGGCGATGGAGCGGGGATGGCGATCGGAGCTGAGCACGATCTGCTTGGAGCTCTCGTACAGCCAGTTGAAGGTGTGGAAGAACTCCTCCTGCAGGGACTCCTTGCCCTCCATGAACTGGATGTCGTCGACGAGCAGGACGTCGCAGTCGCGGTAGCGGCGCTTGAAGGCCATGGTGGCGTTGTTGCGGATGGCGTCGACGAAATCGTTCATGAACGTCTCGGTGGAGACGTAGCGCACCCGTTTGCCGGCGAAGTTCTCGGTGACGTAGTGGCCGATGGCGTGGAGCAGGTGGGTCTTGCCCAGGCCCGAGTCGCCGTAGATGAACAGGGGGTTGTAGCTGCCGGCGGGGCTCTCGGCGACGCGTTGGGCGGCGGCGTGGGCGAAGCGGTTGGACGACCCGATGACGAAAGCGTCGAAGGTGTAGCGGGGATTCAGGTTGGGGGGCTCGATGCTGCGCACGGCCTCGCCCGAGGGGACCGCGGCGCGCAGCACGCCCTCGAGGGAGCCGGGCGGTACCGCCGAGGTCGACGCCGCGGGGGCCGGGCCGGTGGGGTTGGGGTAGCTGCGTCGGCCGCCGTCATAGTCGGCGGCGTGGTGATTGGTGTGTTCGCCGGCTCGGTGGTTGGTGCCGGCCTGTTGGTCGGCAGCTGGCTGGTGGTCGGCGGCGTGGTTGGTGCCGGGCTGGTGGTCGGCGGCGTGGTCGGGGGCCAGCGGGGCGGGGCGGACGTCGATTTGGACCTCCAGGTCGCGGGCCGCGACCTTGGAGGCGGTCTGTTCGATGAGGGAGAGGTAGCGGTCCTCGAGGCGGTCCCGCACCAGGCCGCTCGGGGCGGTCAGGGTCAGCATGGAGGAGGTCAGCTCCCCCGCCTCGAGGCCTTCGAACCAGGTCTTCCAGACGGCCTCCCGCACGTCC
>JAGWSF010000145.1 GCA_028876385.1 Acidobacteriota bacterium | reverse complement strand
GGCGTGATCGCCGGTGGAGCGGCCCGGGCCATCCTCGAGATGGCCGGCATCCACGACATCCTGGCCAAGTCCCTCGGTTCGTCCAACAGCATCAACGTGGCCCAAGCCACGGTGGCCGGGTTGCGGGCCCTCAAGCGCCCCGACGAGGTGGCCAAGCTGCGGGGTAAGTCCCCCGAGGAGTGCGTCCCCGCCGGCGTGTGGCGGGCCTACAAGGAGAGCCAGCGCGGCCCCCACGTCCCCGACGAGGTGGCCTGATGGGTGATCTCAGAGTGACCCAGGTGAAGTCGTCCATCGGCACCAAGCCCAAGCACCGCGGCACGCTGCGGGCTCTGGGTCTGCACGGCATAGGCACGTCGAACACGCTGCCCGACCGGCCCGAGATTCGGGGCATGATCGCCCGGGTGCCGCACCTGATCAAGGTTGAGGAGCAGAACCAATGAAGGTCCATGATCTGCATCCGGCTCCGGGTTCCACCCGGTCGCGTCGCCGGGTCGGGCGAGGCATCGCCGGCAAGGGCGGCAAGACCGCCGGTCGGGGAACCAAGGGGCAGGGAGCCCGGGGCCAGATCAAGCCCGGGTTCGAGGGCGGACAGCTCCCCCTGACCCAGCGGATCCCCAAGCTGAAGGGGTTCAAGAATCCTTTCCGGGTCGAGTACAACGTCATCAACCTCGACACCCTCGAGGATTTCGAAGGTGACGTGGTCAGCCCCGAGACGCTGCGGGCCCGAGGCCTGGTCCACAAGCACGGCCTGGTCAAGGTGCTGGGTCGCGGTGAGCTGTCGCGGTCTCTGACGGTCTCGGCCCACGCTTTCTCCAGGTCGGCTCAGGCCGCCATAGAGGCCGCGGGTGGGCGCATCGAGGTGCTGCCCCCGCCGTTCGGCAACGGCCGTCCGGCGGCCAAGGGAAACGCTCTCACCAACCGCTAGCCAGACCCGGCTCGACAGGCGCGACCGACGCCGGCCATATAGCCTGGGGTTCCCCGGGGTGGGCCCGGGACAGTTTCGCCACGCCGCCGGGCAGGAGACGATCTAGATGCGAAGCACGTTCTCGAATCTCGCGAACATGTTCCGGGTGCCGGACCTGCGTAACAAGGTCCTCTTCACTCTGCTCATAATCTTCCTGTACCGGCTCGGGTCCAACATCCCCTGCCCGGGAATCAGCTGGACCCAGGTCAAGTCGCTCGAGTCCTCGAGCAACCACTCCGGCGTGGTCGGATTCCTGGCCCTTTTCTCAGGGGGAGCCCTCACCAAGATGGCGGTGTTCGGGCTCGGGATCATGCCCTACATCACCAGCTCGATCATCATCCAGCTGATGATCGTGGTGATCCCCAAGTTCGAGCAGTGGCGGGAGGAGGGCGCGGTCGGGCAGAAGAAGCTCACCCAGGTCACCCGCTACCTCACCATCGCTCTGGCCATCATGCAGTCGACGGGCCTGGCCTACGTGTTCCACAACGGTGGGGGCGGCCTGTTCGGGAGCACCTCGCTCAACATCGACCTCATCCCCAACTTCACCATCCCGCGGGTCCTGCTCCTGGTTCTCACCATGACCGCCGGGACCGTCGTGGTGATGTGGCTCGGTGAGCTGATCACCCAGCGCGGCGTGGGCCAGGGGATGTCGGTGCTCATCTTCACCAACGTGGTCGCCACGATGCCCTCGGGGGGCGCGGCGGTCAAGGCCGACGCCGGGTGGCTCAAGTTCGCGGTGATCATCGCCGTCTCGCTGGCCCTCCTGGTGGCCATCGTGTTCATCGAGCAGGGTCAACGACGCATTCCCGTCACCTTCGCCAAGCGGGTGGTGGGGCGGCGCATGTACGGCGGTCAGAGCACCTACATCCCGATGAAGGTCAACACCGGGGGTGTGGTGCCGATCATCTTCGCCAGCTCGATCCTGTACTTCCCGATCCTCATCTCCAACGTGCTGCCCTCGCACGGCTTCTGGAAGTCGGTCCAGACCTGGATCAGCCAGCACCTGGCCCAGCCCAACAACCTCTGGTACATCTTCCTCTACGGCCTGATGATCATCCTCTTCGCCTACTTCTACGCGGCCGTCACCTTCGACCCCCAGCAGCAGGCCGACATCATCCGCAAGCAGGGTGGCTACATCCCCGGTATCCGCCCCGGTCCCCACACCGAACGGCACCTCCAGCAGATACTCAACCGCATCACCCTTCCGGGGGCGCTGTGGCTGGCGGCCATCGCCTTGATCCCCTCGCTCATGCTGGCGGTGTGGAACATTCAGAACTACCCGTTCGCCGGCACGAGCCTGCTGATCGCCGTCGGTGTCTCGCTCGAGACCATGAAGCAGGTTGACAGCCAACTGATGCTGCGCAACTACGAGGGGTTCCTGAAGTAGTGAACCCAGGCGCCCGGATAGTCATCCTGGGCAAGCAGGGTGCGGGGAAAGGCACCCAGGCGGTGCGCCTGTCACGCCACTACGTGGTGCCGCACGTGGCCACGGGCGACATCTTCCGCGCCTCTGTGCGGTCGGGTTCGGAGTTCGGTCAGAAAGCCAAGAAGTATCTCGACGCCGGTGAGCTGGTTCCCGATGAGGTGGTGATCGGCATGGTGCGCGAGCGGCTCTCACAGAGCGACGCCCGGCACCGGGGGTTCATCCTCGACGGGTTCCCACGTACCGTCGGCCAGGCCGAAGCGCTGATGGGTTTCCTCGAACCTGAACCCCTCGACGTGGTCATCAACCTCGAGATCGCCACCGGTGAGGTGCTGGGCCGCCTGGCCAGCCGGCGGGTCTGCTCGGACTGCGGGGCCAACTTCAGCGTGGCCGACAATCCACCCCGGGTGTCGGGTATCTGCGACGTGTGCGGCGGCGACGTGGTGCAGCGCGACGACGACACCGAGTCGGCCATACGGCGCCGGCTGGAGCTCTACGAACGCGAGACGGCGCCGCTCATCGAGTGGTTCGAGAAGCGGTCACTGCTCGCCACGATCGCCGGGGCGGGAGCGCCCGACGAGGTGACCGACCGACTCGTCGCCGAGGTCGACCGCCGCCGGCAACTTCGTCGCAGCTGAGGGGCCGCACTCCACGGGGAGCGTCTCGAACCGCCCGGCCCGGGCCGGGTGTTCCCGGCCGAGCGGCGCGTCCGGCCGGCCGACGTCGATCCCGGCGCCTTCGTCGGCTTCGCGGCGCTGGGCCGCCCTACCGGCCGGACGTCTCCGCTGACGATGTCCGCCGCGCCGGCCTCGAGGACGCACCGGAAGAACCGGCCGCCCGGTCGGAGCCGGTCAGGCGCCCGATCAGCCGGTCGAGCGATAGGGCCATCTCCTCGGCGCTGTCGAGTAGCCCCCGCAACTCGTACAGGAGGGGGTCCGCCGCGGCCAACGGCTCGGGCTGGCCGATGGCGATTCCGACCACCACCTCTCCCGCCTGCTCGTGGGCCACCATCAGCCAGGTGGAGCGTCGCCGGCCGCCGGCCCACACCAGCGCGCCCTGCTGGACCGGACCGCCGGGGCGGGCCGCGGCTACTCCGGCGGTCAGATCGTGACGGGCCGAGCCGGCCAGGGCGGCCAGCCAGCCGGTTCCGCGGGAGGGCTCGGGGCCCAGACCGGAGGCCCGCTCCCAGAGGTGGTTGGTGGCGCGGACGTGTCCCAGGCGGTCGGCGAGGAGCATGGCGAAAGGCACCACGTCGAGGGGGATCAGTGCCGGTCCGGCCACGAGCGGACCCGCGGCCGCGGGCTGTCGGGGTTGGCCGGCCGTCGCCGCGATCTCGGCCAGGCCCCGCCCGAGGCCGGTCCGACGGGTCGGGTGTGTGGTCAGCAAAGGGGGGTCCTTCCGGGGTCCGCCAACGAGCAGCGGTAGCCTAAGACAGCGCCACCGTGGCCCCAAAGCCGGAGGCGCTCCACGGGCCGCCCAGACCGGAAAAGTCGGCATCGAGAGGCGAGGCACGGCTCCGGGCCGGCGTCGTACCACCTGGGCGCGGTACGTCGATTCGAGGTCGACGTCGATAATGGGATTATGGTGCTCGGAGCGTCGGACGCCACAGGAGCCGGCTGAGGGAGGACCGAATGAGCGCCATCAAGGGTGAAACCCGCCTGCTGATCGCCGGGAAGCTGGTGGAGGCGGCCGGCGGGCGCACCTTCGAGAACATCAACCCGGCCACCGAGGAGGTCCTCGGCGAGGTGGCCGACGCCGGTGTCGAGGACATGGACCTGGCGATAGCCGCCGCCCGCCGGGCCTTCGACGACACCGATTGGTCCACCAACCACAAGTTCCGCCAGCGGTGCCTGTTGCAGCTGCAGGAGGCCCTCGAGGCTGAGCGGGAGGACATCCGCGCCGAGCTGGTGGCCGAGGTCGGTTGCCCGGTGGCCATCACCTACGGGCCGCAGCTGGACGCCCCTCTGGCCGATGCCCTGCGCTGGCCCGCCGCCTTCATCGACGAATTCCATTGGGAGCGGGATCTGCCCGCGGGGACCGCCTTCGGTATGCGCAGCTGGCGCAAGGTCGTGAAGGAGGCGGCCGGGGTGGTCGCCGCCATCGTGCCCTGGAACTATCCCTTCGAGGTCACCCTCAACAAGTTGGGCCCGTCCCTGGCCACCGGTAACACCGTCATCGTCAAGGCGGCCCCCGACACGCCGTGGAACGCCACCCGCATCGGACGGTTGGTGGCCGAGCGGACCGATATCCCGCCCGGTGTGTTGCAGGTCGTCACCACGTCGGACAATTCGGTGGCCGAACGGCTGGTCGTCGATCCCCGGGTCGATCTGATCTCATTCACCGGTTCCACCGCCGTCGGCCGCCACATCATGGAGCGGGGCGCCCCGACCCTGAAGCGCCTGTTCCTCGAGCTGGGGGGCAAGTCGGCCGACATCGTCCTCGAGGACGCTGATTTCGAGGCGAAGCTGTCAATGGGTTGGACCATGTGCACCCACGGAGGTCAGGGCTGCGCCATGCTGAGCCGGATGCTGCTGCCCCGCAGCCGCTACGACGAGGGGATCGAGATCCTGGCGGCCAGCTTCGGGGCCGTCCCCTACGGGGACCCCACCGACCCTTCCAAGATCCAGGGGCCTCAGATAAGCGCCAAGCAGCGCGATCGGATTCTTTCGTACTTCGAATCGGCTCGCGAGGAGGGCGCCCGCATCGTCGTGGGTGGGGGGCGGCCGGCCCATCTCGACAAGGGCTTCTTCGTCGAGCCCACCCTCATCGCCGACGTGGACAATCAGATGCGCGTCGCCCGCGAGGAGATCTTCGGGCCGGCCCTGGTGGTGATTCCCTACGACGACGAGGATGACGCCGTCCGCATCGCCAATGACAATGAGTACGGCTTGAGCTGCGGGGTCACGTCGGCGTCGGAGGCCCGGGCCATCGCCGTGGCCCGGCGGATCCGGTCGGGCACGGCGGTGGTCAACGGCGGGATCTACTACGGGGCGGACGCGCCCTTCGGTGGCTACAAAGCCAGTGGCATAGGCCGCCAGAACGGTCTGGAGGGCTTCGAGCAGTACACCGAGACCAAGACCCTGTCAGGACCGTTACCGGCTGAATAACCGGGAGCGACGGCCCTTCGTCGCGCTTCGACGGCCCCGGCGCTCAGTCGGTGGGCAGCTCGACGTCGACCTCGGCGCGGGCCAGGACGGCGCCGTCCTGATTGGCCAGCTCCACTGACACGACGGCGATGAACCGGCTGCGGCGGCCGCGCCGCTCCTCGCGCTTGTCGGTCACTGTGCCCCGTAGGTAGGTGGCGTCACCGGTGAACGCCGGGTTGCGATACTCGGCCTTCGAGTGGGTTATGAGGCCCCACTCGCCGGCCCAGGCCGCCACGAAGTCGAGCACCCACGCCCCCATCGAGGCGCCGTAGCCGTAGCCGCGGGCCATCCCTACATGACGGGCCCACTGCGGCTGCAGGTGGCCCCGCGAGGGGCCGTAGTAGGCCCCGTCGGTCAGCTCGGGGTTGACGCGCTCCATGCTCCGGTCACCCTCGAATCCGGCCATCTCCTTCGTGTAGCCGAGGTCCTCGGCGGTCTGAGTGGAAGGGCCCTTGCGGGTGGCGCCCCATGTGGTCATCGGGTAGGCCCGCCACTCGGTGGCGAAGCTGGCCAGGCTGTGAGGCCCGAGCACGCTGGTCGCCAACTCCTGGCCGATGTCGACCGTCGACCACCGCCGGGGGGTGTGGCCGAGCGACCGGATCTGCTCGATGAAACCCGCCTTCACCCGCTCCAGCTCGAGCAGCTGCTCGGACGACCATTCGGGCTCGCCGGGCTGCTCGAACAGCTTCTTCTCCTTGGCCTGGCGCACCTGGTAACGGATCGACGTGGATCGCTGCTGGGCGATCCGCTCGCCCTTCTGGTTGATGTAGAGGGTGTCGCCGCGCTGGAAGCAGGTCGGTCCGGCGAAGCGGGTGTCGGTGACCTTGTAGTCGTAGGGCATGCGATGGCACACGAGTCGGTCCCCGGCCTCGATGAGCGGGCCGAAGAACCACCACTCGTCACCGCCGAAGATGAGGTGGGAGTCGGGGATGCGCCCCACCTGGGCCGGAGCGCACCCGTGGCTGGTGTCGCAGGTCACGACGAACGACTGCGGCGCCACTATCCGACCCCATCGGCCGGCCTCGGCCCACTCCTCGTCGTAGTGCAGAGGGTTGGGGTAGTGCATGGCCTGGACCCAGCGGCGGATGTCGTTGATGGCGACGGCTTCTTTGAGCTCGCCCGGCATCATCGGCACTCCCATGTACTGGTCGAGGTCGGAGGTATCGAGAGTCACTCGGCGTTTCCCTTCGTCTCCAAGCGGCCGAGCACCAGCCGCATCAGTTCGTCGTCGCGCACCTTGGTGTCGCTGCCGGTCATGGGGATCTCGCCGTCGGCGAAGAACAGGACCTCCTTCGGCACCTTGTAGGAGGCCACCCGCTCGGCGAGGAACGACCTGACCGTCTCGGCGTCGGCGGAGAAGCCTTCCTTGGTCACCGCGCACAGGACCACCTTCTGGCCCAGACGGCGGTCGGGTACCCCGAGGACCCGGGCCAGCTTGATCGGCGGGCAGGCCCTGAGAGCCACCTCGATCTCGGCGGGAGACACGCTGGCGCCGGCCGTCTTGATCATCTCCGATCGCCGGCCCGTCCAGTGCACGAAACCGTCGTCGTCGTAGAAGCCGAGGTCGCCCGTCCGGAAGAAGCCGTCAGGGTCGAAGCAGTCCCGGCGGTCGTAGCCGACGTAGCCCATCATGAGGGTCGGCCCGTCGATGGTCAGCTCGCCGACCTCGTTGGGCCCGAGCTCCCGGCCGTCGTCGGGGTCGATCACCCGCAGCCGGCTGCCGGGAATCAGCCGACCGCTGCTGGATCGCAGCAGCTCGCGGGGCGTGTCGTAGCGGTGGGTGGCGAAGCCGGTGCAGGTCTCGGACAGGCCCCAGGCGACCGGCATGTTCCAGCCGGTGTCAGGGTCGGTGACACTCGGGTGGCGGGCGAAGGCCGACTTGCCGAATACGCAGCGCAGCGACGACAGATCGGCTCCGGGCCAGCCGGGGTGCTCCTCTAGGGCGGCCGTCTGGTGGGGGAGGGTGTAGGGCTCGGTGACCCGCTCCTCGACCATGAGCTCGATCGCCCGACCGGGGTCGAACCACTCCTGCATCACCCAGCAACCGCCGGCGGCCAGGGTGGCCCCCATGGCCGTGTTGAGGCCGGCGGTCCAGAACATCGGCAGGCTGGTCCACAGCCGGGTCTCCGGGTGGCGGCCGAAGACGCCGGCCTGGAGCCAGAACTGCAGGGTGGGGGCCCGGTGGCAGTGCAGCACCCCCTTGGGTTGCTTCGTGGTCCCCGAGCTGTAGATGATCAGCCCTTCGTCGGAGGGCACGATCTGCTCGGCACGGGCTCGGATCACGGAGCGGTCGACCCCTCCGCCCGCGCCGGTCCATTCGTCCCAATCCTCCCCGACGGCCACGACGCGGCGCAGGTAGGGGAGCGACGGAGTCAACCCGCGCACCTCGTCGCCATAGCGGCGGGATCTCATCACCGACTGCGTGAGCACGGTGTCTACCGCCGAGTGGGCCAGGAAGAACCCGATCTCGGGTGGCGGGGAGAAGGTGGGGATCGGTACGGCCACGGCTCCGGCCAGCGCCGCGCCGAAGAGGGAGGCCACCGCCTCGGGGCGGTTACCCATGAGGATCCCGACCCGGCTGAAGCGGGCGGTTCCCCCGGCCACGAGGGCGGCGGCCACCCGTTCGGCCCCTTCCCGCAGGTCCCGGTAGGTCCAGCGTTGCCCCTCGAACACGAGCGCTTCGCGCTCGGGCCAGCGGCCGGTGACCTCGTAGAGGAACCCTCCCAGGGTGAGCGCCCCGACGCCGTCGGCGTCGCAGAGCGGACGGCTCTCCAGCACCGTCACCGGCCCCGCCCGGCGCCGCCCCACCGTTCGGATCGATCAAGCCTGGCCGGCCCCACTGCCACGGCGGCCATCGTAAGCCGGCCGGGGCCGGCCGGGTCGATCCGGTGACCGTCGGGCGCCGGCGGGGTAGCGTGGGCCTCCCACCTTCGGTGTCGGGAGCGGAGGGTCCAGTGCGAGACGAATCGATTCTCATCCGGGGCGGCACGGTCATAGACGGGACCGGCCGCGACCGCTTCGAAGCGGACGTGGCGGTGCGCGGTGGACGCATCGTCGGTCTCGGACCCGACGCCGGGGGCGCCCTCGACGGCCCGGTCCGCACCCTCGACGCGTCGGGCCAGGTGGTGGCCCCCGGGTTCATCGACATCCACACCCATTACGACGCCCAGGTCTTCTGGGATCCCTGGCTCACCCCCTCGGCCTTCCACGGGGTGACGACGGTGGTCGCCGGGAACTGCGGTTTCTCCATCGCCCCCACCCGACCGGAGGGCGTGGACCTTCTGGCCCGCACGCTCCAGCACGTCGAGGACATGAGCTTCGACACTCTCGCCGCGGGCGTCCCCTGGGACGAGTTCCAGACCTTCCCCCAGTACCTCGATTCCGTGGAGCGGCGGGGCGTGGGACTCAACTACGGCTGCTACGTGGGCCACACCGCCGTCCGCCTGTACGTGATGGGGGAGGAGGCCTACGAACGGGAACCGGGCCCCGACGAGTTGCGGGCCATGCAGGAAGTGGTGGCCGACGCCGTCGACGCCGGGGCCATCGGGTTCGCCTCTAGTTCCTCACCCACTCACAACGGAGACCGGGGCCGCCCGGTTCCGTCCCGGCTCGCCGGCCTCGACGAGCTGCGGGCCCTCCTCGAACCGCTACGGGCCCGGCGGCGGGGGGTCGTCGCGTTGCTGCCCGGCGGGGTGATCAAGCACCACGAGATGTTCGATCTCCAGCGTCACATCGGTCGGCCCTTCACCTGGACCGCCCTGCTGACGGTGGCCGGGCGTCCCTACCACGAGCGGGTGATCGCCGAACACGAGGCGGCCTGGGCCGACGGGGTGGAGGTGTGGCCCCAGGTGTCGTGCCGTCCCCTGGTGTTCCAGATGAACCTGGCCGAGCCGTTCACGTTGAACATGCGACCGCCCTTCGCCGCTCTGATGGGTTTGGCGCGAGAGCAACGTGTCGCCGCCTACCGTGACCCGGCGTGGAGGTCGGGAGCCTGGGCCGACGTCGAGACGAACTTCAACTGGCGCTCGCTGTCGGTGGCCGAGTCCGACCGCCACCCCGAGCTGGTCGGCCGAGCCGTACTGGACCTGGTCGCGGAGCGGGGCGGGACCGCCCTCGACGTGGTGCTGGACCTGTCACTCGAGGACGGACTGACGACGCGCTTCTGGTCGGTGTTGGCCAATGACGACCCCGACGGCATCGCCTGGCTCTTGCCCCGCGACCACGTCCTGATCGGTCTCGCCGACTCCGGGGCTCATGTCTCGCAGCTGTGCGACGCCTGCTTTGCCACCGACCTGCTCGGCAACTGGGTGCGGGGAAGGCAGATCATGAGCCTCGAACGGGCCGTCCACAAGCTGACCGGCGAGCCGGCCGAGGTGTACGGATTGGCCGAGCGGGGCACGCTGGCGCCCGGCCGGGCCGCCGACATCTGCGTGTTCGACCCCTCGACGATCGGTCCGGGACCGCTGCGGCGGGTGCGCGACTTCCCCGCCGGGGGAGAGAGGCTGACCGCCGACTCCCCCGAAGGAATGACCCACGTGCTGGTCAACGGCACGCCGATCCGCCTCGACGGGGTTCCCTGGGCCGAGGGGCTGGAGTCGCGTCCCGGCACGGTCCTGCGGGCCTAGAACCACCCCGGGAGGCTCCGCCCGCCGGCCGCCTCCGGGGTCGGCCGCCCGGAGGGATGTGTCGGTTCGGGCCGGGCTGCTTCGGGCTCGGGGGCACCTAGCATGGGGTGGGTGAAGAGGTCGGCATCGGAGATCGCCAAGATGCGCCGGGCCGGGCGGGTCGTCGCTGAGATGCACGAGGCGACCCGGGCCGCGGCTCGGGAGGGGGCCACGACGGCCGACCTCGACCGGGCGGCTCGAGCCGTGCTCGACCGGCGCGGGGCACGGTCCAACTTCTTGAACTATCACGGCTTCCCGGCGGTCATCTGCGCCTCACCCAATGACGTGATCGTGCACGGCATCCCGGGCCCCTACCGGCTGCAGGAGGGCGACATCGTGTCGATCGACTGCGGGGCCATCGTGGAGGGTTATCACGGCGACGCCGCCTTCACCATGGGCATCGGGGTGATCTCCCCCCAAGCCCGCCGCCTGCTGGAGGTGACCGAGGCCAGCCTGTGGGCCGGGATCGAGCAGATGCGCGCCGGGAACCGCCTCAACCACATCGGGCGGGCGGTGCAGGAAGTGGCCGAGAAGGCCGGCTTCTCCGTCGTGCGGGAATACACCGGGCACGGCATCGGAACGGCCATGCACGAGGACCCGAGCGTGCCGAACTACTACCCCGGTCACCCCGGGCCGCTCCTGCAGCCCGGGATGGTCCTGGCCGTGGAGCCCATGGTCAACGCCGGGCGTTCCGGTACCCGCACCCTCGACGACGGCTGGAGCGTGGTCACCATCGACGGTGGCCTGTCGGCCCACTTCGAGCACACCATCGCCGTCACCGAGGACGGCCCCGAGGTGCTCACCCGTCTCTGAGGCCCAACGCCCGAGACGTCGAGCCGGCCCGGATCCGCATTCCCCGCGGGCCGAACTTGAGGGCGCGATTTACGAATGGGCTCAGATGCGTGTAGCATTATCCCCCGGCCTGGCGCGCCTTCAGCGCGCCGCGTGGCGACCCATTGAGGAAGCTCCGAATGGAGACACGGTGAAAGTACGTCCAAGCGTAAAAGCGATCTGTGAGCACTGTAAGGTCATACGCCGCCACGGTCGTGTGATGGTGATCTGCACCAACCCCCGGCACAAGCAGCGGCAGGGCTAGGGACATGGCGCGAATCGCTGGAGTAGACATCCCCCGAGAGAAGCGTCTCGGTACGTCGCTCACCTATATCTTCGGTATCGGCGACACCACCGCCGTCCAGGTCTGCGAGGGCACCGGCATCGACCCGGCCACCCGGGTTCGCGACCTGACCGACGAGGAGGTCACCCGCCTCCGCAACTGGATCGACGCCAATCTCAAGGTCGAGGGTGACCTGCGGAGAGACGTCAGCCAGGACATCAAGCGCAAGATGGAGATCGGCTCCTACCAGGGGATCCGACACCGCCGTGGTCTGCCCGTGCACGGCCAGCGCACCCACACCAACGCTCGCACCCGCAAGGGTCCGAAGAAGACCGTCGCCGGAAAGAAGAAGGTTCGTAAGCACTGATGGCTCTCTCGAAGTCCAATGGCTAAGCCCAAACCGGGCGGTCGCCGCCCCCGCCGCCGCGAGCGTAAGAACGTCACCTACGGGGTGGCGCACATCAAGAGCTCGTTCAACAACACCATCGTCTCGATCAGCGACCCCGAGGGCAACGTGCTCGCCTGGGCCTCGGCCGGCAACGTCGGCTTCAAGGGCTCCCGCAAGTCGACTCCCTTCGCTGCTCAGCTGGCCGCCGAGGCCTGCGCCCGCCGGGCCATGGAGCACGGTGTCCGCAAGGTCGAGGTGCTGGTCAAAGGCCCCGGTTCGGGGCGTGAGACAGCTATCCGCAGCCTGATGAACACCGGCATCGAAGTCGCCGGCATCAAGGACGTGACGCCCATCCCCCACAACGGTTGCCGCCCCAAGAAGCGGCGACGGGTCTAGGAGGTCAGGCCATGGCCCGCTATACCGGTCCGGTTTGCCGCTTGTGCCGCCGGGAGAAGATGAAGCTGTTCCTCAAGGGACCCAAGTGCGACTCGATGAAGTGCCCCATCGAGCGTCGCCCCTACCCTCCCGGTGAGCACGGCCGGGACCGCATGCGCCAAGGGTCGGAGTACCTGACCCAGCTGCGGGAGAAGCAGAAGGCTCGGCGCATCTACGGCGTCCTCGAGAAGCAGTTCCACAACCTCTACGAGGAAGCCAACCGCCAGCAGGGCATCACCGGCGAGAACCTGCTGCGCATGCTCGAGTTGCGACTCGACAATGTCGCCTTCCGGGCCGGTTGGGGAGCCAGCCGGGCCCAGGCCCGTCAGTTCGTCCGCCACGGCCACGTCCTGGTGAACGGCAAGCGGGTGACCATCCCCTCCTACCGGGTCCGCAAGGGCGACACGGTGGCCCTCAAGGGGAAGTCCCGCGACATGATCGTGATCCGCCACAACCTCGACACCCTCGAGCGGCAGGTGCCGCCCTGGCTGGAGACCGCGGCCGAGGGCCACGAGGTCACCGTCCTCGATCAGCCGCTCCGTGACCACATCGACGTTCCGGTGCGCGAGTCGCTGATCGTCGAGCTCTACTCCAAGTAGGAACCCTCATGCTGATCATTCAAAGACCGACCGTAGAAGCGCTGGGCGAGGCTTCTGGCAACCGCCAGCGTTTCGCCATCGGCCCCCTCGAGCCCGGCTTCGGCCACACCCTCGGGGTGGCGCTGCGCCGTACCCTCCTGTCGTCCATCCCCGGGGCGGCGGTGACGCAGGTTCGCTTCGACGAGGCCCTCCACGAGTTCACGACCCTTCCGGGGGTGAAGGAGGATGTCACCGAGATCATCCTCAACCTGAAGGACATCGTGTTGTCGGTCTACTCCGACGAGCCGGTGACCCTCCGCCTCGACGTGCGGGGGCCAGCGACGGTCACCGCCGGTGACATCGTCACCACCAGCGACGTGGAGGTCCTCAACCCCGAGCTGGTCCTGGCCACGTTGAGCGGCAAGGGCCGACTGGCGTGTGATCTGACCGTCGAGCGGGGCCGCGGTTACGCCTCGGCCGACCGCAACAAGCGCTCTTCCACCATCGGCGTGATCCCCGTCGACTCCATCTTCTCGCCCATCCGGGTCGCCGCGTTCAGCGTCGAGCCCACCCGGGTGGAGCAGTCGACCAACTACGACCGCCTCGTGCTGGACGTCACCACCGACGGGTCCATCACGCCGAGCGACGCCCTGGCGTCGGCCGGTGACACCCTGCGGTCCCTGGTGGGATTGGTGGCCGACATGAGCGACAATCCCCAGGGCCTCGAGCTCGGCGATGTCGGTACGGCCATCAGCGGTTCCCCGGACCTGGATCTGCCCATCGAGGACCTCGATCTGTCCGAGCGGCCCCGAAACTGCCTGAAGCGGGCCCAGGTCAACACGGTCGGGGAGCTCGTGCTCAAGACCGAGGACGACCTGCTGGCCATAACCAACTTCGGTCAGAAGTCCCTCGACGAGGTGCTGCAGAAACTCGACGAGCGCGGTTTGTCGCTGCGTAGCAAGGAAGGTTGACATGGCCACCCTGCCCGCCCGCCCCAAGAAGGGTCGCCGTTTCGGCGGCGACGCCGAACACCAGAAGGCCATGGTCGGCAACCTGGTGGCTTCGCTCATAGCGGCCGAGGCCATCGTCACCACCGAGGCCAAGGCCAAGTTCCTCCGGCCCGTCGTGGAGAAGTGCGTGACCAAGGCCAAGAAGGCCCACGCCAACGAGGAGGCCGCGGTGCACCTGCAGCGCCAGGTGGTGGCGCTGATCCGGGACAAGGACATGGCGTCCAAGCTGTTCAGCGAGATCGGCCCCCGCTACGCCGACCGCGCCGGCGGCTACACCCGGATACTGAAGCTGGGCCCCCGCCACGGTGACAATGCACCGATGGCGCGCATCGAGTTCGTCTGATCCGAGGTCCGGAGGCGGGGCCCTGACCCTTTTCTCCGACGAGTCGGTACCCGAGGCGGTGACCGTCTCGCCGACGCGCCGCCTGCGCCTGCTGGTGGCCTATGACGGTGGGGGCTTCCACGGCTTCGCCGCCCAACCGGGTCAGCTCACCGTCGCCGGCGCCTTGGTCGGGGCCATCGAACGCTACCTGCGCCACACCGTCGAGTTGACCTGTGCCGGGCGCACCGATTCCGGGGTCCACGCGTGGGGTCAGGTCGTCACCTTCGACGCCCGCGCCGATGCCGACCCGGTCCGACTGGCGCGGGCCGTCAACCGGACTCTGAGGCCGGCCATAGTGGTCCGCGAGGCGGGAGTCGTCGACGCCGGGTTCGACGCCCGCCGTTCGGCCACGGGCCGGCTGTACCGCTACAGCATCCTCAACCTGCCCGTGGCCGATCCGTTCAGCGCGTCCACCTCCTGGCACGTGACCCGCCCGCTCGATCTGCCGGCCATGCGCCTGGCCTGCGACGCCCTCCTCGGCGAGCACGATTTCAGCTCGTTCTGCCGGCGACCGCCGGTTGCCGGGGCGTCCCTCGTCCGTGTCGTGCGGGACGCCCGCTGGCATGACCTCGGTGAGGGCCGGCTGCGCTTCGACATCGAAGCTTCGGCCTTCTGCCACCAGATGGTCCGGTCGGTGGTCGGCACCCTCGTCGAGGTGGGGCTCGGGAAACGCCGGGCGGGTGACATGACCGCCATCGTTGCCGCCCGCTCCCGCTCGACCGCCGGCCAGCCGGCCCCGCCCCACGGGCTGTGCCTGTGGCAGGTCTTCTACTGACGACGGCGCAGCGTCAGCTGACCGCTTCCACGTGGTAGCCCCGGGCCGCCAGTTCGCCGACCACCTCGTCGTGGTGGGCCCGGTCACGGGTCTCGGCCGTCACCTGGATCTCGACCTCGGATATGGCCAGCGGAATCCCGCTTCGGTGGTGCTCGACGTCGAGGACGTTCAAGCGCAGGCGGGCCAGGTCGCCGGTGAGGGCGGCTAGTGCTCCCACCCGGTCGGTCATGACGATGCGCAGCGTCAGATAGCGCCCGGCCGCCGTCAGGCCGTGCTCGACCATCTTCATCAGCAGCAGGGGGTCCACGTTCCCGCCTGACAGGACGGCCACCACCGGACCGTGGCCGGGGACCAGGCCGCCCATGACAGCGGCCAGCGACGCCGCCCCGGAAGGCTCCACCACCGCCTTGGCCCGCTCCACGGCGAGGACCATGGCCCGGCTGATCTGCTCCTCGTCGACCGTGATCACCGAGTCGACGAAGGCCTGGGCGTGGGCCAGGGTGAGGTCGCTGCATTCGGCTACCGCGATCCCGTCGGCCATGGTGGACATCCGCTCGAGGGCGACGGGCCGACCGGCGGCCAGCGCCTCGGTCATGGTCGGCGCCCCGGCCGCCTCGACGCCTATGACCTGCGGCCGTCGCCCCGACGCCGAGCCGAGGACGAGCGCCGCCGCCACCCCGGCCAGGAGGCCGCCCCCCCCGACGGGCACGACGACGGCCTCGGCCCCGGCGGCCTCCTCCAACAGTTCGAGACCCAGGGTGCCCTGACCGGCTATCACCTCCAGGTCGTCGAAGGGCGGAACGTACACGGCGCCGGTCGCCGCCGCGAACTCCCGGGCCAACACGATGCAGTCGTCGACCCGCTCCCCGCCCAGGCGCACCGTGGCCCCGTAGCCGCGGGTCGCCTCCACCTTGGGCAGGGCCGCGCCCACCGGCATGAAGATGGTGGCCTCCCGCCCGGTGAGCGACGCCGCGAGAGCCACGCCCTGAGCGTGGTTGCCGGCCGATGCCGCCACCACCGGCTGACCGGCCGGGAGCTGCGATATGCGGTTGAAAGCACCCCTGATCTTGAACGAGCCGGTTCGCTGCTGGTACTCCGGTTTGAGCAGCACGGGCCGCCCGACGAGTCGGGATATGGCCTCGGACCGGACCACGGTGGTCGCCCGCAGGACCGGCTGCACCCGCTCGCGGGCGGCGCGCAACGCGTCGAGCGTGACCAGCGCGGTCATTGTGAGGCGGCTCTGGCAGCGGCCTCCCGCGACGCCCGCCACACGGCCATCTGGCGGGCTGCCACGTGCTCGTTATCCACCTCCTGCGCCCTGGCTCTGCGCTCGTCGGCTCTGAGCCACGTGGCGAAGACCCACAGGACCCCCGCCAGGGCCACGGTCTCTCCCGCCACCCAGACGACCGCCCCTCCCAGGTGCAGGCTGGCGGGAGTGACCGACGAGGCGATCCGGCTGGTCTGGCTCTCCAGGCCCATGCCCATGATGGCGAACACCGGGAACACCAGGAGGAGGTACAGGATCCGGGGTAGGTAGCTCATCCGCCACGGGACCGGGTCGACGGCCAACACCGGCCAGTAGAACAGCCAGCCGGCGATCAGCCACCAGAGGTGGAGCCCCTGAGCACCCCAACCTCCGCCGATGGTGGACGGGACGACGCCGGCGAAGAACACCACGAACACCGACGTGGTGAACAGGACCCACACCGACATGGGACCGGCGACGATGCGGGCCGTTCGGCTCTCCAACCACCGGGCCGGATGGCCGTCCCCGGCCGACAGGAGCGCCAGCGTCACCGGCGCCGAAGCCGCCAGCAGGGCGGGGGCGACCAGACCGACCAGGATGTATATGGTCCCGTAGGCGGTGAAATTCCGACGGCCGAAGGTCGTCAGGCCCGAGAATTCGGCGACGGCCAAAGTGGCCCAGGCCGCGGCGAAACAGGCGCTGCGGTAGCCGGGCCAACTGCGGTTGCGCCGGCGCAAGCTTCGTACCGACCACAGGTACCAGGCCGCCCCGACGACCAACACCGCCGCGTCAAGGGCCCCGAAACGGGCCTTGGTGAAAAAGTCCAGGGGCGTCAGGCCCATCAGCGACGAGCATACCTCGGGGCACCGACCAACCGGGGGCCGGGTGAGTTTGGGTTTGGGTCCGCCGGTTGTGTAGAAATAGTGCCCAGTGACTGCGATATCCACCAGCGGAACCGTCCCGGCACCGGTCATCCGCCACGTCGATCCCTCGATGTATCGTCCCAAATTGCTCCAAGTGGGCGTCATCGTGTGGCTGGCCTCGGAGTTGATGTTCTTCTCGGGCCTCTTCGCCGCCTACTTCAGCATCCGGTCGGCCACCGTCCACAACTGGCCACCGCAGGGCGACACCCTCGATGTGCCTCCCGTGCTGGTGGCCACCATCCTGCTCGTGCTGTCGTCGTTCACGATGCAGTACGGGGTGGTCCGGGCCATACGAGGCTCGAGGTGGGGCTTCATCGGCTGGCTGGCCATGACCTTCGTCCTCGGTGGCCTCTTCGAGGGGATGCAGATCTCCGACTACCTCGGACGGCCTTTCGCCATCTCCACCGACGCTTACGGCTCGCTGTTCTACACCCTCACCGGATTCCACTTCCTCCACGTGGCCGGCGGCCTCGTCGGCATGATCATCGTCGCCGTCCGGGTCCTCAGGACGCCCCGCTTCGGCCACCGCACCATGCCCGCCATCGAGATGCTGTCCTACTACTGGCACTTCGTCGATGTGGTCTGGGTCGCCATGTTCCTCGCCATCTTCATCCTCAAGTGAGCGCCGTGAGACGAATCTTCCAAGGCCGCCGCATGCTGCGCGGACCGGTCCTTCTGCTCAGTCTGGTCGTAGGGGTCTTCTCGGTGCTGATCCTGACCCAGGCACCGGCTCGAAGTGCGAGCAACACCGTGAGCACCAACCCGTCGGACATCGCCGCCGGGGCCGTGCTGTACGAAGTGCACTGCCAGTCCTGCCACGGCTACCAGGGCAAGGGCGGCGTCGTTTCGGGCGCCCCGGCGCTCGTGAACGTCGGCGCCGCCGCCGCCGACTTCTACCTCACCACCGGCCGCATGCCGCTCAACGCGCCGAGCAACGAGGCCCTGCGTCACCACCCCGCCTTCAGCGACGCCCAGATCCAGGAGCTCGACGCCTACGTCAACGCTCTCCCTCAGATCACCGGGCAGGGGACGGCGGGCCCGACCATTCCCTCGCCGGAGCCCCTCTGCTCCGCCGCCCAGCAGAACTCGCCGACGTCGGTGGATCTGGCCACCCAGGACCCGGGTTGCGTCACCCTCTCCGAGGGCCAGCAGCTCTACGCCGTCAACTGCGCCCAGTGCCACCAGGCGGCCGGTTCGGGCGGGATGCTGTCGGGTGGCAACGTGATCCCCACCCTGCACAACGCCAACCTGATCCAGGCCTACGAGGCCCCCCTGATCGGCCCCAAGCCGATGCCCATCTTCTCCCAGCTGAGCCACGCCCAGCTGTCGGCCATCGCCCAGTACGTGCAGTACCTGAAGAAGCCGTCCAACCCCGGCGGCTTCGGCATCTCCGGCTTCGGACCGGTGGCCGAGGGCTTCTTCGGAATACTCGTGGGCTTCGTTCTGCTCTGGTTCGCTTCCCGGATGATCGGTAACAGAGGATGAGCAACATCGACGACGCACTAACCCACCCCGGGCCCGCAGATACCAACGGCGGCGGCGCCGACGGCGGGGCCGACGGCCCCGTCCCGGCCAGCTCCGTCCGGCTTCCCTTCGGCCGCAACCCCCGGCACTTCGGCATCGACCCGTCAGACCCGTGGCCCGACGACGTCCCGATGGACCAGGACGACACCCACTGGCGCTTCGAGAACGATCCCAAGGGAGCCAAGCGCGCCGAGCGGCGCATCGCCGCCTGCTGGACGGTGACGCTCCTCGCCTCGATCGCGGTGTGCGCGGTGTACGTCACCGGCGCCAACAATCAGCTCGCCGGTCTCTGCTACGGCCTGGCCTTCGGGGGCCTCGGCGTGGGCATGATCCTCTGGGCCCGCGACCTCCTCCCCGGCCACGAGGTCACCGCCAGCCGCGGTCACCACGAGGTCAGCAGCGAGGGCTACCGGGTGGCCGTGGCCGAGTCGTTCAGCCGGGGAACCGACGCCATCGCCCGTCGGCCCTTCGTGTTCAAGATCCTGGGCCCGGCGGCTGGTCTGCTCGGGCTCGGGACGCTGTTCGGCCCGGTGGCGTCGCTCGGACCCCGGCCCCACACCGATCTCTACAACACCAAGTGGGGTAAGGGCACCCGGGCCGTCGACCAGGACGGCAACCCGATCAAGCCGACCGACCTTCCCGTCAACGGGATTCTGACGGTGTTCCCCGAGGGTCACATGGACGACGCCCTCAGCCCCACGCTTTTGATCAACGTCGGTGATTCCGACTTCAAGGTCCAACCGCAGAGGGCCGGATGGAACCTGCAGGGCCCTTACGGGAACATCGTGGCCTTCTCCAAGATCTGCACGCACGCGGCTTGCCCGGCGAGCCTTTACAACGTGCAGCGCCACCAGCTCATCTGCCCGTGTCACCAGTCGACCTTCGACGTGCTCGACGACTGCCGGCCGGTCTTCGGGCCGGCGCCGCGGTCCCTGGCGCAGCTGCAGATCTCCACCAACAGTGACGGCTACATCATCTCGGTCAGTGACTACACCCGAGCTGGGGGCGGCCCTGTCGGCCCCGGCTTCTGGAACAGAGGGTAGGAGGCTATGAGCACCACTCAGGAGCGAGCGGCGGCCCAGAAGCGTTTCGATCTGGCCAAGTCCGGCCTGGATACCGTCGACGAGCGCTTCGCCTCGTCGAAGTGGCTGGTCAGTGCCCTGGACAAGATCTTCCCCGACCACTGGTCGTTCATGGTCGGCGAGATCGCCATGGACTCGCTGATCATCCTGATCGCCACCGGCATCTACCTCGCTCTCTTCTACGTCCCGTCGTCGACCGACGTGGTCTACGCCCCGACCAGCGGCCACGTGTACCTGCCGCTCGTGGGCCAGCACATGTCCGAGGCCTACCAGTCGGTCATCAACCTGTCGTTCGACGTGCGCTTCGGGCTGATCATGCGCCAGGCCCACCACTGGGCGGCGCTGATCTTCCTGGCCGCGGTGTTCTTCCACATGTGCCGTATCTTCTTCACCGGGGCGTTCCGCAAGCCCCGTGAGATCAACTGGATCATCGGCCTGGCGCTCTGGCAGATCGTCTCGCTCGAGGGCTTCACCGGCTACTCCCTCCCCGACGACCTCCTGTCGGGCACCGGTATCCGGGTGATCTACTCCATCGTCCAGAGCATCCCGCTGGTGGGTACCTGGCTGGCCTACGCCCTGTGGGGCGGCCGCTTCCCGGGATCGACGTTCATTCCCCGGCTGTTCGTCATCCACGAGTTCCTCTTCCCGCTGGCCATCGTCGGGCTCCTGACCGCCCACCTGATGATCCTCTGGCATCAGAAGCACACCGACTTCCCCGGGCCGGGCAAGACCGAGACCAACATCCGGGGCAGCCGGGTGTGGCCTCAGTACGCCATGAAGGCCGGCGGCCTGATGATGCTCACGGCCTCGGTCACCTTCCTGCTGGCCGGCTTCGTGCAGATCAACCCGGTCTGGCTGTACGGGCCGTACACGACCTACACGGTGTCCGCCGGGTCGCAGCCGGACTGGTACCTGGGTTGGTTGGACGGCTCGGTACGGCTCTGGCCGCACTGGGAGTTCCGCTCGTTCGGCCACGAGATACCGAACCCCTTCTTCCCGGGTCTGCTCATACCTTCCATCCTGTTCGGGATCATGTTCGCCTGGCCGTGGATCGACAAGTGGATCTACAAGGACTACGGGCCGCACAACCTCCTGGACCGTCCCCGGGACAAGCCGTTCCGGACCGGCGTCGGGGTGGCGGCGGCGATGTTCTTCACCGATCTCACCCTGGCTTGCGCCACCGACCTGCTGGCCAACAACCTGCACGTCCCCTTCGAGCGTCTCATCGAGGTGCTGCAGTACGGCGTCTTCGTCGGACCCATCGCCGGCTTCGTCGTGGCTTACTGGGCCTGCCTGCATCTCCAGCGGACCGACGCCCATCCCATCCGCCGACCCGTCGGTGGGATCATCTACCGGACGGCGTCGGGTGGCTACCACACCGTGGGCGACGTCCATCACGACGACCACGGGGACCACGGCGACAATGGCCACGGCGACTCCCACCGCGATACGCCGGGCGGCCACGGCCCCCGCCGCGACGCCCCCACCCCCGAACCGGTAGCCGGCGACTAGTACCCGTCACGTAGTCTCTGCGGTCCCCTGGGGGGGACCGCAGAGCCCGTGTTGGCCCTGTGCCCGCGCGCCGGCGAAATCGATGGGTGCTTGCGTGAGCCCTATCTCACGAAACGGACATGCCGCGGCGCAACCCGTGGTCGGGCGAGGACCGGTCAGGTGACGGCAGCTGGACGCTGACTCTCAGTCCGCCCCCGGCCCGAGGGGTGAGGGTGAGTATCCCCCCGTGGGCACCGGTGATGCTGTTGACGATGGCCAGGCCGAGGCCGACTCCGGCGTGGTCGCGGTGTAGGCGTTCGCTCCCGCGTTGGAACGGCTCGACGAAGCTGGAGACCGTCTGCGGCGCGAGATGCTCACCGGTGTTCTCTACGACGAGGAAGACCGTGTCAGCGCCGACGGCCCGGGTTGTGACCCACACGGTGCCCCCTCCGGGCTGGTTGTGGATGATGGCGTTATGGACGAGGTTCGTGGCGAGCTGCAGCAGGAGGGCTTCTGAGCCGGTCGCCACGGCGTGGGTGGCGGACACTTCGATGCTGACGCCTTGCTTTTCTGCTAGCGGAAGGAGCGTCTCGGTGGCTTCTTCGGCGATCAGGGACAGGTCGACCGGTTCGCTGGCGAATGACCGTTGACCGGCACGGCTGAGGAGGAGCAGCGCTTCGGTGAGCGCGATCGCTCGGGTGTTGACGACCTGCAGGCGGTGGACCAGCTCGGCGGGGTTGTGGCCCGGGTCGTGGCCCGCGACTTCAAGGAGGGCCTGGGTGGTTGCCAGAGGGGTGCGCAGTTCGTGGGAGGCGTTGGCCGCGAAGCGGCGCTGTTCGGCGTCGTGTGCTTCGAGCCGGGCCAGCATGGTGTCGAAGGCGTCGGCCAGCTCCGCGAACTCGTCGCCGCGGCCCGTCAGCCCGATCCGATGGGACAGCGACCCGGTCGCAGCGGTGCGCGTGGCGGCCGTGATCCGGCCGAGCGGGGCGAGAATCCGCCCGGCTAAGAGCCATCCGCCCAACAGACCGAAGACCAGCAGCAGAGCCACCACTACGGCCGCCCTGGGTGCGAAGACCCGAAGGAGGTTCGACCGGACGGGGAAGGGGCCGGGCACGGGGGTGACGATCAGCGCTCTTTGGGGTACGTAGCGCAGCAGGAACAGCCATACCGCGGCGAGCAGCAATCCCCCGGCGAGCATGAGAAACCCGGCGTAGCTGAGGGTCAGTTTCAGACGGACACTCAGACCCGGCGCCCTATCCATGGTCATCTCCTTGGTGTCCGCCGTCCGGTGGGGTTTGGATGCGGTAGCCGGCTCCGGCCACGGTGGCGATTACCTGCGGCTCGCCGAGACGCTTACGCAGAGCCGAAACGGTGATGCGCACGGCGTTGGTGAACGGGTCGGCGTTCTCGTCCCAGGCCCGCTCCAGCAGCTCCTCGGCGCTGACGATTCCGCCTTCGGCCGCCACGAGGACCTCGAGCACGGCGAACTGCTTGCGGGTGAGGGGAACGTAGCGGCCGTGCCGGTAGACCTCGCGGCGGAACGGGTCGACGCGCAGGCCGGCGATCTCCCGTACCGGTGGCCTGCTGTGGACGCGCCGGCGATCCAGCGCTCTGAGGCGCAGGACGAGTTCGCGCAGCTCGAACGGCTTGGTGAGGTAGTCGTCGGCTCCGAGGCCGAACCCCGAGGCCTTGTCATCTAGCCGGTCGGCCGCGGTGAGCATGAGGATGGGCATGCCGCTGGCGGAGGCGACGATACGTCTGGCGATCTCGTCGCCGGACGGTCCGGGTATGTCTCGGTCGAGGACGGCGATGTCGTAGGCGTTGACGCTGAGCAGACCGAGCGCGGTGTCACCGTCGCCGGCGGTGTCCGCGGCGATCGCTTCCAGACGTAGGCCGTCGCGGATGGCCTCGGCCAGGTAGGGCTCGTCTTCGACGATCAGCACACGCACGCTCCTCGGATGCTACGACCGGGAACATATCGTCGGCGTATCCAAATCCGCATACGTCGTGGTAACACGCCGCGGCGTTGAGTTGGGAGCGTGACCCACCGCCGACCAGTACAACCAGAGACCGCACCCGGCCGGCGGCCCGCAGTACCGCAGCGGCTGCCCCCGGCCACGTCGCCGACCAGCCGACGACTGCTGCTACCTGTCGTCTGCCTGGCCGCGCTTGTGGGGGCGGCCTGCTCGAACCCGCCCGCAGCAACGTCGCCGTCAGCTGCCGCCCCTGCTTCCGGTGTGTCGCAGGGGGTGAAGTTCGCCCAGTGCATGCGCTCCCACGGGGTCAGCAACTTCCCCGACCCGGGTCCGTCGGGCCAGTTCACCATCGACGCGATCGCCAACGGCTCGGGGCTGGACATCAACAGCCCGACGTTCCAGCAGGCCTTCGGCGCATGCCAGGCCCTGGAACCACCCGGCTTCACAGGCACCACCAGGAGCGCCCAGCAACAAGACGCCGCCCTCAAGTTCGCCCAGTGCGTACGCGCCAACGGGGTGGCGGACTTCCCCGATCCGACCGCCGACGGCCCGCTGATCGACACCAACCGGATCCCCTCAGCGCACACCCCGGGCGGGCGGAGCGCCCTTCAGGCGGCCATGCAGAAGTGTTCGAGCTTCTCGGCCGCCGCCGGGGTGCCGGGGGGGAGATGAGACGGAGAACTTGGCTGCTGGCAGGAACGGCGGTCGTAGCGGCCGCCACCGCGGGGGCGTGGATCGCCGGGCCCGGCGCGAAGCAGGCAGCAGGCGCCTCCCCGTCCTCTCCGCCGAACACGGCCACCGTGACCCGAGGCGATCTCGCGGCCGCAGTGTCGGTGGCCGGGACTCTGACGTTCGCGGCCCGATCGGATGGATCGCCGTACACGGCGATCAACCAGGCCTCCGGCGTATACACCGATCTACCCTCCGCCGGTCAGGAGATCGCCCAGGGCCAGGTGCTCTACCGGGTGAACGACAGCCCGGTGGTCCTGCTCCACGGCTCGACCCCGGCCTATCGGACACTGTCGGCGGGGGCGACCGGCGCGGACGTCTCCGAGCTCAACGCCGACCTGGTGGCGCTGGGCGACGCCACCACCGCTCAGCTCAGCCCCGCCCCCGAGTCGTTCGGATCGGCGACTACCGCCGCGGTGGAGAAACTCCAGGCGGCCGTGGGGGAGACCCCGACCGGCACGCTCGCCCTCGGCCAAGTGGTCTTCGAGCCGGCCACCCTGCGGGTCACGTCGCTTTCCGCCCAACTCGGTGGCAGCGCCCAGCCAGGCCAGGTAGTGATGCAGGCAACCTCGACCAACCGCCAGGTGCAGGTCGATCTGAACGCGTCGCAGCAGACCGACGTGGCCGTCGGTGACAAGGTGACCATCACCCTGCCCGACAATCGGACCACCCCCGGAGTCATCAGCTCGGTCGGAACCGTAGCCACCTGCCCGCCCAGCTCCGGCTCCGGGCCGACCACCAGCCCCACGCCGCTGGGAGCCGACAACTGCTCGTCGACCGGCCCAGGCAGCAACTCCACACCGACCGTAGCCGTGGCCGTCACTCCCTCCGACCCAGCTGCCACCGGCACATGGGATCAGGCCCCGGTGGAGGTCGGAATCACCACCGCCCGCGTGCCCGACGCGCTGGCCGTGCCCGTCACCGCCCTCCTGGCTCAGACAGGCGGCGGATACAGCGTGGAGGTGGTCGGCCCCGGCGGAATATCCCATCTCGTGGCGGTCTCGCTGGGCCTCTTCGACGACTCCGCCGGGCTCGTGCAGGTCAATGGCCCGGGCCTCGCCGCGGGCCAGAAAGTGGTGGTCCCGGCCCCATGATGGACACTGGGCAAGCCACACCCGGCCATCATCCGGCCTCCGGAGCGGGCGGCTGCGCCCAAGGCGGTGACCGAGCGCCGGTGATCGAGGTGGAGGGCGTGACCAAGACCTACCCCGGCGAGCCGCCCGTCCAGGCACTGCGCGGCGTGAACCTCACCATCGGCGAAGGCGAACTGGTAGGAATCGTCGGCCCGTCCGGCTCGGGTAAGACCACCCTCCTGCAAGTGATGGGCACGCTCGACCGGCCCACCCGCGGCCGGGTGCGGATCACCGGCCAGGACGTCGCGGCCATGCTCGACGACGACCTGTCCCATCTGAGGGCCACCCGGATCGGCTTCGTCTTCCAGCAGTTCTTCCTCGCCGAGCACGACCGCGTGATCGACAACGTCGCCGACGGTCTCCTCTACGCCGGGGTACCACTCGACCAGCGACGCCGACGCGCCCTCGACGCCCTGGAGCTCGTCGGACTGTCGGAACGGGCCCAAGCCCGGCCCACCCAGCTTTCCGGCGGGCAACGCCAACGGGTCGCCATCGCCCGGGCCGTCATCGGCCGGCCGGCCATCGTGTTCGCCGACGAGCCGACCGGCAACCTCGACCAGACGACCGGTCAATCCATCCTCGCCCTGATCGAACAACTCCATCACGGGGGTTCCACCATCGTGGTCATCACCCACGACCGCGTCATCGCCGACCGGATGCCCCGCCGGGTCGAGATCCTCGACGGCCAAATCGTCGCTGACACCGGGCCGCCCGCACCCGCTGACCGCCATCCCTGTCCGTCCGACGCCTCCTCCCGGCCGTCCGACTGCTCCTCCCGGCCGTCCGACGCCTCCTCCCGGCCGTCCGACTGCTCCTCCCGGCCCTACGGCGACGGGAACCAGAGAGGGCCTCTGGCGGACCAGGACCGGCCATGACCTCCGCCGCCACGATCCGCCTGCCGCTACAGCTCGCAGACAGGGCCCGCCTATCGAGCGTCGGGCTTCGAACCCGCAAGCTGCGCTCCGGGCTGTCCGCCCTCGGTATCGCCATCGGCGTGGCCGCCATCG
>JAGWSF010000144.1 GCA_028876385.1 Acidobacteriota bacterium | reverse complement strand
GCGCCCTCGGCCTCTGAGGCCGCGCCGATCGCTCCCCGTCCGGCCCGTGAAGTTCGCCGCTGGGACGTCGAGGCCGATGTCGTCATAGCCGGTTACGGGTGTGCCGGCGCGTCGGCGGCAGTGGCCGCCCGGGAGAATGACGCGTCGGTGCTCGTCCTCGAGCGCGCCGGAGCCGGTGGGGGGGCAAGCGCCATGGCCGGAGGCGAGATCTACATGGGCGGGGGCACGGCTGTCCAGAAGGCCTGCGGCTTCGACGACACCCCCGAGAACATGTTCACGTTCCTGATGGCGGCCATGGGCCCGGGGGTGGACGAGGACCGCTGCCGGGTCTACTGCGAGGAGAGCGTGGACCACTTCGATTGGTTGGTCCGCTGCGGGGTCCCGTTCAAACCCAGCTTCTGGGAGGCGCCCGCCTGGGAGCCGCCCCTCGACGACGGGCTCATGTACTCGGGCGGCGAGAATGCCTGGCCGTTCAACGAGCTGGTCCCTCCGGCACCGAGAGCCCACGTCCCGCAGATGAATGACAAGAAGACCGGGACCCGCGGCGGGGGCTGGATGCTCATGAAGGCCCTGACCTCCACCGCGCTGGCCGCCGGTGCGGAGGTCCGCTACGACACTTCCGTCGAGCGGTTGGTCGTCGACCGTGACGGGTCGGTGGTCGGGGTGATCGCCCGGTCCTACGGGGAACGGGTAGCCCTGAGGGCGCGCAAGGGCGTCGTCCTGGCCACGGGCAGCTTCACCTACAGCGACCGGTTACTCGCCAATCACACCCCGTGGCTCATAGGTCGCCCCGGATCGGCGGTCGAGGCCCACGACGGTCGCTCCATCCTCATGGCCCAGGCGGTAGGCGGCGACGTGCGCCACATGGACGCCTACGAGTGCGCCCTGGGCGTGGACCCCCAACTGCTGGTTCGGGGCATACTGGTCAACCGTCAGGGTCAGCGGTTCATAAACGAGGACACCTATCCGGGGCGGATCGCCCACGCCGTGCTGCGCACCCAGGAGAACGACGCCTTCCTCGTGATCGACGAGGAGAGCTACGAGTCCTCCCCCGAGCCGCTGCGGCTACGGATGCTCAAGTTGCGGCCGAAATGGGCGGCGGCCACCCCGGCTGAGCTCGAAGCCGACATGGGTCTGCCCGGTGGGACCCTCCAAGCGACCATCTCGGTGTTCAACCGTCACGCCGAGGCGGGCCAGGATCCGGTGTTCCACAAGGCGTCTAAGTGGGTCCGGCCGCTGACCGGCGCCCTCGGTGCCATCGACCTGAGGGGCATGAGCAACGGGTTCACCCTGGGCGGCCTGGCCACCACCGTGGACTCCGAGGTGCGCCACGTCGACGGCGACCCCATCCCCGGCCTGTACGCCGCCGGTCGGGCCAGCAACGGCATCCCGGCCTGGGGCTACGCCAGCGGGACCTCCCTGGGCGACAGCACCTTCTTCGGCCGTCGGGCCGGTCGGGCCGCGGCACGGGCCAGCTGAAACCATCCGAATCGGGGGTCCGGGCCGGCCGGTCAGGCCCCCGACGAGGCGAAGAACCCCCACATCACCGCCTCGGCCGAAGGGGTGGTTCCCGACGCCTGCGGCCAAGTGTGGGTCGCCCCGGCGTATACGGCCAGGGCCACCGAAGCGCCGCCCGCGCAGGTAGTCCACCTCTGCTCGGTGAGCGTCCCGCGGGTGGATACCGCGGCCTCGCCGCGGCAGCCGTCGGCCTGCTCGAAGTCGCTAACCACGGCGGTCACGGTCGGCTGGCGGTAGCCGTTCTGCACCACCCCGCTGCCGCTGATCGACACCTCCGGGTCGGCGGAACCGGCGATGTCGAGTAGCGACACCCGGGCGGGCTGCGGACAAGGGTAGGTCTCGCTAGCCCCGTAGACCGCCACCGCCTGGAAAAGACCCGGCTCGGTGCAGACCAGGCGCAGAGCCAGCTTGCCGCCATTGGAGTACCCGGCCAGATAGGCCCGGCCGGTCGCCGCCCCGCTCTGCGAGGCCTGCACCCGAGCCAGCACGGCGGCGACGAATCCGGTGTCGTCGACGTTGTCGGCGGCCGACGAGCCGCAGCAGGCGCCGGCGTCCCAGTGCCCGTCCAGGTACTCGGGGTAGACCAGCAGCGCCGGTCCCGAGACCGTCCGGAAGTCCATGCGCCCGGCCTCGAACTGGGCCGACGTGCAGCACCCGGCGAGGGTCACGACGACCGGCAGGGAGGTGTAGGAGCCGACCGGCCGGAACACGATGTAGGAACGTGTCGTGCCCTCGAAATCAAACGAGTAGGTCTGCTCGCTCCAGGCCAGCGCGCCGGTGGCGGGGTGGGCGGCGCCCGCTGGGAGGGGTTCCGACGACGCGTCGGTGGTGGTCGTCGTCGCCGGGGCCGCCGCCGCTGCCCGGGCGGGAGCGGGGCGGGAAGGGGACGGCGAGGCGGTCGAGGTTCCCGGCACCGGGGCGCCCCGCCCGGCGGCCGGGGCGGCCCAACCGGCCCAGCCCGGCACAACCGCCCCCACGGCTAGGCCGGCCATCACCGTGGCGACGGCGGCCCGTGGCCGGAAGGGGGCGCCCGCCGCGGGCCGACCTGTCAGCCAGAGACTGGCGGGGCTGCGCCGGACGACGCCGATCGCCGCCGCAGTCGTCGCGTACAGGAAGGGAACCAGGCCCACGGCGACCAGCACCTCGATCAGACCCGTCGGCCACGCCGCCAGGCCGGCGGTCAGGCCGCTCATCTCGGCCAGCCACAGCACCGCCCCGAGGAGCAGCGGGTGGGCCAGATAGACCCCGAAGGAGGCATCCGAGGAGCGTTCCAGCCAGGCCCGCCGGCGCTGCGGGGCCCGCTCGGACCACCACATCCCGAGGGCGAACTGGGCGGCTGCGGCGGTGACCGCCTCCACGGCCACCGTCGGTTGGAACACCTCGCTGGCGTGCAAGCCGCTGTAGCCGAGGAGCCCGATCTCGGCGACGAAGTCGAGCACCGTCAGCAGTGTCGACAAGACGAAGGCGGCGGCCAGCCAGCGGTAGTGGTGGCCGATCCAGGTGTGCAGGGCCGGGAGATGCACCGCCGCGGCGATGCCGCCCACCACGAAGAACGGGTAGCTGACCAGCCACGACGACGGGTGGGTGAACCAGACGGACAGTAGGGGCGGCCGCCAGCCGTAGTGGATCGAGGCGCACAAACCCAGGTCCAGCGCCGCGGTCACCGCGAGTGCCGGGAGCAGCACCCGAGGGTGCCTGCGCAGGGCGGCCATCAAAGCCGGGAACACCAGGTAGAGCTGGAAGGTGAGCAGCAGGAAGTACAGGTGGAAGTGGGCTCCCCCGTCGGCCACGTCGGCGACGAACTGTCCGGCCACCGACACCGCGGAGCCGCTAGGGCGGCCGGCCACGAAGTAGATCGCCGTCCACGTCAGGTAGGGGGCGGCGATCAGCGGGACCCGGCGCTTCCAGAAGCTCAGGGCCTCGGCGGGGCGTTGACGCCAGCTGAGGGTGAGCACGAACGCCGACACCATCAAGAACACCGACCGCGTCACGTGGGCCACTACGAGGACGCCATCGGCGGCCAGGGAGCCCGGATCGGCGAGAGAGCTGGAGTGGACGAGGATGACCCCCCCGATGGTCAGGAACCGGACCACGTCGATCGCCGCCACGTGGGCCCCGTCCGGGCGCGCCGGCCGGGCCGGTTGAGCCGGTTGCGACGCCTTCGAGTCGGCGGGCAGGGAGGGCTTGACGTCGACGATGCGACAGTTATCGCTGGCCTGGCTGAGAGAAAACTGAGGGTGGATATCCAGTTGGTGTGACAATGGTCACGTTTACACAGGGTTTCCGGATCGGCGTGCGTTCGGGCCGGACCGGGCATGATTTCCCATCGCCGCGGTGTTCAACCGGGGAAAGCCCAGGAGGTGCGGATGTGAAGGTGAAAGAGCTCGGCCATGTGGTTCTCTACGTAGCCGACCTGCAGCGGTCGGTGGCCTTCTACCGGGACGTTCTCGGCTGGGATTCTCTCGGTGACGTCCGCCTGGGGGCCCCGGCGGCGGCCTTCTCGAGCGGCCGGACCCACCACGAGCTGCTGCTCATCGAGGTCGGTCCCGACGCCCAACCCATCCCCGCGGGACGCCGGATCGGGATGTACCACTTCGGTCTCAAGGTCGGCGACTCGGATGACGAGCTGCGCGACGCCCTGCGGGCGGTGCAGGCAGCCGGGGTGACGGTCGTGGGAGCGAGCGACCACACCGTTACCCACAGCCTCTACATCCACGATCCCGACGGCAACGAGATCGAGCTGTACATAGATGTGCCCGACGTCGACTGGGACGACCCGGCTCTGGTGCTCTCGCCGATCAGACCGCTCCACCTCTGATCCGGGGCGGGCGGTGATCCGGGGCGGGCGGCGACCGCCCCCGGGCGGCGGCTGGGTGGGGCGGGGGCCACGCTCCCCGAGCCGGTAGGGGAGACTGTGGCCATGCTCGTCCCTCTCTTCGCGCCGGTGGCCGACTCGGAAGGTCCGCCCCTCGTCTTCTTGGTACGCGGCTCGGACGTGGTCCTGGCCGAGGGGGACCCGTCCGACTGGGGGCCCGGCCTGTTCGTGGGCACCCTCGACGGACGGCACTGCTGGGCCATCGACGCCAACACCCCCGGTGCCGAAGCCTTCGACGCCGACCGCTCGGTGAACCTGATGCAGCTCTTCGGGAGGGTCGACGAAGCCACCTGGGTGGCCGCCGGTCGGGCCGTGCAGCTCGTGGAATGGGACCGCAACCACCGGTTCTGCGGCCGCTGCTCCACCCCGACGGATCCGTCGGAGACCGAACGCTCCCGCCGCTGCCCGGCCTGTGGCCTGGCCGCTTTCCCCCGCCTGGCCCCGGCCGTCATCACCCTGATCGAACGTGACGACGGGCGGGTGCTCCTGGCCCGCAACGCAGCGTGGCCGACGGCCATGTACTCCTGCCTGGCCGGCTTCGTCGAGCCAGGCGAATCGGTGGAGTCGGCGACGCGACGCGAGGTCCTCGAGGAGGTCGGCATCGAGATCGGCTCGTTGCGCTACTTCGGCAGTCAGCCCTGGCCGTTCCCGCACTCGTTGATGCTCGGCTTCCACGCCGCCTACCTGAGCGGCGAGGTGGCCGTGGACGGGGTGGAGATATCGGATGCCCGCTGGTTCGGCCGGGACGAGCTACCGGAAGTCCCCGGCCCCATCAGCATCGCCCGCCAGCTCATCGACGACTGGCGGGCCCGCTGAATCCACGGCCCCCGGGGGAGGGCCCGACCGCGGATGGGAACACCCCCGCCAGGCGCGCTGTTGCTACCCGATGTGCTGGTAGAGATCTGGTCCGATGTGGTTTGCCCGTGGTGCTACATAGGGAAGCGGCGCTTCGAGACGGCTATGAGCCGCTTCGAGCACGCCGCTGAGGTCGAGGTCCGCTGGCGGGCCTTCGAGCTCGATCCCCAGGCGCCGTTCCGTCGGTCGGGGACCATGGCCGGTCACCTGGCGGCCAAGTACGGCATGAGCCTGGCCCAGGCCGAACAGCAGCTGGAGTCACTCAACCGGTTGGCGGCCGCCGAGGGCCTCGATTACGACCTGGCCGCGACCCAGAGCGGCAACACGCTCGACGCCCACCGGTTGGTACACCTCGCCTACACCAAGAGCCCGGCCCTGGCCGCCGATCTCGAGGAGGCCCTGTTCGAGTCCTACTTCGTTCGCCGGGAACCGGTGAGCGAGCCCGACGTGCTCACCGCCGTCGCCACGGCCGTGGGACTCGACGCCGAAGAGGTCGAGGCCCTGCTCGCCTCCGACCGCTTCACCGCCGAGGTGCGCCGGGACGAGACTGAGGCCGCCGCCCTCGGCTGCTCCGGGGTGCCCTTCTTCGTGATCGACAGGGCCTTCGCCATCCCCGGGGCCCAGGACCCGGAGACCATCCTGGCGACCCTGCAGCGGGCCTGGGAGCGGGCCCGCCCGGCCGTGCCGGAGGTGGTGGCGGGAGACGCTCCGGTCTGCGCCGGCGACACCTGCGAGGTTCCGAGCGCAGCCCAACGGTGAAGGGGGCCGCCCCGGCGATCCCCGGGCCTCAGGCCGGCCCGGGCCGGCGGTGCACCGACACCGCGTAGTCACCTCTGGCGCCGCGGAAGGGCTGGCGGTCCCAGGTCGACCATCGTTCCTCGAGGATCAGGCCGGCCCCGCTGCAGCCGTCGTCCCAGGCTGACAGCTCGTAGCGGCCGTCGAGGGCGAAACCGGCGATCAGGACCCCCGCAGGCGCCACGTGGGCGGCGCACGAAGTCACCAGGGCGTGCCGGTTCCCGGGCGGGCAGAACAGCGGCACGTTGCCGGCCAGGACGACCACGTCGAAGAGCCGCCCGAGCCGCAGCCCGGACAGGTCCGCCTCGACCCATGTGACCCCCGCCACGCCGGCCGACTGCCGGCGGGCCTCGCTCATCATGGACTGGTCGTGGTCCACCCCCACCACCTCGATGCCTCTGCGGGCCAACTCGAGGGCGACCCGTCCGGTACCGCAGCCGGCATCGAGGACGGTGCTCGGCCGGTAGGCCGACACCAGGTCGGCTTCGCCGTGCATGGCCCGTCCTTCGGCGGCCAGGGCGTCCAGGCGGGCCTGGTAGGCGGTCCCATCGAAGCCCGGCACACCGTCATTGAACCACGCCCCGTGCCGGCGCCCGGCCATCGACTGCCCCCCGGCGCTCCTTCGGCGGGGGTCCCCAGACATGACGGAAACGACGTCCGCCCAGCGCTCTGCAAGGATGAGTTCCTAGAAGATCGTCGGCGGGATGTTCGACCATCGAGATTCGGCTGCATCATGCCCTTGTGGCCGGACGGTCCGGTCGGCGCGCCGTAAGGAGGAGACCCGTTATGGCTTCACTGACCCCATTCTTGTGGTTGGACTCCGACCTGGCCGAGGTTTTGGCCTTCTACCGGTCGGTGTTCCCCGACATGGTCGTGCACGACCGCCAAGGTGCTGGCCCCGAGGGACCGGTGTTCAGCGCCACGATCGAACTGTTCGGGCAGCAGATCCGCCTGTTCAACGCCGGACCCCCTCCAGGACCGCTCACCGAAGCCATCTCTCTCATGATCGAGGTGAGCTCGCAGGCCGAGATCGACCACCTGTGGGACCGGCTTACCAGCGGCGGAGGCCAACCGGGACGTTGCGGATGGCTGAAGGACCGCTTCGGGCTGTCGTGGCAGATCGTGCCCGACATGCTCGGCGCCGTGCTCGGCGGTGGCGACCCGGCCCGAGCCCAGCAGGCCCAAGCCGCCATGATGACCATGACCAAGCTCGATATCGCGGCCTTGCAGGCCGCCTACGAGCGCTGAACCCCGGCCGGTTGACTATCCACAACCGGTTCGACCGGCGGATCAGGCTTGGGTCTGAACGAGCCCGTCGGGCAGGGGGCTGATGCGTACCTCCACCCCGTTCACTGCGGCGTTACCCGAAGGCGCGTCGAGGAAGGTGCCGGGGACGAGGAGGTTGACGTTGGCGCCCGGGCGGGCCGAAGCCACCGCGGTGCGGGTGCCGTCCCGGTCGTGGCCCCAGCCGTGGGGCAGGCTGACCACGCCCGGCCTGATCCCGTCGGTCACCTCCACCGGCGCGCTCACCTGACCGGTGGCGCTGGTGACCAGAGCCCGGTCGCCGTCGCCCAGGCCGAGGCGGCCGGCGTCGAGAGGGTGCATCATGAGCGTGGTCCGGTCCCGGCCGCGGACGAGCACGGACACGTTGTGCATCCACGAGTTGTTGGACCGCACGTCGCGGCGGCCGATGAGCACCAGCGGCGGACGGGGCTGGGCCATGCGGTGGCGCAGACGGTCGAGGTCGGCGAAGAACATGTCGTGGGCCAGTTCCACGTCGCCCGATGCGGTGCGCAGCACCGTGTCCACCTCGGCGTGGGAGGGGCCGTGGTCCACCCCGTGGGGGTGCCTCCTGGCCTCCTCGAGCGTCATGGACCCCACCGGGGCGCAACGCAGCGTCAGGTCGACTATCCGGTCGGGTCCCCGGTGTCGGGACCAGGCCGGGTCGTCGCCGCCCACCCCGTGGCGGGCCGCCCGCAGGGCGAACCAGGCATCATCGAGTCCTCCGACGTCAACCTCGGAATTCGGGGTTCCGCCCAGGATGGCCCCGAGGCGCAGGAGGATCTCCCACTCGGCGGGACGGTCGCCGGCGTCGAACACCGGAGCTGACCAGCGGGTCACGGCTCTCAGAGCGAACCCCCAGAGGGCCTCGGCGCAGTGGGGCTGCTCCAGTTGGGACAGGCCGGGGAGGATCACGTGAGCGTGGCGGGACGTCTCGTTCAGATAGTTGTCCAGGCTGATCATGGCCTCGAGGGTCGGTAGCGCGGCGTCGAGGGCTCCCGCGTCGGGGGAGGACAGCACCGGATTGCCGGCCACCGTGATCAGTCCTCGGATACGACCCGGCCCGGGTGTGGCGATCTCCTCGGCCAGGCAGGACACGGGGGCCTGGCCGAGCACCTCGGGCGCCCCCCGGACCCGGGTCGACCAGCGCCCGGTGCGCACCGGGCCTCGCCGACGCGACGTCGAGGAGATGGTGGCGATGGCGGGCTGGGCGAACAGAACCCCTCCGGGGGCACCGAGGCGACCGGTGAGCACGTTGAGGGCATCGACCAGCCAGGTAGCCAGGGTGCCGAACTCCTGGTTGCACAGCCCGATCCGTCCGTAGACCGCGGCCCGACGGGCCCCGGCCAGCTCGCGGGCCAGGCCCCGGATCCGCTGCGGTGCCACCCCGCACCAGTCACCCACCCTCTCGGGGGTGAACTCCCTGGCGGCGTCTAGGAGGGCCTCCACCCCCCGCACCCGACCGGCGAGCGGCCCGAGATCCACGAGGCCCTCTTGGCCCAGGACGGCGACCACGGCCAGCAGCAGCGCGGCGTCGGTGCCCGGGTTCACTGCTATCCATTCGTCGGCCCGCTCGGCGGTACCGGTGCGGCGGGGATCGATCACGATGGTCCGGCCGCCCCGGGCCCTGATCCGGTCCAGCTCTCCGATGAGGTCGGGGTAGGACAGGAGGGAGCCGTTGGAGGCGTGGGGGTTGGCTCCCATGACCACCAGCAGGTCGGTGTTGGACACATCGGGGATGGGAATGCTCCACGGGTTTCCGTAGAGCTGGGCGCACACCAGGTTCTTCGGCCACTGGTCGACGGTGCCCGGCGACCACACCGTGGGGATTCCCGAGAAGGCCGCCAGGGCGCCGCTGTAGCGGCTGAGCGAGTAGTTGTGCACGGTGGGGTTGCCGATGTAGACGGTCACGGCCTCGATCCCGTGGGCGTCGACGACCGGCCGCAACAGCGCCTCGCAGCGTTCGAACGCCTCGGGCCAGCTGACCTCGCGCCACTCCCGGCCGTCGCGGACCATGGGGGCGCGCAGCCGGTCGGGATCATGGTGCAGGTGGCCGAGCGACGCCCCCTTGGGGCAGAGGAAGCCCTTGCTCCACACATCGGCCCGGTCCCCCCGGACCCGGGTCACGCGGTCCCCGTCGGTCTCGATTTCGAGGCCGCACATGGCTTCGCACAGCGGGCAAGTGCGGTAGTGGGTGGCCATCGGGGCGAGGCTAGCCCCGGCGCCGTGGGTCAGGCGGGTGTCGCCGAACCGGCCCGGCGGAGGGGCTCGGGCCGCCCCAGGATGTACCCCTGGGCCATCCGCACCCCGAGGCGGCGCAGCGTGCCCAGTTCGTGTTCGGTCTCGACGCCCTCGGCGATCATCTCCATGTCGGTGTGGCGGCAGAAGGCCACCATCCCGGCGACGAGGGCCTGGCGGGTCTCGTCCCGGTCGAGCCCGTTGATCCAGCTGCGGTCCAGCTTCAAGAAGTGGGGATGCAGGTCGATCACGTGACGCAAAGAGGCGTAACCCGAACCGGTGTCGTCCACCGACAGGCGCACGTGCTCACCCAGGCGGCGCAGGGCCCGACGGACGCTGACGTAGTCCTCGATGCGTTCGTTCTCGGTGAGCTCGATGACCACCTGGCAGCCTGATCGCTCGATCAGGGCGTGCAGCTGTTCGGTGTGGTCCACCACGACCGAGGGGGAGAGATTGACGCTGACCCAGGCGTCGGACAGCGAGCCGGCCTCGGTCAGGGCCGAGGCCAGCAGGTCGATCTCGCACTGCGGGCGGATACCGGCTTCGCTGGCCTCGGTCAGGAGGTTGATGATGGGCTCCCCGCTCACCAGGCGGGTCAGGGCCTCGTAGCCGAGGACCCGGCCGTCGGTCAGGTCGACGATCGGCTGGAACACCGCCTCGTAAGCCCGGGACGAGAGCGTCTTCATGACCAGTTCCCGTCGCTCGTGAACCTTGTGGCTCTCGCTCAACGCGTGGCCGAGCAGCAGGGCGACGGTGGGGGAGTAGTCCATGGCCGCGGCCAGAAGCTCCTCTTCGCCGGTCTTGTCGCTTTGCAACACGAGCACGCCGACGGTCGTCTGGCGCACGTGCAGCGGGCAGCAGGCCACCCACCCCCCGATGTTGGGGGTCACGGCGGAACTTTCCGAGCCGGCGCGGTCTCCGGGATCGCCGGTGTCTTCGGGTCGGGCGGTGTCTTCGGGTCGGGCGGTGTCTTCGGGTCGGGCGGTGTCTTCGGGTCGGGCGGTGTCTTCGGGTCGGGCGGTGTCTTCGGGTCGGGCGGTGTCTTCGGGTCGGGCGGTGTCTTC
>JAGWSF010000014.1 GCA_028876385.1 Acidobacteriota bacterium | reverse complement strand
TCCCCTTCATCGAGCACGACGACGCCAACCGCGCCCTGATGGGCGCCAACATGCAGAAGCAGGCCGTCCCCCTCATCCGCCCGGAGGCGCCGTACGTCGGCACCGGCATCGAGGCCAGGGCCGCCCGCGACGCCGGCGACGTCGTCGTCGCGACCAAGGCGGGCGTGGTGGCCGAGGTCTCCGCGGACTACATCCAGGTGATGGAGGACGAGGGCACCTACACGACCTACCGCCTGGCCAAGTTCCGCCGCTCCAACCAGAACACCTGCCTCAACCAGCGCATCATCGCCGAGGAGGGCCAGCGGGTCGTCAAGGGCGACGTCCTGGCCGACGGCCCCTCCACCGAGGAGGGCGAGCTGGGCCTGGGCAAGAACCTCCTGGTCGCCTTCATGCCCTGGGAGGGCTACAACTACGAGGACGCCATCATCCTCTCCGAGCGGCTGGTGCGCGACGACGTCCTCACCTCGATCCACATCGAGGAGCACGAGGTCGACGCCCGCGACACCAAGCTCGGTGCCGAGGAGATCACCCGGGACATCCCCAACCTCTCCGAGGAGATCCTGAAGGACCTCGACGAGCGGGGCATCATCCGCATCGGGGCCGAGGTGGGCGCCGGCGATGTCCTGGTGGGCAAGGTCACCCCCAAGGGCGAGACCGAGCTCACCCCCGAGGAGCGCCTCCTGCGGGCCATCTTCGGCGAGAAGGCCCGCGAGGTGCGCGACACCAGCCTCAAGGTGCCCCACGGCGAGTCGGGCAAGGTCATCGACGTCCGGGTGTTCTCGAGGGAGGACGCCCACGAACTACCCCCCGGCGTCAACCAGCTGGTACGGGTCTACGTGGCCCAGCGACGCAAGATCTCCGAGGGGGACAAGCTCGCCGGACGTCACGGCAACAAGGGCGTCATTTCCAAGATCCTGCCCGTCGAGGACATGCCGTTCCTGGCCGACGGCACCCCCGTGGACATCATCTTGAACCCGCTCGGCGTACCGAGCCGTATGAACGTGGGTCAGGTCCTGGAAAGCCACCTCGGCTGGGCCGCCCGTTGGGGTTGGGAGGGCAACGAGCTGGCCTCGCCTCCCCTTACCGGTGCCGAGCGCAAGACCCGCCCGGTGACCACGCCCAGCGTGCGTATCGCCACGCCGGTCTTCGACGGCGCCCACTGGGACGAGGAGGAGGAGGCCGGGCGCCACCCGACCATCCAGCGGATCTTCGAGACCATCAACCCGGACGTCACCGACGACGACGGGACGCCCATCCCCCACGGGACCACCGGTCGACTCATCGGTCGGGACGGCAAGGTGACCCTGTTCAACGGTCGGACCGGTGAGCCCTACGACAATCCCATCAGCGTCGGCTACGTCTACATCCTGAAGCTGGCCCACCTCGTCGACGACAAGATCCACGCCCGTTCCACAGGCCCGTACTCGATGATCACCCAGCAGCCCCTCGGCGGCAAAGCCCAGTTCGGCGGCCAGCGGTTCGGGGAGATGGAGGTGTGGGCCCTCGAGGCCTACGGCGCGGCGTTCGCCCTCCAGGAGCTGCTCACCATCAAGTCCGACGACGTCCTCGGCCGGGTCAAGGTCTACGAGGCCATCGTCAAGGGTGAGAACATCCCTGAGCCGGGCATCCCCGAGAGCTTCAAGGTGCTCATCAAGGAGATGCAGAGCCTCTGTCTCAACGTCGAGGTTCTGTCCCACACCGGCGAGGAGATCGAGATGCGTGAGCTCGACGAGGACGTGTTCCGCACGGCCGAGGAGCTGGGCATCGACATCAGCCGGCCGGAGCGGGGATCCGACGAGGAGGATGCCCGTCGGGCCAACGAGAGGGGTTTTTGATGTCGGCCCGCAAGCAGAGCTTGCCGCCCGAATTCGATCGTGCCGGCGGGGCCGGCGCTGGAGGTGTCTTTTAAGTGCTGGATGTCAACAACTTCGAGCAGCTTCGCATCGGTCTGGCCACCGCCGACTCGATCCGCACGTGGTCCAACGGCGAGGTCAAGAAGCCCGAGACCATCAACTACCGCACCCTGCGTCCTGAGAAGGACGGCTTGTTCTGCGAGAAGATCTTCGGTCCCACCAAGGACTGGGAGTGCTACTGCGGCAAGTACAAGCGGGTCCGGTTCCGGGGCATCGTCTGTGAGCGCTGCGGCGTGGAGGTCACCCGTTCCAAGGTGCGGCGGGAGCGGATGGGCCACATCGAGCTGGCCGCCCCGGTCGTGCACATCTGGTACCTGCGCGGCACCCGCAGCTGGCTGGCCTACCTGCTCATGGGCACCGAGGCCCGGGAGGAGCTGAAGGCCAAGCAGCTGGAGAAGGTCATCTACTTCGCCGCCAACCTGGTCACCTGGGTCGACGAGGAGAAGCGTCACACCGACCTGGCCAGCCTCGAGGCCGAGCTCCAGGAGGAGCTGGGCGAGATCGAGCGGGCCCGGGACCTGGATCTGGACCGACGCTTCAAGGCCCTCGAAGAGGAGCTGGCCAAGATGGAGGCCGAGGGCGCCAAGGACTCGGAGCTCAAGGCCCGTCAGCGTCAGGTTGACAAGGAGCTCGCGTCGATACGGGAGCGGGCCGAGGCCGAGCTGGACCTGACCAAGCGCACCTTCGACGAGTTCCGCAACCTGCACGCCCGCAAGATCCTCGAGGACGAGACCCTCTGGCGGGAGATGAAGGACCGTTACTCGGACTACTTCCGGGGCGGCATGGGGGCCGAGGCCATCGCCTCGCTCATAAACGAGATCGACTTCGACGAGGAGGAGGTCAAGCTCCGCGAGGCCATCGACCCGAGCGACGGTCGCCGCCCGCTGTCGGTGCAGCGCCGCCAGAAGGCCATCAAGAGACTGAAGATCGTCTCGGCGTTCAACCGCCGCGACGAGAACGGCCGGCGGGCCAACGACCCGCGGGCCATGATCCTCGACGCCGTACCGGTGATCCCGCCCGAACTGCGTCCCATGGTGCAGCTCGACGGTGGACGCTTCGCCACCTCCGATCTCAACGACCTCTACCGCCGGGTGATCAACCGCAACAACCGGCTGAAGAGGCTGCTCGATCTGGGCGCTCCCGAGATCATCGTCAACAACGAGAAGCGGATGCTCCAGGAGGCCGTCGACGCCCTGTTCGACAACGGCCGCCG
>JAGWSF010000143.1 GCA_028876385.1 Acidobacteriota bacterium | reverse complement strand
TAGCCGTAGTCGGCGAGCCGCTGGCCCATGTCGAATATGGTCGGGCGGATCCCGAGCCCGTCCATGTAGAAGATCACCGCCGGGTGCGGGTCCGATCCCGGAGGTGTGAACACGTAGGACCGGCAGTCGCCGTCCTGTGTGCGTATGGAAACCTGCTCGTAGCTCATAGCCGTCGCCTCCTACTTGTTGTCGCAACGATCATGCCGGGCGGCCGGACGCTGCCGCCAACGCGAGCCGCCGCGCCACCAGGAGGGGCAGCCGGACGCTGCCGCCAACGCGAGCCGCCGCGCCACCAGGAGGGGCAGCCGGACGCTGCCGCCAACGCGAGCCGCCGCGCCACCAGGAGGGGCAGCCGGACGCTGCCGCCAGCGCCGCCCCGAGCGGCCCGTCAGTCCCGCAGCCGAGCAGCCGAGCGGCCCGGCAAACTGGAGCGGTGGTCCAGGTGCTCTGTCCGATCACTGCGGGGAGACAGTTCGAGCTCGGCGTTCTAGCCGACCGTCTCGACGCCGCGTTGAACGGTGAGGGGTCGTGCGTGGCGCTCACCGGAGAGGCCGGTATCGGCAAGTCCCGCCTCACCCGGGAGGTCGCCCGTTGGGCCGCCGCCCGCGCCGCGACGGTGGTCGTGGGCCGGGCGACGCCTTCGGGCGCGCCCGCCGCCTACCGGGCGCTGATCGAGGCTGTGGCCCAGGCCCTGCGGAACCGCCCGGTGTTGCAGGACCCGGCGATGGCCCTCTGGCTACCCGCGCTCGCCGGTATCGTCGTGCCCGTCGGAACCGTCGGAACCGCCGGGCCGGTCGGAACCGCCAGAACCGCCGGGCCCGTCGGAACCGCTTCGGCCGTCGAGCTTTCGCCGGCGGGGCGAGGTGAGGCCCTTCTACAGCTGCTCCGACGGGTCGCCGAACCCACCGGACTGGTAGTGGTCCTGGAGGATTTGCACTGGGCCGATCCCGACACTCTGGCCGTCGTCGAGTACCTGGGGGACAATCTTGCCGGCCAACGGATCCTGTGCCTGGTGACCGTCCGCTCCGAGGAGCACTCTCCGGCCCTGGATCTGCTCCGCCGCTGGCGGTCCCGTCAGGGGGCTTCGGTCCTGGAACTGGCCCGGCTGAGCGAAGGGGATGTGACGGCCATGGTGCAGGCCTGCGCGCCCCAGGTCAGCGAGACCGTTCTCGAGCGGGTGCGGATCAGCGCCGAGGGCGTGCCTCTCCTGGTCGAGGAGCTTCTCGCCTCGCCGGGGGTGCCGACATCGTTTGCCGACACGGTCCGCCAACGCCTGGCCCAGCTTCCCGCCTCCCACCGTCGGGTCGTCGATGCAGCCGCGGTGCTGGGCCGCTACTTCGACTGGCGGCTGCTGGCGCCGATGACCGGCCTACCGCCCGATGTGGTATCCGAGGCCCTCGGGGCGGCGATCGAGCGGCTGCTGCTGCGGGTCGACGACGGCTCGTTCCGCTTCCGCCACGCCCTCACCCGCGACGCCGTGCTGGCCGATCTGCTCCCACCCGACCAGGTGACCCTGGCGGCAGCCGGTCTGGCCGCGCTAGAGGGCGCCCACCCGGACCCAGCGGACGGCTGGCACGAACTGGCGGCCGACCTGGCCGAGCGCTCAGGGGACCGGGACCAGGCGGCTATCCACCTCACCGTGGTCGGACGCCACGCGGTCCGCTCCGGTGCGCTCGCCACCGCCGCCCATGTGCTCGAGCGGGCCGCCGCACTGGCCGGCCAGGACGAGACCCGCGCCGCGGCGGCGCTCCTGCTGGTCGAGGCCCTGGCCCTGGCCGGTCGCGTGGACGAGGCCGCCTCCGCCACCCGGCGCGCTCTGGACGCCTCGGTCGGCACCGCCATCGACTCCGATCGTCGGTCCGAGCTCAACCTCCTGCTGGCCCAGGCCGCCGTGACAGCGGGCAGGTGGCCGATGGCCGCCGAGCAGCTCCAGGCCGCGCTCGGCGGGGACAATCTACCGGCCGACCCACGTTTGATCGCCCGGGTGTCGGTGCTCGAGGCCGAGGTCGCTCTCGCCGCCGACGAGATCGACCGGGCCCAATCCATGGCCGAGAAGGCTCTGGACCTCGCCCAGGGCGCCCCCGAGGTGCGCTGCCACGCCTTGGAGGTGCTGGGCCGGATCAAACGCCTGAGCGACCCGTCGTCGGCCCACCGCCTCTTCGAAGAAGCCCTGGCCTCGGCTGAGAAAGCCGGTCTGGCGGTGTGGCAGGCCCGGGCCCTGCACGAACTGGGGACCGTCGACATGTTCGACCATCTCGGCACCGAACGACTGGAGCAGGCCCGCCACGCCGCCGAGCGGCTCGGCGCCTACTCGACCGCGGCCAGCATCAACCTGCAGCTGGCCGCGGTGGGCGTCAGCCGCTGGTCGCCCGCCGCCGCGGCCGACCACGCCCGCTCCGCCTACGAGCTGGCCGAGGCTTTGGCGCTGGGCGAGGTCCGCGACAAGGCGCTGCTGTTCCTCGCCGAAGCCGCGGCGCTGAGAGCTGACACCGACGGGGTGGAGCAGCACCTGGGGCTCATCCGTTGGCCCGATCTGAGCAACTCGCCGTGGGAGGGTTTCGCCTGGGGGACCCGCGGTGAGGCGGCCATCGCCGCCGGAAACATCCCCCAGGCCCTCGCGCACCTCGGCCAGGCCTCCTCCATTCTCGCCCGATTCCCCCACGCCGAGCCGGCGGCGTTCCGGGCGCTGTGGCCCCTGCTTCTCGCCGCCATGGACGACCCCCGCGCTCCCGCCACCCTGGCCGACGCCCGCCGCTCGGGCCTCGAATCGTTCAAACTCAACCGGGGCCTCCTCGGATACGCCGCGGCGGTCTTGACCGCCCGGGACGGGAGCCCCGAACGGGCCGAGACCCTTGCCGGGGAGGCCGACCGGGGTTTCGTGAACGCCACCACCTGGCGGATGCTGGCCGGGGTCCTGGCCGCCGAATCCGCGGCGACGCGGGGCTGGGGCCAGCCGGCGGCGTGGCTGGCCGAGGGGATCGACTCGTTTGATCAGCTGGGCCTTCCCGGACTGGCGGCCTGGTGCCGAACCCGCCTCGGCCGCCCGGAGGGCAACGGGTCGCGGCGGTCGGACATCACCGCCCGGGAAGCCGACGTTCTGGACCTCGTGGCCCAAGGGCTGGCCAACAAGGAGATCGCCCAGCGCCTGGCCGTATCGCCGCGCACCGTGGAAAAGCACATCGAGGCCCTCCTCCGTAAAACCGGTACCCGGTCGCGGACCCAGCTGGCCGTGTGGGTCTCCCAACCCGCACCCCGACCGCCCCACCCACCCGGCGCCCACTGACTTCGCCCGCCGGCCAGGCCGCACGGCCGGGGATCTCCCAGCCGTGCCGGGTTAGCTCCCCTGCCCCGTAGACAGCCCGTTAACGGCCCCGTGGGCGGCCCCGTGAACGGCCCCGTGAACGGCCCCGCACCCGGTGGTCGCCGGTGATCCACGGAAACATCCCACAAGCGGCGGCCGCCGACCACGTAGGCCCTCCGGTTCCGAGCGTCTACGTGGAATGACCGATGCGCTGCGCCCGCCCGGGGCTGACAATCGGGAACGACAGCCGAAACCTCTAAACAGTCAAGGAGATCGTCATGTTCTGCCAGGCCAGGAACCTCGACACCCCCGACGACAAGCGCAGTTTCGACCACGGCCAACTCGCCCTGGTCAACCTCCCGGGGGCCACCATCGGGCGGGCCACGTTCGAACCGGGATGGCGCTGGTCCACTGACGTCAAGCCCACCGCCGGCACCGAGAGCTGCCAGGTCGCCCACACCGCCTACGTGGTGAGCGGACGGATGCGGGTCCGGATGGATGACGGGGCGGAGATCGACCTCGGTCCGGGCGACGCCCACGTGGTGGGGCCCGGCCACGACGCCTGGGTTATAGGCGACGAGCCGCTCGTGACCATTGACTTCACCGGCGCTCCCGGCCTCGCCGCCCGCTCCGACCTCCACGCAGCCGCGGCCGGAAGGGGTGAACCGGCGGCGGAGGGCCGTGTGGTGCGGGCCGAGGCCGCGGAAATGGTCAAGGCGTCGGGCTCCCACACCGACGGACGGTTCGAACTCATGGTGCTCGACGTCGGGTACAGCTCCGGGCCTCCCTTGCACTGCCACGACCTCCAAGAGGACAGCTTCTACGTGCTGGACGGGGTCCTCACGGTGCAGATCGGAGAAGAGGTCCTCGAACTGGGACCGGGAGACTTCGCCACCGCCCCTCCCCGCGTAGCTCATACTTTTACCAACACCAACCGCCAAAAGGCCGCCCGTGTGGCCAACCTCATGACACCGGGCATCGGCTTCGACCGCTACGTCAAAGCGGTTCGGTCAGGAGCCGACGCCGAGGAGATCGACCGGTTGGGCCGAGAGTTCGGCGTGACCATGGTCGGGCCGCCGCTGGCCGCCACGCTCGGGCTGGACCAGTAGCCCGCCGCCACCCCGACCTCCGCCTCGAACGACGGGCCGGCCCGACAGCACCCCTGACCCCAACCGGCGGCCTACGAGGACCGGACGGCCAGTCGCTGGTGGGTGACACCATCGACGACGGCGCGCGAGCCGAGCGGGTGGTGGAGACCCACTCGCAGCGGCACCAGCGCGCAGGACAACCCGCCCGCACCGACCGCCGCGGCGATGAACGTAAGGGTCACCTGGTCGTTGGTCTCGACGGCCTCCAGGCTGCCTCCGCACTCGAAGCGGCCGGACAGGGTGAGGCCGTCAGCCGCTACCACCAGAGGCCCGTAGAGCCAGGTCTGCACCGGCGCCGGCCCGGCGCAGCGGTTACCGCCGGCCGGCTGGCAGATCGTGGTCGGAGGTGTCGGGCCCGACGCCGTCCCGGAGCTGCACCCCCCGGCGACACCCACCAAGGCCGCGGTCAGGAGGATCCGAAGGGTTCGCCACACGACTACTTCGACGGCGGTGACCGGCGCCTGGTTCCCCTCCCCCGAACCTGGGTCGGTACCGATGCCGCGATCCGCCGTCCCGTCGGTGCGCGGCGGTCGGGGAACCGGCGAAAGGTCCGGTCGGCGGTCTGGGGCGGTCGGTGGGGCGGCGGCGGGATGCCCTTCGGTATTTCCGCGATCGAGTCAGCTCTGGGCCACCGCCGGCGACGTCCGTTTCTGGCCGGTCGCAGCCGCCGCGGTGGAGCGGTGGTTCAGTGACCAGCTTCCCTTGATGGACCCGTTGTCCGAAGGTGTCTATGCGGTCGACCTCCTGGACGGGCGCCACATCGGGATGGTCGTTTATCGGGATGTAGACCGCGTCGCCCGCTCAGCCACGGTTGGCATCACGATCGGCGAGAAGGACCTGTTGGGGGCAAGGCTACGGCTCAGATGCCCTCGGATTGCTCATCGGCTACCTGTTCGACCATCTCAATCTTCATCGCGTCCAATTGGATACGTAGTCGGGCAACGAAAGGGCTATGCGATCATTCGCCCGTATCGGTTTCAGGGAGGAGGGGCGCCTGCGGGAAGCGGTCTGAGGTCCCGGCCGGTATTTCGACTCGGTGGTGATGGGGCTGCTTCGCTCCGAGTGGCGGTAAATTCCCCACAGCGCAACCCGCCCGGCGGGGAGGCCGCTGACCCGTTGTTCGCGACTGCTGACAGATTCGAAGGGACACCAACAGAGTGTCTGCCACCTTGAAAGTGACCCACAGGGCCACCGGGGCGGAGGTCCGCCGGGCACCCTACGACGTCATCGTCGACGGTGAGCCAGCCGGGTCGGTCGAGATGAACCAGTCGACGGCGATCCCCATCGATTCCGGATCCCACACTCTGCAAGTGCGTAGCGGCCGTAGGTCGAGCGACGTCCGCACCTTCGAGGCCGCCGACGGCGAGGTCGTCGCCTATCGGTGCACCGGGAAGAGGTTACTGCCGATCTTCCTCGCCTCCTTCGTCTTCCCCCGTCTGGCGCTCTCCCTCAGACGCGAGTGATCGACCGGGCAGGGGGATGGGGCGGCGCTCCAGGCGCTCTGTCCGATCTCTCGTGTCGGGCTGGCCGCGGCCGCCATCAGCTGCCATCAGCCGCCGGGCGTTGTGAGTGTGGGGGTCGCACCTGAGGGATGACTGACAGGGGCGCCCAATCGGACACCCGATTCCGGCGTTGCCTCACCGCGACGGTGCTCCTGCCCGGGTGTCGGCACCCCCTTCTGCCCCTTCCCGAGGGCAACCCGAGGACCGCCCGCAGGGCGGC
>JAGWSF010000142.1 GCA_028876385.1 Acidobacteriota bacterium | reverse complement strand
GCATCGCCGCCACCCCCGACGGCCACGGCTACTGGGAAGTCGCCGCCGACGGCGGACTGTTCGCCTTCGGAGACGCCAACTTCTACGGCTCCATGGGCGGCAAACCCCTCACCCAACCCGTAGTCGGCCTGGCCTCGTGACCGAACGGGTCGTCCGGCGAATCCGGGGGCGGCCGGCGCGGCGCGCCCGGGTCGTCGCCGCCCTCGGGGGCGCGGCCGGTCTGATCCTGGCCGGCGGGACGGCCACGCTGGGGCCCGGCTCGACCGCCGCAGACGCTCAGACGGCGACCGGCTGCTCGACGGGCGTGCTGGTGGCGGTCGACTTCTCGGCCTGGGCCACGGGTGGCCCGGCCGCCGGGCCGGTGGATCTCGGATGCGCTCCGGCGTCGGGAACGGGCTACGACGCCATGACTGCGGCCGGGTTCATCACCGCCGGCACGCAGGAGGAAGGGCCGGCTTTCGTGTGCCGTATCGGGTTGGCCAGCACGGGGCCCTCCAGCTTCGAGCCGACCCCGGCCCAAGACCCGTGCATCAACACCCCGCCGCTGAACGCCTACTGGTCCTACTGGCACGCCGACGCCGGCCAGAGCACCTGGAGCTACACCCAGCTCGGGGTGATGAGCTACCGGCCACCGGCGGGAAGTATCACCGCCTGGACGTTCGGGGCGAGCAATGTCAACGGAACCACCGGCCAACCGTGGTTCTCGCCGGATCAGGTCCGGGCCGCCGCCCAAGTGGGCGGCTCCGGTCAGTTCATCGCGGTGGCGGCGCCCGCAACGACCGTGCCGGCCACCACCCCCGCCGGTGGCGGTGGCGGTGGGGGTGGAGCGACGACCACCACGTCGGCGGCGCCGGCCCAGGCCCAACCGGGCACTCAAGGGCAGGTAGCCGCAGGTGCGTCGTCGGCGGCGCCGGCTTCCGAGCCGGCCGCCACCTCGTCGCCTGCCGCCCGCGGCGCGGCCGGATCGAGCCCGGCGGGGGGTCAACCGCCTCCGCCCGGCGCCCCCACCGGCAGCGCCCCGACGTCGGAGGCCGGATCCCCATCGAGCCCGGATCGGTCGGGGGCGGCTCGGACCGGTTCGGGCCCGGCCGGCTCAGGTCCGGCCGGTACGGGCCGCGCTGGCGCGGGCCAGGCGGGCCGGGCCAACTCCGGGTATCAGATAGTGGCATCTGCCGCCGGAAATCGGAGGCCGGCGTCGCCGGCGTCTGGACCATCGCCGGCTTTGATCGCCGGAGTCGCCGCCGCCGCGCTCCTCGCCGCGGCGGGCGCACTGGTGGCCTGGCGGCGGCGGGCGGCTGGGTGAGACCACAGGCCGTCCCGGCGCGGGGATGGCCCAGAGCCACCCGGGTGCCCCGGAATCTGCACCCGGTGGCATGGTGGGTCTGGGCCCTGGGTTTGGCTGCGGCCGTGAGCCGTACGACCAACCCGGTGCTACTCGGCCTGGTCCTGGCGGTACTGGGACTGGTGGTGGCCAACCGACGCGGTGAGGCGCCCTGGGCCCGGGCCTTCAAGTACTACATGTTCCTGGCCTTGACGGTGGTGGCCATAAGGGTGGTGTTCCGGTCGGTCTTCGGCGGTGACATATCCACCACGACGATGCACGTGTGGTTCCGGCTTCCGAGCGTGCCGCTCCCCTCCTGGGCGGCCGGTGTTCAGCTGGGGGGGCCGGTGACCGCGGAAGGCACGTTCTCTGCCCTCTACGACGGGATGATGCTGGGCTGCATGCTGGCGTGCATAGGGGCCGCCAACGCCTTGGCCAACCCCAAGCGGGCGCTGCGCGTACTGCCCGGAGCCCTGTACGAGTTGGGCGTCGCGGTGGTGGTGGCGTTGACCGTGGCCCCGCAGTTGGTCGAGAGCGTGCAGCGGGTGCACCGGGCCCGGAAGCTGCGGGGCCGGAGCGGCCTCGGATGGCACGCCCTGCGCGAGATCGCCATCCCGGTGCTGCAGGACGCCTTGGAGCGGTCGCTGCGGCTGGCCGCCGCCATGGACTCCCGTGGCTACGGACGGACCGGCGCGGCGCCCGCGCCGGTGCGCCGGCTGACCGCCGGCCTCATGGTGACGGGTATGTGCGGCCTGTGCCTGGGCACCTTCGGCCTGCTCGACGCTTCCACGTCGAGGACGGTGGCCCTACCGGCTCTGGTCACCGGCACCGCCGTGTCGGTGGCCGGTCTGGCCCTGGGGGGGCGGCGGGTCCGCCGCAGCCGTTACCGGCCTGACCCCTGGTCGGGGGCGGAGTGGGGGGTGGTGCTGTCGGGACTCGCTCCTCTCGTGGTGCTCTGGTCGGGCGTGGGCAGCTCGCTGATCGGTCTGAACCCGTCCACGTTCCCCCTGACCTGGCCTTCGCTGCCCGTCGTACCGGCGCTGGCCGTGCTGGTAGCCGCCCTGCCGGCGGTGATCTCCCCTCCCCCCTTCCGCGCCAACGACCCGTCCCGGGGCGCCCCCGTCACCGCCCGGCCCAGTCGGTCGGAGGGCGCGGAGACCGGTTCAGGACGGCTCGGGGTTCCCGCATGATCCGCTTCGATCACATGACCGTGACCTACTCCGACCGGTCGTCGCCGGTGCTGCGAGACGTCGATCTGCTCGTCGAGGAGGGAGAGCTGGTCCTCGTCGTAGGTCCGACCGGGGCGGGCAAATCCACCTTCCTCGGGACCGTCAACGGCCTGGTGCCCCATTTCAGCGGGGGCACCCTGGCCGGTCGGGTCACAGTCGGTGGTCGCGACACCCGCGACCACCGACCCCGCGACCTGGCCGACCTGGTCGGGGTGGTCAGCCAGGACCCCCTCGCCGGCTTCGTCACCGACACCGTCGAGGAAGAGCTGGCCTACGGCATGGAGCAGTTGGCCATCGCCCCGGACGTGATGCGCAAGCGGGTCGAGGAAACCCTCGACCTGCTCGGCGTGGCGGAACTGCGGGACCGCCCGCTGCATCAACTCTCGGGCGGACAGCAGCAGCGGGTCGCCATCGGTGCCGTGCTGACGACCCACCCGCGGGTGCTGGTCCTGGACGAACCCACCTCGGCGCTGGACCCGACCGCGGCGGAGGAGGTCCTGGCGACCATCACCCGGCTGGTCCACGACCTGGGGGTGACGGTCCTGCTGGCCGAGCACCGCCTCGAGAGGGTCGTGCAGTACGCCGACCGCATCGTGGAGATCCACCGGGACGGCCGCATCACCGACGGCCCCCCGGAGGTAGTAATGGCCACCAGCGCCGTGGCGCCCCCCGTCGTGGAGCTGGGCCGCCTCGCCGGTTGGGAGCCACTTCCGCTGTCGGTGCGCGACGCCCGTCGCTCGGCCCGGCACCTGCGCCAACGGATCCCCGCCGAGAGCCGCGAGCCGGTCCGGGACCGGACGGGTGGCGCGCCAGTGCTGCGGGCCCGCAACGTCGTGGTCCGCTACGGACCCACCGTGGCCGTAGGCGGCGTCGACGTGGAGTTGGACGCCGGGCGGGTAACCGCCCTGATGGGCCGGAACGGTTCGGGGAAATCTTCGCTGCTCTGGGCTCTTCAAGGTTCAGGGCCCCGCCACGCCGGCGCGGTCACCGTCGACGCCCACGGGCGGCCGGGGGGCCTGGACCCGGCCCGACTCCCTGCGGGCGAGGCCAGACGGCTGGTCGGTCTCATCCCGCAGACCCCGACCGATCTGCTCTACCTGGACACCGTCGCCGCCGAGTGCCGCCAAGCCGATCTGGAAGCGGCGGGAGCCGGGGGCGACCTGGCGGGTGGCGCGCCAGCCCGGCAGTTGCTCGAGGAACTGGCACCGGGCATCGACCCTGCGGCCCACCCGCGCGACCTTTCCGAGGGTCAACGCCTGGCTCTGGTCCTCGCCATCCAGCTCACCGCCGCCCCGCCGGTCGTGCTCCTGGACGAACCGACCCGCGGCCTCGACTATCGGTCCAAGGAGCACCTCCACGCCGTCCTGGAGCGGCTCGCGGCCGGGGGCCGCAGCGTGGTCGTCGCCACCCACGACGTCGAGTTCGCGGCCAAGGTCGCCGACCGGGTGATCGTCATGGCCGCCGGTGACGTCGTGGCTGACGGACCGGCGGTCGAGATTCTGACCGCGTCTCCGGCCTACGCGCCCCAGGTGGCCAAGATTCTGGCGCCGGCGCCCTATCTCACCGTCGACCAGGTGGCCACGGCCCTCAGGAGCACGTCACCGTGACCCAACTCCGACTGTCGCGGCGGGAAGCGCCCAGACCGGTCACCGCAGTGGTGCTCCGAGCCACCTCGGGGCCGGTGGTGATGCTGGCCGCCCTCATAGGCCTGGTCGCGTTCCTGTGGCCCTTCGCAGTGGCGCCCGGGGCCTTCAGCGACACGACTATCGCTCCGTGGCTCTTCGCCGCCGTGCTGGTCGTCGTGGTGGCCGTGGTACTCGCCGAGATGTCTCACGGGGGTATCGATTCGAAGGCCGTCGCCATGCTGGGCGTGCTGTCGGCCATAGGGGCGGCTTTGCGCCCGCTCGGCGCGGGCACAGCCGGCATCGAGACGGTCTTCTTCACCCTCATAGTCGCCGGGCGGGTGTACGGGCCGGCCTTCGGTTTCATATTGGGCTGCACCACGCTCATGGCTTCGGCCCTGATCACCGGTGGCATCGGACCCTGGCTTCCCTATCAGATGTTCGCCAGCGCCTGGATCGGTCTCGTGGCGGGCCTCCTACCGTCTGCTCGCGGCCGGGTCGAAGTGGCGCTCCTCGCCGCCTACGGTGTGGCGGCTGGCTACCTCTACGGGTTTCTGATCAATCTCTCCTCGTGGCCTTTCACCGTGGACCCCGGGAGCACTCTCTCCTTCTTGCCCGGCGCCCCGCTGACGCTCAACCTCCACCGCTACCTCCTCTATTACGGGGCCACTTCGCTCGGGTGGGACACGGGCAGAGCCATCACCAACGTCGTCGGCATCCTCCTCGTCGGCCCGGCCATGCTCGCCACATTCCGGCGGGCCGCCCGGCGGGCCGCCTTCGGCGCCGCCTCCGAGTTCGACGTCCCCCACCTCTGACCCACACCGTCCCGGGCTATCCCGGACGGCCTGATAACCGCGCGAGGTGTTTCAGCGCTCGAACCCCGGGTAACTCACCGGCGCCTCGAGTCTGACCCAGGAGATAGCCGAGCGCCGGATGCGACCAAGCAGATGAATCTCCCGGCTCGCTTCGATCACACCTTTCGCGTCGAGGTCGTCATCGCGTTTGTGGTGTTCGGCCTGATCGTGCTCGTGTTCTCCGCATCTATCGTGCGGTCGTTCACGGCCAGAGGTCGCACCGCTTCCCAGAAGACCTCCTACAAAAGGACCGAAGTCTTCTGGACGTCGCTGGTAGCGGCGATGATGATCTTCCTCGTGACGTTCTCCTTCACGGAGAACCGGTCGACGACTTCGGCCCCCGCGATGACAGTCGACGTGACGGCCTTCCAGTGGTGTTGGCGGTTCGAATACCCGGGGTCCGGAGTGTCGGTGACAGCCGACTGTGTCAACGGGGACCTCCCCACCCTGGAGGTGCCCAGCGGTGAGGCCATCCGGTTCCGGATCGTCTCGGCCGACGTCATCCACGCCATGTGGATTCCTCATCTTCGCTTCAAGATGTTCGCCTACCCGAACTGGACCAACACCTTCGAGAACACCTTCCCCGAGCCGGGGACCTGGTTGGGTGAATGCTCGGAGTTCTGCGGCCAGTACCACTACGCCATGCACTTCCGCCTGACGGTGACGACGCCCGCGGGCTTCCACTCCTGGCTGCAGTCCCACGGAGCGGCGAGGTGACGACCACCGACGTTGCGCCCTCGGCCGGCAGTTCGGTCCCCGAGCCGCCCGAAGCCCGGGGCCTGGCCTCCGCGGTCACCACCACGGACCACAAGCAGATCGCTCTTCTTACCATCGGTACGGCCCTGGTCATGTTTGCCATCAGCGGGGCTCTGGCCCTGCTCATGCGAGCCCAGCTGGCCCAGCCCGGTCAGACCATCGTCAGCTCCCACCTCTACAGCGAGCTGTTCACCATGCACGGCTCCGGGATGATCTTTCTGGTCATCACGCCGATCGCCGTCGGCATGGGGGTCTACCTCGTCCCCCTGCAGGTCGGTGCCCCGGCCATCGCTGCGCCGCGGGCTGCCCTTCTCGGCTACTGGCTGTACCTGTGCGGTGCGGTGACGATGTACTCGGGCTTCTTCACCGGGGGAGGAGCGGCCGACGCCGGGTGGTACTCGTACCTGCCGCTGGCTGACCGCACTTACAGCCCGGGCCCCGGCCAATCTCTGTGGATCGTCGGGGCCTTCCTGTCCACATCGGGGATGATCCTGCTGGCCGGCGCGACGCTGTGGACGGCCATGCGTCACCGGGCTCCGGGAATGACCCTGCTGCGCATGCCGGTCTTCACCTGGGCCATGGTCGTCACCGACCTCATGACCATCTCGGCCTTCCCATCACTTCTTGCCGCCCTCTCGCTGATGGCCGCGGGTCAGGTGAACCCGGCCATCTTCGACCATAACGTGTGGAACATCGCCTACCAGAACCTCTTCTGGTTCTACGGCCATCCGGTCGTGTACGTCATGTTCTTCCCTTTCATGGGAGCGGTCGCCGAGACCCTTGCCGTGTTCGCTGGCCGCCGTTACGTCGCCTACACCTGGACAGTCGGCTCGCTGTTGTCGTTCGCCGCCTTGTCCATGTCCGTATGGGGCCACCACCTCTTCGTATCGGGCCAATCGGCCAACGACTACTACAGCCTGACCACGATCGCCCTGACGGTCCCGGCCGGTATCGAGTACTTCGGCTTCCTATCGACCATCGCCTTCGGACGGCTGGTCTACAGGACCCCCATGCTGTTCGCCCTCGCCTTCATCCCGCAGTTCCTGATCGGGGGGCTGACGGGGGTGATGCTCGGAACCCCGGTGATTGACTACCACGTCAACGGGACGTACTTCGTGGTAGCCCACTTCCACTACACGCTGTTCGCCGGCAGTGTCTTCGGGATGTTCGCCGGGCTCTACCTCTGGTGGCCCAAGGCCACCGGCTTCATGCTCGGCGAAGGTCTCGGCAAGATGCACTTCTGGCTCATGGTGCTGGGGACCAATCTGACCTTCCTGCCGATGTTCGCAGTCGGCTATCTGGGGATGCCGAGAAGGGTCGCCACCTACCCGTCGTCTCCGGTCATCAACGATCTCAACCTGCTCGAGAGCATCGGTGCTGGGATCTTGGCCGTGGCGATGATCGTCTTCGCCGTCAACGTGGTCCGCTCCACTCGGCGGAGGACCCCGGCCGGCCCCGACCCGTGGGGAGGCCATACTCTGGAGTGGGCCACCACCTCCCCGCCACCGCGGTTCAATTTCCTGGCCATACCACCCATCCACGGCTTCGCCCCCCTGTTCGATCTCCGTCAACGGGTCGACGCTGGAAAGGAATCGCCCGGGTCGCCTAGCGAGGAAGTGTCCCAGCCGGGGCCGGGACCGGCGTGAGACGCAGGTTCTTCACGAGGGGAGTCCTGATCCTGGTCGTCTGGGCCGCCATGAACGCCGCCCTCGCCCTCATCCACTTCGCCTTCCCCTCCGAGTTATCACCTCAGGAGCGGTGGGTCTACTTCGGCGCAGTGGCCATCCTCGTCGTCTTCGCCTTGGCTCTCTTCGCCGTCCGGCCCCACCGAGCCCGGTCCGCTGCTCCTCCCGGAGGCGGGCGGAGTGCCAACGGCGCCCCAGCCGCAGCTTTTGCTGTGGCCTGCATGATCGGTGGCCTGGCCTGGGTGTTCGGCGTGTTCCTGGCCTACCTGGCTCTTCCCCTCATCGCATTCAATTTGGCCCGCCTCCGCCAGGAGCGGGCGGAGCGACGAGAGGGCACGGCATGACACTCAAGGGCGGCCGGCGGGCCAGACGCCTCGTTCTCATCTGGGTGCCGCTACTGGTAACGGCAGCCGTCGGAGGCTGGCTGTGGCGGCCGTCGGGGGCGATCGCCGCGGCGGCAACAGCGGGTGCACCCGCGCCGGCGGCATCGAGGGGCTCCGGCAGCAGCGCCGCGCCGCTGGGCGCAGGAGGAGTTCCGGCTGACGTGCTCTATCAGCAGGACTGCGCATCCTGTCACGGCGAGACTGGCAAGGGCACCAGTCGAGGCCCCGACCTGACCGGCGTGGGCGAGGCGGCGGTGGACTTCATGCTGTCCACAGGGCGGATGCCGAAGCGGGGAGCGGCCAGCAACCAGCCTCCCTACCGACCGTCCCTCCCGGAGGCGGACATCAAAGCGTTGGACCAGTACGTCACCGAGCTGGCGGCCAAGGGCGGACCGACGATTCCGTCAGTCGAGCCCGTCCAGGGAGACCAAGCCAAGGGGCACATCCTCTTCGACGAGAACTGCGCCGCCTGCCACAACTCGGGTGGAAGCGGCGGCATCCTCTACAGCCGAGTGGTGCCGTCCATCACCGGGGCCACGCCGACGCAGATTGGTGAAGCCATGCGTGTGGGCCCTGGACCCATGCCGGTGTTCGGCCCCCATCAGCTGACTCAATCGGAGGTGAACGACATCGCTTCATACATCCTTAGCGCCCAGCACCCCGCGGATCAGGGGGGTGATCCGATTTCGCACATAGGTCCCGCGGCCGAGGGTGCGGTCATCTGGCTGGTAGCCATCACCGGGCTGCTGTTCATGATCCGTTGGATCGGTGAGCGGGGATGAGTCGGATCGGACCGTCCTCGAAGGAGCGTCGGATGTCAGCGCTGGTCGCCTTCTATTTCCTGCTGGCCGCTGTGGCCGGTAGTGGCTTCGGTGTGTCCTACTGGCTCAACGGCGACATTGTCATCGAGGGGTCCTGCCTGGGGGCCAGTCTCCTGCTGGTGGCAGCTGGCCTGGTCGTTTGGTCGCACCACCTCCTGCCCAACGGTCCCTACTTCGAGTCCTACCCCGAGATGCAGTCCCCTCCGGACGCGGAAGCGGAGGTGCTCGCCACGGTGGACCGCGGCGGGGTCGGCCGGCGCCGACTGCTGCTCGGCTCGCTCGGTGCGGTCGGCGTGACCGTCGGAGGGGGACTGGTCTCGACCGTTCGCTCCTTCGGTCCGGCGCCCAACTCGCTCGCTTCGACGGTGTGGAAGGAACGGCTGGTCCTCGTCGACTCCGACGGAAAGCCCATGAAGGTGGGTGACCTCCCCGTCGGAGGCGAGCTGTCGGTATACCCTCAGGGCTTCCCGGAGCTGCCGCAGGTCCCGGCCATGCTCATACATCTCCCACCGGGGGCCAACCATCCGCTTCCGGGCCGGGGATCGTGGACTCCCCACAACCTGATCTGCTACTCGAAGGTGTGCTCTCACGCCGGGTGTCCGGTCAATCTGTACGACCGGATGACCCTGGTCATGGAGTGCCCCTGTCATCAGTCGGTCTTCGACGTGACGAGGGGAGCTCAGCCCATCTTCGGGCCGGCCGGAGGACCGCTGTCCCAGCTACCGCTTTCGGTCGACCCGGACGGCACCTTGCGGTCAGCGGGGGACTTCGACCACCCGCCGGGACCAGTGTTCTGGCATTACAGCGGCAGCCATCCCGCCTGATATGCCCGGCCGTACCGTTCGCAAGCTCAATCGGGCCCTCGATGAGCGTCTGGGCACGCAGGATTTCCTGCGGAGGTCCCTGGACCACATCTTTCCCGACAACTGGTCGTTCATGCTCGGCGAGATCGCGCTCTACTGTTTCGTGATCCTGGTCGTCACCGGTGTATGGCTGGCCTTCTTCTTCGATCCGAGCGACGCCGAAGTGGTGTACAGGGGGTCGTATGCCCCGCTGCACGGCTTGACTGTCTCGAAGGCCTACTCGTCGGCGGTGCACATGAGCCTCGACGTGCGTAGCGGACTGCTCATTCGCCAAATGCACCACTGGGCTGCCGATCTGTTCTTAGCGGCTATCGCCTGTCACATGATCCGACTGTTCTTCACAGGCGCCTTTCGCAAGCCGCGTGAGCTGAACTGGATGATCGGGGTCACCCTCCTGCTCCTGGCCATCCTCAACGGGTTCGCAGGGTACTCGCTTCCCGAGGACATGATGTCGGGGCTCGGTCTTCGCATCGGGTACTCGATATGCGAGTCGATCCCGGTCGTAGGGGGGTGGGTCGCCTACCTCTTCTTCGGGGGCCAGTACCCCTCCAGCCAACTCGATCACCGTCTTTACCTGTTCCACGTGTTCGTCATCCCGCTCCTCATAACCGGGCTGCTGAGCATCCACCTGGCGCTCATCTGGCGCCAGAAGCACACCCAGTTTCCCGGTGCTGGTCGATCCGAGAAGCGACTCGTCGGGTCGCAACTGTGGCCCACCTACGCCTTCCGCTCCTTAGCTTTGATGCTGGCGGTCACGGGAGTAGTGGTGCTGCTCGGTGGGCTCGTTCAGATCAATCCCATCTGGGAGTACGGCCCCTACCACCCGTACGCAGCCAGCTCGTTCGCCCAGCCGGACTGGTACACCGGCTGGATGGAGGGGTCGCTGCGCCTGATGCCTCCGGTGAGAATCGACCTGTGGGGCTGGACCATCTCCGAGATCTTCTGGCCGGCGGTCGTCCTCCCGGGATTGACCTTCGTGATCTTCTGGATGTGGCCGTTCCTGGAGCGGTGGTGGACGGGGGACCGCTTGTACCACAACCTGTTGGACCGTCCACGGGATCGGCCGGGCCGGACAGCCATAGGCGTCGCTGGTCTCACCTTCTACATCGTGCTCACCGTAGCCGGCGCCCAGGATGTGCTGGGGTTCTATCTGGACCTCCAGCAGGCTCCGGTCACCTTTGCGCTGAGGTCCCTGCTGATCGGCCTGCCGATCGTTACCGGTCTCACGACCTGGAAAGTCTGCAGGGACCTGCGGGGCGTGCTGCCGGCGCCGGTCGAGCCTCCACGAGGTCGGTCGGACTCGGCTGTCCCCTCCCCGGCGCGTTACCTCCCGGACCGGGCCGCCTGGCAGGACCCCGCGACCGGCCGACCCCGGGAACCGATCGGGAGCACTGGCCGCTCCAGCCTGCTGCGTCACGAAGGAACCGTTATCGGCGCGATTATCCTCGGGGTCGTCGTCATCTGGAGGAGTCGTTCGGGCTCCGGCTCCCGAGTCCGCCGATGAGCACGAGGCGACGACATGCAGGGGCTGTCGCTGCGGCGGCGCTGCTGGCGGGGTGGGGGTCTTTGGTGACCGGCTGCAGCGGTCATCCCGGGCCTCGCACTCTGGCCTCGTCGGGCAGCCTCGACACCATCGCCGCCGTCATGAGGCAGATGGTGTCGGGCAACGGTATCCCCGTCGAGGACGATTACATCCGCTGCGTCGTGGCGATAGACCGACGCTCCGCCGAGTGCCACGGCCAAACCGCCACCGAGCCAGCGAAGGACCTGAAGGGCATCTTCTTCATCCGCTCGGCACCGAGCCCGGGCGCGGCCGGTTGCCCTGGGCAGCTCACGGTCAGAGTGGGGCCTGCCCTGTCCGACATCGATGTTCCCGGGCCCGTCATCGCGCTCGAGACGCAGAAGGTGAACCCATGCCGGTGAGTCGGGAAAGGGCACGGGTCAGGTGGCTTTCGGGGCGTGCCATCGGACTGCATCTGGGGCTTCTTCTGGCCCTCCCGATGTGCGCGTTGGCGGCCTGGTGGCAGCTGACCCGGGCCCTGTCGGGCAACCTGCTGAGCTGGATGTACGTGTTCGAGTGGCCCGCCTTCGCAGGGATTGCGGCGTGGCTGTGGTGGGTACTCCTGACCGGGGCCGGGGATAGATCGGCCGGACCTCACGGCGACCCACCCGATTCGCGGCTGGCCGGCCGATCGGCTCCCCTACGCTGGAACTACGAGGACGAATCGGCTTCGTTGCGCAGCTACAACTCCTACCTGGCGGCGCTGAACTCCAAGGGGCAGACGGCTCGCCCACCGCGGTTTCGGGCCGGCGACCGCCGCAGACGGGCGGCTGCGGAGCCCGCGAGGAGTGGACGGTGACCGGCCTGGTCGAAGCGGTACGAAGCGACCACCGGGCGATCCTCGAGCTGGTCGACCGGCTGGAGGACAGTCTCGCCCGATGGCCGCTGGGTGAAAAGACGGCGCGCCGGACGACCCGCGCTCTGGTCGATATCGAGGCGCGCCACGAGGTGGCCGAAGCCCGGGTCCTGTGGCCGGTGGTGCGCGACACCATGAGGGAACTGTCCCTGCTGCAGTCGGTAGCCCAACGGCAGGAGCGCGATGGACGCCGACTGCTGCGCCGGCTGGACCGGACCGCGGCAACCGATACCGGCCGGGTGATCGGCGGGAAGGTGGTCGCGGCCATCCGTCTCCACGTGGCCGTAGAGGAGGCTCAGATATTGGCTGCCCTCGATACGATCATCGATCCCAACGTCTCCGCCAGCCTCGGAATGGTCTACGCCAAGGTCTCAGCCCGGAGCCCCTCCCGACCTCACCCCTCCATCCCGGCGATCCCCGGGATCTTGGCTCTGACCTCGCCGTTGACCCGCCGAGCGGATCGGGTCAGGGACCGGTTACGACTGCGCTGATCAAGCCAGCGTGTCCGATCAGAAGGGAGCGGGGGACCTCAACTTCCGACCCGGACCACCAGCCGCCCCATGGTTCGGCGCTGCTCCATGTCCTCCAGAGCGGCGGGGATGGCGTCGAAGGTCAGTTCGCGGGTGACTGCCGGTCGGAGCTGTCCGGTGCGGACCATCTCGAGGATCCGGCGATGGGCCTGCTGACCCTCGCTGCGCCCGGGCCAGTTGAACCCGAGGGTGCGGCGCACCCCAAGGGGGTCGCTGACATACACCAGGCAGACTCCGCACAGAGAGAAGTTGCCGTAGGCCATGGCTCTGGGGGTCAGGTAGTGAGCGTCCTCGAGTTGGATGTCCTGGCTCCAACCGGCGATGAGGTGCCGGCCGTTGAACCCCATGCACTTGAAGGTTTCGACCGTCACGTCACCGCCGACGGCATCGAAGGCCACGTCCACCCCGTGACCGTAGGTGAAGTCCATGGCCGCAGCCACGAAATCCTCCGTCCGGTAGTTGACCGCCAGATCAGCCCCGAGGGATCGGCAGTAGTCGAGCTTCTCGTCCGAACCGGCAGTGGCGATAACCCGAGCCCCCATGGCCTTGCCCATCTGCAACGCCCCCGAACCGGTCCCCCCCGCAGCGGCGTGCACCAGAAGGGTCTCGCCGGGCTGGAGACGGGCCCGCTCGTTCAGCGCAAGCCACCCCAGGTGGAACGGGTAGTGGATGGCCGCCGCATCGGTGTCTGAGAGCCAGGACGGCAACTCCATGGCCGTCGCCGCGTCCACCAGGGCGTAGCTGGCGTAGCCGCCATGGGCCAGTGAGGGTATCCCGACGACGCGTTGGCCGAGCAGGTGCTCGGCGCCGGGACCGGCCGCCTCCACCGTACCGACTGATTCCATACCCGGGACGAACGGCGGTTCGAGCGGCAGAGTCAGGTAACGACCCCGGATTATGTCGATGTCGTTGAGATTGAGACAGAAGGCGTCGACCGCCACCCGGATCTGGTTGGGGCCGGGGTAGGCGACGTCGACGTCCCGGCGCTCCATGACCGCGGTGGGATCTCCCAGGGATGTCGCCACCCACGCCCGGGCCTTCACGGTCGCTCCCACGGTCGTCATCGGATGGCCACCCTTTCCCCTCCCCGTTCGGCTGCGAGAGGGTGGCTCGCTCCCCTCAACATGGCAACCGGCCCGTGCCGCCAGCCGGGACACTGCCAGGCGCAGTGTCGGGTCCGTTGGTGCGGCCCGCGGTGATGACGGTTTCAGCCGACGACGGTTACGAGACTCCCCATCGTCAGATAGGGCCAGATCTGGGCACCGACGGCGTACGGGATCTCGACGCACCCGAGGCTCTGGGGAAAGCCGTACTGGCTGCGGGCGATGTAGTGGATGGCATCGCCCCCGTTGAAGTAGGCCACCCAGGCGACCGGATCGGCGTAGTGGCTCCCGTCCGGGTTGGTGCCCTTCATCACCTGGGTCGCCAGGCGCTCGTAGACCGGGAAGGTCCCGTCGGCGGTGGGGGCGACGGGGATGCCCGTGTTGGCCGGAGTGGTCGAGATCACGGCACCGTCGTGCCAGACGGTCAGGGTTTCGGGGCTGGTCTTGGCCGCCAGGGCGTAGGTGTAGCCGTGCTGGTTGGTAGCTGGCGTGGTGGCGGTCGACGCGGCCAGCAGCGCGGACCAGACGTCGTGGCCGGCGTAGCCGTCAGTGGCCAGGCCGTGGTCGGCCTCGAAGGCCATGACCGCCCCCTTGGTCATGGCCGTGTAACCCCCCGGAGCCCATTCGGCGCTCAGCGTGGCGGGAGGATTGGCCCACGTCCAGGCGAACTGGCCAGCGGGGGGCTGATAGGCGTCACGGTTGGGAAGTGAAGCCGCGGTCGCAACGCTGGGGGTCCATCGGAGGGGCAGGTAACCGAGCTGGGCGAGGATCTGCTGCAGGCGTAGCGTGGAGCCGTCGGCGGTGGTCCACGACCAGCTCTCCCCTTGGTCCAACGGCCTTCCCGATGCTGAGCGCAGGCCGGATTTCACCTCGACGGAGTAGCTGGTGGCCGGAGCAAAGGCGTCGGTTGGGGTGAAGACGAGGCGTCCGGGCGTCGATGACCACTGGCCTTCGACGACGGGCGAGATGGAAGGGACCGAGGCGGCCGTGTCAACTGTGGCCGATCCGGTGGATATCACGAGGGGGGCGGTGCCGTCGACGTTCTTGGCTGACGGTGCCGGCGACTCCAAGGTGACGGTGAATGGTGTGGGAGGAGCGCTGGTCGTAGACGTGGTGGCCAGCGGCGCCTTGGCGGCCACGGCTGGTTGCGACTTGCCGCCGGCGACGGCGGCCGGCGAGCTAAGCAGGCGCGAGGCCAGCAAACCGCCCGCGCCGGCTACTGCGACGGCGACTCCTGCCGCTACCCAACCCCATCGTCTGCTGCCGAAATGATTAGCCATACGAAACGAGTAATCCAACCCTATCCCGGCGGAGGTCGCAGCGGGCGTCAGCCACCCGCGCTGACCGAGCGGGGGATGCGCTCCTTCTACTGGCCGATGGGTTCCGGCTACTGGACGATGGGTTCGGGGCCAGTCAGGTCCACGGTGGCCAATCGGAGGCTGCGGGCCCCCTTGGGATAGCCGACTCGACCGGGGGTCCATCCGTGGTAGGCCATGCGCAGCTGCCCGGCCGAGTCGGTGAACCACTCCTGGCCTCCCGGACCGGCCACTTGGGCGTCGGACGCCAACCAGGGCCCGGTGACGGTGACCCTCGTGTAGGGCCCGGCGACGGCCGGCGCCGTGGCGTAGCCGATCGCGTAACGGTCGCTGTTCCACCAGTTGGCCGAATAGAACAGGTAGTACGCACCTCTCGACCAGACGATGGACGGGGCCTCGATGAGCGGGTCCTCCCAGGCGGCACCCAAGCGGAGGAGTTCGACCGGTGACCCCACCAGGTGGGTTCCGTCCGGCCCGATCCTTTGCAGCCAGATGCTCGACGGCCGGTTCAGGGCGTTAGCGTCGGCCTTCCACACCAGGTAGACCGAGCCATCGATGTCGGCGATGTAGCTGGGGTCGATGGAGCCGCCCATCTCGAGCTGGTAGACCAGCGGGCCGGTCCCGGCGTCGACGAAGGGACCGCCGGGCCGATCGGCCACGGCTACCGAGATGGCCTGCCGGCCGGCCCGGGGTTCTCGGCAGGTGTAGAAGAGCAGGTACCGGCCCTTCCAGGGGAGCACGCAGGGAGCCCACGTGTTCCCCGGCTGGGCCCAGAACGGCAGTGACGGGAGGGCATCAGGGGAGCTGCGCCAGCGAGCCAGGTCCTCGGAGAACAGCACCTGCACATTGGAACCTCCACCGTTGGTGGCATAGGCCCAGAAGCCGGAACCGGTGTTGAGGACGAACGGGTCGGGGAAGTCGCGGCGATCTACCGGAAGGCGGCTCACCCCTCCAGCCTGTCATTCCGAGTCCAAGGCGACCGGATGCTGGCGGGGTCAACCGTCGGCGCTGCCCCGCCCGGGGTGATCCCCCCCATCTTTGGCCTTGTTCGGCGAACCCGGAGCCGGAGTCGCGGGGCGGCCCGACGGCGCGGTGGACCGCCCTACCGATGTCGCGGTCGAAGCGACGGTGGTCGGCGCCGCGGTGGTCGGCGCCGCGGTCGGCGCCGTGGTGGTGGTGGTGCCGGGGGCCGTGGTCGGAACGGTGGTGGCTGGGTCCTCGACGCTGGCGAGTTGCGCTTGGACGGCGGCCGCAGCTGTGAGTATGGCCGCCGCCTTGGCAGGGCTGATCTGGCCCTGCTGGCGCAACAGGGCCACTTGAAAGCGCAACTCGTCGAGCCGGGCGGCGGCCACGCTCGCCTGGTGGCTCACCGCGGCCGCTCGCACCGCTCCCACCTCCGCCTGCAGTCGGCTCGATATGCCCGGCGAGAGACCGGGGCTGCCGCCACACGACGACAGCGCCACGGCGGCGGCCAGCCCCAACGACACCGTCGCCACGCGTCTCAACGCCCCACCTCGCTCTGCAGATGCCGTAGCGCCTGATCCAAGCCGGGGGGTAGGGCACCGCTACCTTGGGGCCCCGCGACGGTGGTGGTGGGCGACGGCTGCGGGGCGGAACCCCCCGAGGTCCCGGCCGTGCTCATGAGCACGATGACGACCAGTGCCAGCACTGCGGCGGCCGCCACGGCTGCGCCCAGGTGGCGTACCCAGCCGCCGCGGCCCGCACCAGCGGGCCGGAGCCACATCGGGATCCGTGAGCGGCCGGGTACGGCTGGATGCGACAGGACAGCCGTCGGGTCAGGACGTGGCGAAGCGCCGACGGGCGTGGCTCGGTGGCGGGCCGGAGGATTGAAGACGGCGTCGACCATCTCGGCGGCCGTTTCGAAGCGCTGGTCGGGATCGGGGCGCAGGCAGCGATCCACGGCTGCGGTCAGTGCCGGATCCACGTCGGGGCGCAGCCCACCAAGAGGAGTGGTTTGGCCGGCCAGCTTGGCCGATGCCCACTGCTGAGGGGTGTTACCCACGAACGGTCGGCGACCGGCCAGAGCCTCGTATATGACCACGGCCAGCGAGTACAGGTCGGAGCGGACCGTCGCCTCATCGCCGAAGAAGCGTTCGGGAGCCAGGTAGGCGGGGGTGCCGAGCAGAAGGCCCGTGACCGTTTGATCGCCGGTTGGCAGCTCGACCGCCTTGGCAATGCCGAAGTCGCCGAGCTTCCACTCTTCGTGGCTGCCGGCCAGAATGTTCCCGGGCTTGATGTCCCTGTGGATGACCGCGGCAGCGTGAGCGGCCGTCAACGCCCCGAGCATCTGAGCCGTGAGCCGGAGCGCCGAGCCTCCGTCCAACACTGCGGTGGCGATCTCGTCCTAGAGGGTCCGCCCGCTCAACCGCTCCATGACGATGAATGCCGCCCCGTCGGCGTCGCCTCGGTCGAGGACGGTGACCACGTTCGGGTGGGTGAGGCGGGCCGCCAGGCCTGCTTCGGTCTCGAAGCGTCGGCGAACCATCGGCTGATGAGCCAACTCCGGACGCAGCAACTTCACCGCCACCGGGCGGCCGAGGCGCCGGTCGAATCCCTCGTGGACCACCGCCATGCCCCCCTGGCCGAGCAGCGGTCCCAACACGTAGCGGTCACCGACCACCGCCGGGTAACTCTCCGAGCCCTGCACCCGAGCGTCAGGAGCAAGACGATCGGAGGTCTCCACGATGGGTAGATACCCAAAAATGGGCGCCTCGCGACGCGTCCCCAACGTGCACTGGCGCGCTAGGGGCTCCTCAGGTGATCGGATGCCGGGATGAACCGACCAGGCGGCTTCACCCGGAGCGGTCCTCCAACTCCCACAGGTGATCGAGTACGTGCCAAGCCAAGCGGCGGATGGCGTAGCGGACCGGCCAGGATGCTCCGGTAGGGGCATCTCGCAGGGCGGCGAGGATCATGGTCCGCTGCTCGGTCCAGGCGGTCCGGGGCGGAACCCTCCCGCCCACCTTCGGCGCGTAGGCCCGCTCCGCCTCGCGGACATGGTCGAGCAGGGCGTCACGGTCGCGTCCCCCGCCGCGAGGCCCCCTACGCAACTCGGCCGGGGCGGATTGGGCGACGTCGTCGAGGTGGGCCCAGGCGGCCTGGAGCAGCCCCAGGTGGCGATCCAACTCGGGGGCGGGGAGGGGCTCGTGGTCCCACGGACCGATGGCGCCCGGAGCCCCGAAGTCGGCCATCCCGCTGCGTGACCCCACCCGGCCCAGCACCACCGGATGACCCGTTCCGACCTCGACCCCCACCGCCCTCTCGTAGCGGTCGGCGTAGCCGAGCAGGGCCTCGAGGGCGGCCTCCTCGCCTCGGGCCCGGCGGCACCACCCGGGCCAATCGACGGCACCCGCGAACACCCATCTACGGCCGGTCTCCAAGTAGACCCGGAGCTCATCCATCGCCGAGTGTTGTATCACTCTCCCTTCCCGACGGTCGCCGCTAGCTTCAGCCCGCTCGGCCCGCCCGCTCGTCCTCTGCACCCGGCGGTCCCTCGGCATTGCGAACATGTGTTCGTATAGGTCTGGTAGAGTGGAAGCGTGATCCAGCCACCGGTCGTGCGAGTCGCTCAATCATTCGGGGACGCCTGAAAGTGGCGTTCGGGCAGCAGTCCGGTCCCCCTGCTTCGTCGAGGCAGCTCCAGGAGCTGCTGGCCCTGATCCAGGGTGCCGGGCATCGCGATTTCAGGGACGCTCGGGGCCCGATGGGGTTCACTCAGCGTCAAGCGGGCGGTCGGTTCACCCGGGACGAGGCCGACGACTACATCCAACGGCTACAGAGCGGTGATTCCGACGAGTCGAGAATGGCCGGGGGTGACAGCTGGCGGGAGTCGGCTCGAGAGCAGCTCCTCGGCCACCTACCCGCCGACGATCTGGCCGGAGAGCTGCGGCGTCGCGGTTGGATGGTGATCGAGCCGCTCACCCCCTGACCTTGAGGTACACCTGAGCCGTCATCGTGACAGTAGTCCCGATGAGGATGAGGGCTCGAGAGGCGGAGTAGTAGACCGAATCCGGGTAGACCCTGACCGTCTCGGACTTCAGCCTCTGGTGATGCGACGCTGCTGCAAACGCCAACCGTCCCCGCTGCGCCGAAAGGTGTCATCGTACTGACCCATGGTCAGCAGCTCCGGGGTGGCGTCGGTGTGACCGTAATAGCGCCAATAGGCTGTAGAAGTGGCGGTATCCCCGCGGACCTCGACATCGATCGTAGAGACCACGTGTCGGGTGTTCGATCCCGGCCCCTGTATGCCCAGATCCCGCCGTTCCCGTGCGCCTTGGACGATATCTGCGACGCCGGACCGGGTCTGCGGTGCCACCCCCACACCTGAGTCGACCGGCAGCTCCCAGGTGGCGTCCGCGGTGAAACACTCCGCGTAGTCGGTCAGCTCCCCGGTGTCGGCCAGGTGAGCGATGCGAGCGATCAGCTTCATCACCGCTACGTCGTCTGCGAAGTGTCCGTTCTCTGTCATCCCACTCTCCTCTTCCCCATAGCTGATCTTCATGGCTCACTGCGGGCTGGTGCCGCCCGCCGCTGACGTCACCGGGCCCCGGCGGCTTCTCAGGTGTCCAGTGAAGCTAGTGCGTGCCAGGGGCCACGACGAGGCCGGACTCGCCTTGGCTGGCGCGGCGCACACGCCGATGGACGGCCTACGATTCCATAAGTGATGCCGTCATACGACGAGCCGAGGAGTCAGCAGAATGGGTGAGGGCAACGGCTTCGTGCCACTGGTGGCGGTGGAGGACCTGCCGCCCGATTTGCGGGCGCAGTGGGAAGCCACGTCCCGCCCCGGGCTGCAGGACTTCCAGCGCCTCATGGCCAACGCACCGGACTTCTTCCGTGGCTTCAGCGAGCTCAACGCCAAGCTCCGGGCTGACAACCATCTCGGTCCCCGCACCACGGAACTGGTACGACTCGCCGTGGCCCAGACGACACGATGCCAGGTGTGCATGGCCGGACGCTCACCATCAGCCATCCAGGCTGGCCTCACAGAGGAGATGGTTGCCGAGATCGGCGTGGATACACCCAGCCAGCTGACCCCTGCCGAGCAGGCGGCAGTCAACTTCGCGTCGAAGCTCGCCACTGACCACCTCACCATCTCCGAAGCCGACAAGGCGGCCCTCCGCCAGTACTTCGATGCCGAGCAGGTGGTGGAGCTGGCCCTCTTCAGCGTGCTTTGTCTGGTGGGCCGGTTCACCATGCTCGTCGGCCTCGAGGAAGGCTCCTGCCCCATCTGAGCCGAACCGCAGGCACGACCTGCGATGGTTGGACTGGGCCGCGGCCTCGACCATGATCGGCGACGTATCGTGCGGGGCATGAGTGTTTCCCTGGAGCCGGTCGTGGCCAGAAAGACCTGGAGGACCGTGGAGCCGCTCCACGGCATGATCTACTTCGCCCCCGAAGCCGCTCAGCACTACGCCGGGCTGGGACTCAACGACCGGGCCGGCTATTTCGCCTCGCGTTCGGCACCGATGGGCCCGGTCGGAGCGGAAGTGGTCATCGCCACCTTCTTCAACTTCTGCCCGCGCCTGGTGCGCAGAGCCATGGCTGGAGTCTGGTCTCTCACCACCACCGGGGAGGTCCTGCAGGCCCGCCTCGCGGCCGCCGACGCCGCCCTGCGTCGCGTCCTCGGGGACGCCGTCGGCTCACCGGGCCTGGCGCGAGCGGCGCAGCTGGCGCGGATCGCCGCCGAAGCGGCCGGTGAACGGCCACAAGGCCGTCCCCTTTTTGCCGGCCATGCCAGCCTGGCCTGGCCCGACGAGGACCACCTGGTCCTGTGGCACGCCCAGACCCTGTTGCGGGAGTACCGCGGCGACGGTCACGTCGTTGCGCTGTGCAGCGCAGGCATCGGACCGGTCGAGGCGCTGGTGATCCACGCGGCCAGCGGAGAGGTGCCCATGGCCGCGCTGCGGGAGACGAGAGCGTGGACCGACGACGAGTGGGACGAGGCGGTCCGATCTGTCCGCTCCCGGGGGTGGCTGGCCGAGGATGGGACACTGGCCCTGTCCCCCGCCGGCGTCGAACACCGCCAGTCGGTGGAGGACATGACCGACCTGCTGGCCGTGCACCCCTACGCCGTCCTGGGCGAAGCCCGCTGCGGCGAGCTGAGGGAACTGACCCGACCGCTCAGTCAGGCCGTCGTGTCGGCGGGCATGCTCGGCCGAGTCCCCCGCACCTGACCGCCGACGCTCGGCCACAACTCGTCGGGTCGCCCCCCAACTCGGCGCGCTCGTCGGCGGTGGAAGCGGTCGTGAAGCCGTGAACGTCGGGGGTCTACATGCTCATGGCGGTCTGACCGCCGTCCACGGGGATGATCGCCCCGTTGACGAAAGACGCCTCCGGTGCGGTCAGCGCCACGATCATGTAGGCGATCTCCTCGGGCGCGGCGTAGCGACCTACGGGTACGTGCCGGCGGGCCCAGGTGATGCGGTCTCCCTCGGGGATGGGCGCGGTCATGCCGGTGAGCGTGGCGCCCGGGCAGACGCAGTTGGCGGTCACACCCGTCCGGCCGAGATCGACGGCCAGCGACCGGGTGAAGCCGACGACGGCGTGCTTGGAGACCGAGTACGGGCCGAGCCCGCGCGCCGCGCCCAGCCCCTCAGTCGAGGCCAGGTTCACGATCCGGCCCTGGCCGTGGCGCAACAGATCGGCCAGACAGGCCCGCACGACATTCATCGACCCGGTGAGGTTGATGGCGATGGCCCGCTCCCACTCCGCCAGGTAGGCGTCGTCATCGAGTCGGCCGGCGGCGGACACCCCGGCGGCGTTGACGACGATGTCGATGGGCCCGAGGGCCTCACGGATGCCGGCCACGCCGGCCTCCACTGCGGCCCGGTCAGCGACGTCTACCGGCTCCGGACCGTTCCGATCGACGACACCGACGGCCACGCCCTGGGCCTCTAGGAGTTGCACCGTGGCCCGGCCGATCCCGCTGGCCCCGCCGGTGACGACCGCGACCCTTGTCATGCGCCAACTCTACGAGACCGCGCCACGGCGAGAACGGGTCGAGAACTTGCAGAGCCGCCGGGGCGGCCAGAGCCGTGGCGGTAAAAGCCGGGGCGGTAATAGCCGGGGCGGCGGGGAGGACCGGTCAGTCCCGGCTCGGGAGGTCCCTACCGTCGACCGTGCGGTGCTCCACCCAGCCGGCGCGGCCCTCACTACCATCCTGGCGCTCATCACTCTCAGCCAGGATGGCCTCGGCCTGGGCGGCGGGATCGGCGCTGCCGGCCTCTATCTCCTCGGCCGGCCGGTCGTCGGCCCGCCTGATCACCCGATCGTCACTCGATGACATGAACGGTTCCTACCCGACCCGGGGCGTCCCCACCCGGGCGGTCCCGGTCGCGGGACCGGGCACCCGGGTCAGCGGGTGGAGAGCAGGTCGACGACGAACACCAGCGTCTCGCCGCCCTTGATCACGCCGCCCGCCCCCCGGGCCCCGTAGCCGAGGTGGGGCGGGATGGTGAGGCGTCGGCGGCCACCGGGGCGCATGCCGGCCACTCCCTGATCCCAGCCGGAGATGACCTGGCCGGCACCGAGGATGAACTCGAAACTGTCGTTTCGATCCCAGGATGAGTCGAACTGGCGCCCGGTCGACCAGGCCACACCGACGTAGTGCACGCTGACCTCCTGGCCGGCCCGGGCCGCATCCCCTTCGCCTTCCACCAGGTCCTCGATCACAAGGTCATCGGGGGGCGGGCCGTCGGAGATGGTCACTTCGGGCTTGGGCATCGGGGGCTCCTCAGGGTTAGGGGACCAATACCATAGGGTCAGGTGCCGGCCTCAGCCCAGTACCGGTCCCGGAGCAGGCGCTTGTAGAGCTTGCCGGTCGGGTGGCGGGGCAGTTCGGCCTGGAAATCGATCGAGCGGGGGCACTTGTAGGAGGCCAGGGAGGCCTTGCAGAAGTCCATCAACTCCCGCTCCAGATCAGGTCCGGCCTCGGCCATGTCGAGGGGCTGAACGACGGCCTTGACCTCCTCGCCCATCTCCTCGTTGGGCACCCCGAAGACGGCCACATCCATGACCTTGGGGTGGGTGACCAGGAGGTTCTCGGCCTCCTGTGGGTAGATGTTGACCCCCCCGGAGATGATCATGTACGCCTTGCGGTCGGAGAGATACAGGTAGCCGTCCTCGTCGAGGTGACCGACGTCGCCGAGGGTGGACCAGCCCTTGTCGTTGCGGGACGCCGCAGTCTTGGCCGGGTCGTTGTGGTATTCGAAGGAGTTGCCGCTCTCGAAGAAGACGGTTCCCGTCTGGCCGGTCGGGACCTCCTCTCCGTCCTCGCCGACGATGTGCACCGTGCCGAGAATGGCCCGGCCCACGCTGCCCGGATGGGCCAGCCACTCCTCCGAGTCGATGGCGGTGAAGCCGTTGCCCTCGGTACCGGCGTAGTACTCGTAGATGATCGGTCCCCACCATTCGATCATGTGGTACTTGACCGGTACCGGGCAGGGGGCGGCGGCGTGGATGACCACCTGCAGCGAGGAGAGGTCGAACGAGCGGCGGGTCTCCTCGTCCAGCTTCAGCATCCGGACGAACATGGTCGGCACCACCTGAGAGTGGGTGACCCGGTACTTCTCCACCAGTCGCAGGTACTCCAGCGGGTCGAAGTGCTCCATGACGACGACCGTCGCCCCGGCCCGCATCCAACTCATGGTGAAGCGCAACGGGGCGGCGTGGTAGAGCGGAGCCGGTGACAGGTAGACGCTCTCGGACGTGAGACCGTACAGGCCGACCGCCAGCAGGTACACCCCGGAGGGGGTGCCGATCGGGCCGTCCTCGGGCAGCGGCACTTTCACGCCCTTGGGTTGGCCGGTCGTGCCCGACGAGTACAGCATGTCCTGGCCTTCGGACTCGTCGGCGATGGGGCCGGTCGGCTGGGCGTCCCGGGCTTCCTCGTAGGAGTCGAAGCCGTCCACCGTCCCGAAGCACATGAGGCGGGTGTCCACCCCGGGGGCGGCCGCCACGGCGGCGGCGGCCACATCGGCCCGGGCCTTGGATGCCACCAGGACGCGGGCCCCGCAGTCATTGAGGATGTAGGCCACCTCGCCGGCGGTCAGGCGGGAGCTGATCGCCGTGTAGTACAGCCCCGCCCGCTGCGCCGCCCAGGTCACCTCGAAGAAGCGGGCGTTGTTCTCCATGAACAGTGCGACGCAATCGCCCCGCCGTAGCCCCTGGCTGCGAAACAGGTGAGCCATCTGGTTGGAGCGGCCGTCGAGTTCGGCGTAAGTGACCGTCTCACCGGAGCCGGCCATGATGTAGGCGGCCTTGTCAGGAGACTTATCTGCGATGGCGCCGAGGTACATGGGATGGAAACTAATCTCAGACACCTTTCCAGGGCGAGGAAGATGGCCGGGCCCTTCCCACGGCCACGGGCTGGGTGGCGGATGACCTGCCGACCACGGAAACCCGCATCGGTGTCACCCGGCGTTACGGCCGCCAGAAGGCACCGCCCGCTCCACCGGTTCGGGACCCGGCGCGCCCGGGCCGCCGACGAGGAGCGCGAAGATGGTGGGATGCGCGAGGCGGTACGGCGGGCGCTCGAGGTGGAGAACGGTGCGGCCCTCGAGCAACGGATCGTGGACATCACTACTACCGGCCGGCGAACGGGGCAGGCCCGGCGGATCGAGATCGTGTTCTACCGGTTCGACGGGGACATCTACCTGAGCGGAATACCGGCCCCCAAACCGCGGGACTGGCTGCTCAACCTGGAGGCCAACCCGGACTTCGTCTTTCACCTCAAGCACGGGGTGGTGGCCGACCTACCGGCAGTGGCCACGGTGATAACCGACCGGGAGGATCGGCGGCGCATTCTGGCCCGTTTCGTCGAGGAGTTCAACGCCCGCAACGGCGCCGACAGTGGGTGGCCACGGGCGGTCCTCGACGAATGGGTGGAGGGAAGTCCCCTGGCCCGGGTCGCCTTCCCTGACAGCGACTGATAGATCGAAATCCCGCCGAAGGAGGGAGTCATTCCTCCTCCGGATACGAACTCCGAACTGATCTCTCCAGGACTTCCTAGGCTGGGAGCGGTGACCACTTCGGATGTCGAGATCACAGACGGCGGGACCAACTGGCGTTTCGACCGATCGTTCTTCACCTCGAACTGGAGCTGTATCTGGGGTCGCGGGTGTCTGGGGATCCTTCCGGAGCCAGCGCCCGAGCTCGGCCACGGCTGTTGTTCGATGGGGGCCGACCTCGACGGCGACGACGAGGCGCGCCTCATCAGTGCGCTGGCTGCCACGCTGGACCCTTCGCGCTTCGAACACCACGCCGAGGCGGCCGAAGGCGGCGTCTTCGCGGATGCGACTCGGGGCAGCACTCGGGTGGTGAACGGCGCGTGCATCTTCCTCAACAGGGCCGGGTTCGCCGGTGGCGGGGGTTGCGCTCTCCACCTTGCGGCCCTTGACTGCGACGAGTCGCCGATCGACTGGAAGCCGTCGGTGTGCTGGCAGCTCCCGATCAAGGTGGACTGGGAACCGGTCGGGGACGGTGGCGAGGTGGCGACGGTTCGGGGCTGGACGAGAGCGGATTGGGGCGCTGAGGGCGAATCGATGGCGTGGTGCTGCACCGAGGGCACCCGGGCTTACGTAGGCGAGGCGCCGGTATTCGAGTCGATGGCGGCGGAACTCACCGCGATCGTCGGCCCCGAGGTGTACGGGGAGCTCCGACGCCGCCTCCAACCCTGAGGCGTCAGGCCCGCGTCCTCGGCCTGGCGGCTTCATGGGTGGAATCCCGTCATGACGACCCGCCGTCCGCGTGTCGCATCACGACGGCCTCGGATTCACCGTCCCCGAGTGACCGGACGCTCGTCGCACCACGAGCGCGGCTTTGTGCTGGGCGATTTGGCCGCTCGGCGATTGGAGCGGCGGGGCCCGGCCACGTGTTGCGGACCGTCGGCCGGGGATGCCTGCCTGGGTCGAGGGACCGTAGGCTGGCGGGATGTCCGCCGGGGTGGAGCGACCGCCGCCCACCGGCTTACCCGTCGAGGACGTCATCGACGATGTGCGGGCCGCCCTGGCCATCGGCTCGGCCGTGTTGCAGGCCGAGCCCGGGGCCGGCAAGACCACCGTGGTTCCGCTCCGTCTCCTCGGCGAACCATGGGTGGACCACGGCCGGATCGTGGTCCTCGAGCCCCGGAGGGTGGCGGCCCGAGCGGCCGCTTCCCGCATGGCCGCCCTGCTCGGCGAGGAGGTCGGCGCGACCGTCGGCCTCGTCACCCGCGATGACCGACGCACCGGGAAGGCCACCCGCGTAGAGGTCGTCACCGAGGGCGTCCTGACCCGCCGGCTCCAGACCGACCCCTCGCTCCCTGGCACGGCGTTGGTCGTGTTCGACGAGTTCCACGAGCGCCACCTGCAGAGCGACCTCGGCCTGGCCTTCACCCTCGATGCCCGCGACGGGCTGCGCCCCGACCTGCGGGTGCTGGTCATGTCGGCCACTCTCAACGCCGGGCCCGTGTCCGCGCTTCTCGACGGCGCGCCCGTCATCACGAGTGCCGGCCGGAGCTTTCCCGTCGAGGTGCGTTGGGCGCCGATGCCGACGGGAGGCCGCCTGGCTACGGGCGTGGCCGCCGCCGTGTTCCGGGCGCTCGCCGTCGACGCCGGCGATCTGCTCGTATTCCTGCCGGGGGTGGGCGAGATCCGGGCCGTCACCGATGCCCTCGGGACCCCGACCGACTTCGACGTCGTTACCCTCCACGGTGGGCTACCGGCCGCCGCCCAGGACATCGCCCTGCGAGCCGGGGGCCGCCGCCGGGTGGTTCTGGCCACCGACCTGGCCGAGACGAGCGTGACCGTCGAGGGCGCGGGTGTGGTGATAGATGCCGGGCTGGCCCGCCGCCCGTACTACGACCCGGCCGGCGGCCTGACCCGGCTGCGCACCGCGGTGGCGTCCCGGGCGTCGGCCGACCAGCGCGCCGGCCGGGCTGGACGACTGGGACCCGGGGTCGCCTACCGGCTGTGGTCTGCGGCCGAACACGACCGCCGCCGCCTGTGGCCCGACCCGGAGATATCGTCCGCCGACCTCGCCGGTCTGGCCCTGGAGCTGGCCGTCTGGGGAGCGGCACCCGGCGACCTTCGCTGGCTCGACCCGCCTCCGCCGGCCGCCTACTCGACCGCGGTCGAGCTGCTCGAAGAGCTCGGCGCCCTGGCCGGGGGGCGGCCCACCGACCTCGGGCAGCGGCTGGCTGGCATCCCTCTCCACCCGCGCTTGGCGGCGATGCTCGTAACCGCCCCCCGGCCGGCACAGCGCACGGCCGCCCTGCTCGCCGCTTTGCTGTCCGAGCGTGACATCCTCCGCCGCGACGGCTCCCCGGCCACCGTCGATATCTCCGACCGCCTGGCTGTCCTGGGCGGCGCCGGCCGGCATCGGGCTGACATCGACCGGGCCGCGGTCGCCGTCGTCCGCCGGCGCGCCGACGAGCTGGTCCGGCGGGCCGGCGGACCCACCCCCAACACCGGCCGTTCAAAGGCGGATGTCACCGACTCCTGGACCGACGCGGGTCCCCTCCTCGCCGCCGCCTACCCGGACCGTATCGCCAAGTCACGCGGTGCGGGCCGCTACCGGCTTCGTCACGGAGGGGGCGCCGCCCTGCCTGGCCACGATCCGATAGCGGGAGCGCAATGGCTGGTCGTCGCCGATGTCGACGGCGCCGCCGGCCTACCGGTCGGGACCGACGGCCGGATCCGCCTCGCCGCAGTCATCGACCGGGCGGACGTCGAGCGGGCGGGAGGACGGGACATCCGCACCGAAGCGCGCCTCGAGTGGGACGACGGTAACGGCGACTTACGGATGGTCACCGCGCGCACCCTCGGCGCCCTCGTGCTCGACACCACGCGGGGGCCGGCCCCGCCGGGGCCCGACACCACTGCGGCCCTGGTCGCCTACGCCATCGACTCGGGCCTAGACGTGCTCGGGTGGACCTCCGGCGGACGCGCCCTACAGGCCCGCGCGACCTGGGCCCGCGGCGTCCTCGGCAACGAATGGCCTGACGTGTCCGACGAAGCGCTTTCCGGCACCGCCAGCGACTGGCTGGCCGCCCGTCTGGCGCGCGCCACGGGCGTGGCCGACCTGCGACGCACCGATCCCACCAACGCCGTCCGTGCCGCGCTCGGGCGGCGCGCCCACGAGCTCGACCGCCTGGCTCCCTCCACATTGGAACTGCCGGGGGGCCGTAAGGTCGCCGTCGACTATGCCAGCGGACAGCCCCGCATCTCGGCGCGAGCTCAGGATCTGTTCGGGATCACCGTCCACCCCATGGTCGCCGGGGGGCGGGTCCCAGTCACCGTCGAAGTTCTGTCCCCCGCCGGTCGACCGATCCAGGTCACGGCCGACCTACCCGCCTTCTGGCAAGGATCTTGGCAACATATCCGCAAGGAAATGGCCGGCCGCTATCCCAAGCATGCCTGGCCGGCCGATCCTGTCGGTTCCCCGCCCCCAAATCGCAGATCAAAGCAGAGATGACCCTGTCACAATCACGAGGGCGGCCATGGCTTTACCGGCGGCCAGCCTCGTGGCCAGGTCGATCGACGCACCTCAGGCGCCACGCGAGCGAGCACGTCGAAGAGTCCCGCGGTGTCGGCGCCGAATGTTCCGACCCGAGGAGCAGGGGTGGGCCCGGTGGCAGGTCCCGTCCGCCGGATTCCCTACTCCAGCCGATGTCGGCGCGATTATTCAGCGGAGACGACCACATGGGTTGTGGAGGGAGTGCTAGAGGTGACCTTTGGCCAGCAGGCCGCGCTGGAAGTTGACAGGCTGACCAAGCGCTTCGGTGAGCGCACGGCCTTCAGGGAGGTGTCATTCGAGGTCGCCTCCGGGGAGGTGTTCGGCTTCTTGGGTCCTAACGGCGCCGGCAAGACCACGATGGTGCGAACGCTTGGGACCCTACTCGAGCCGACCTCCGGGACGGCTGTCGTCGGCGGGATCGCGTTGACGCCAGAGAATGCGGTGGCGATCCGTCGGCGCGTCTCGATCATGCCTGAGGCGCCGGGACTCTATCTACGTTTGACGGTCAGCGAGAACCTGGAGTACTTCGCCGGCCTTTACGGCCTGCATCAGCCGGCGACGCGGATCAGGGGGGCACTCGACGCTGTCAACCTGGGCGACCGGGCCGGAGATCTCTGCGGGGCGCTGTCCAAGGGGCTGCGGCAGCGGGTGGCCCTTGCTCGGACGCTGATGAGCGATCCGGTGGTCATGTTCCTGGATGAGCCCACTTCGGGGCTCGACCCGGTGGCCGCCCGGGAGGTCCACACTCTGATCGCGGACCTGCGCCAGCGGGGCACGACCATCTTCTTGACCACCCACCGGCTCGACGAGGCCGAGAGGCTCTGTGACCGGGTGGCAATACTGAATACGACTCTGCGGACTGTGGGCACGACCGATGACCTCCGAGCGCAGCTCTTCAGCAGTGCGTTGGTGGTCCAGACCCGGGAGCCACTCATCGACCCCGGTACCGTCTTCACGGACATCTTCGGCATAGACGGGTGGCGCTCCGACGCGCCCGGCTCCTACGTCCTGTCAGCGCCCGATCCACGAGGGGTGGCGCCGGACGTGACCCGAGCACTGGTCGCGGCCGGAGCAGACGTCGTGTCCATCGGTGAGGCGAAGCACACGCTCGAAGACGTATACCTCGAAATGATCGACGAGGACGTCGAGGCCCGGGCGCAGTGACGAATATGGACACCGCACGGATCAGGTCCGTCATAACCAAAGAGCTACGCGACTACCGCCGCCGGCGCTCCATCGTGGCGGCCATGATCATCCTGCCGGTGGTCTTCCTGATCGAGCCCACACTGACCGTCTTCGTCGCCCCAGCAGGCACCAACCTGCAGGTCCCACTCCTGCTGCTGCTGCTCATCCCCGTGGTGACGCCATCCACCCTGGCTGCCTACTCGATCGTGGGGGAACGGGAGCAGGGCACGCTCGAACCGGTGCTCACCACACCGTTGCAGCGGGAGGAGTTCATCATCGGTAAAGCGGCAGCAATCATGATCCCGACCCTGGCGCTGTCGTACGGGGTCTTCGCCGTGTTCCTGGCAGTCGTCCGCCTATTCGCCACCTCGGCCGCGTCCCGAAACGTCTTCCACCAAGGTCCGGTGCTGTTGGCCGTGGCCCTCCTAACCCCCCTCCTGGCCGGCTGGGCCGTCATCGTCGGTATGGCGGTATCGGTCCGTGCCACCGAAGTCCGAGTCGCCCAGCAACTCGGCATGGTGGCCAGCTTTCCGCCCCTATTGGCGGTAATCCTCTTATCGCTCGGCGTGCTCCACCCGAGTGTACGGACCGCCCTTCTGTTCGCGGGCGGACTCCTGCTCATCGACGCCCGCGCCGTGCCATTGGTGGCCCGAATGTTCGACCGGGAACGCCTGATCACCGGGAACAGAGCCGGCGGACGCCCCCATGGCACCAGGCGGCGAAGACACGCCGGCTGAGCACTCCAGCGGCGCGGACCATAGCCACACCCTGGGCTTGCGGCGTGAGCCGAACCTATCCCCGGAAGATCGTCGGACATCCCTCGAGTGACCCAAGTTTGCAGCGTTCCTGAACGGCGGCCAGTCGTCGCCGAGCATCACCCAGACCTGGCCCTCATAGACGTCCGCATGCCACCCACCCACACCGACGAGGGTCTACGTGCCGCGCTGGCGCTCCGAGAGAGTCAGCCCGAACGCCCGGTGCTGGTCTTCTCCCAATACGTCGAAACCCGCCTCCTGGCTGAGCTCCTCGGCCGCAACGGGCCCCGAGGTGCCGTTGGCGTCGGCTACCTACTCAAGGACCGTGTTGGCAACGTAGCCGAATTCATCGACGCGCTGAGCAGAGTTGCCGCCGGTGGTACGGCTCTCGACCCTGAGGTCATCGCCGAACTCATCGGTGAGTCGGTGCCGTGACATCGGGCCTCGGCTGTCCCGGCCCCGAAGATCGACGCGGGCGCGCCGGCCGATCCCCCCTCCGTTTCCGATCTCACCACGACCGTGCCCACAGCTTCAGGCTAACCCCAGGATGGGTGAACGCTCAGCGAGGACGACCGGGGCCGCTCGACACATTTTGGTCGACCCGGCAGGTGGTGGCCGACTTCCAGACCACACCAACGCAGTGGTCAAGGCGCTGGGGCACTTCAAGCACCTCGGTTCGACGAAATACGCACCATGGCCGACCTGCAGGCAGTAAAGGGCCGCCTCCCCGACCACCAGGACGTGAACACCGACCTGGCCGTATACCTGTCGGGGTGGCTGGCCAGGCCGTTCAAGGTGAACGACGTCGTCGTGGTCTGGCCGGCCGCCACGGTGGCAATCCTCGACCGGCGGGGTCCATGGGGGCCGGCCGAGGTGGCCGAGATCGGCTCCGCGCTAGCCGCCGCCCTACGGCCCGCGTGACCGTAGTTTCCCCCGATAGGTGGTCTCTTAGCAGCCGGGGTCCCAGGGCTGATGCGACATGAAGATGCACCGCGTCCGGCGACCGGTAGCCGGAGAAGGGGACGCCGGGAGCCCGTCGTCAGGTTCGGGACGGTCGGTCAGTCGGCAACCAGCCGAGGACGCGGAGCCGGTCGGCCGCAACCGGTTCGCCGGCCCGCCAGGCGCCGAGCAGGCGGAAATCGAGTTTCGCGTCGTGGCCGGGAAGGAATCGACGTCGGACCGCAGATCCGCAGCCACACCCGCACACGCCGTTGCCGGCGGAGCGGATGGCGGGGCTCGCCGGTCCCTGGCTCGACATCGTCGAGGGAGGGACGTGAGGAAGGCTGCGAGCAGATCTCGCCGGTAGCAGGATGACGCCTTCGGTCGGGTCACCGACCTGATCCCGCTCCAGGATCAAGGCGGCGGTCTCATCGATGGTCAGGCGACCATGGCTGGCGACGATTCGGCGATCGTCGTCCAGGGCGAGCAGATCGAGACCTTCGCGGCTTCAAGTTCGGCAGGCTATTCGAGCTGAATCGGCCGATTCGCCACTACGCAACGTGCAGCCCTGGATGTGGAGCGCGGTGAGTTCCGGTGGAAACGCGATGACACCGGCAGGACTTCAGACCGGCTATAAGGTCAAGCTCTCCCGTACACGAGTGAAGTAGAGACGACCGTCCCCTACCACGCAGCCCCCGCGCCGGCGCGCATTGCCAAAAGTCGCCGGATAGATGGGCGTTCGTGAGAGGAGAGGGAACGAGCGCCGAGTGCGAGCGTTCAGCGGCTGACGAGCCGTAATCGGATGCGGTGGTGTTCGGAGCGCCATCCTCCTTGTTGATATTGGAGTCGACGTTCTTCCCAGCTGCGGTCCTCGTGTGGCGATCGGAGATGCCTTATCCTCGGTCGGTGCGTCAGCTTACTCCGCCGCTCATGGGGCGCTTCAGCCGGGTCGTCGTGATCAGCGTCGTAGCAGCTTGCGTTGGCGTGGCGTCTGGATGCACTAGGTCGGCGAGGGCTGGGCAGTCAGCGCCGGCCTCCAGTACAACGCTGTCAGGCTCAGTCTCGGGTCACGGTGTCCAACTGGCCCTGCAGCGTGTGTCGGACTCGACTCTCAGGCTGTCGGCGCTTGCCTGTGGGCAGGAGGTCCTCGGGCCAGCGGTCGTAGTGGCCCCGGACACTGTCGTCGCGGTAGCGAGTGAGATCGCGGGCGCCGGCGTCAATGACATTGAGGTGAGAGACTAAAACGGCGCGCAACTGAAGGCGACACCGATGCTTTTCGACCCTCAGCTTGACGTCGCTGTGTTATCCGTACCGCACATGACGGCCCCTCCCGTCCAGGCCAACTCCCAGACGCCGGCAGTGGGAGCACCGGTTGTCGTCTTGGGCTACCCGCTCGGAGGTCCTCTCGCTTCTAGTGCTGGAGTCGTAAAGCTCTATGAGGTGGCGCAGGGGCCCGACATCTATAACCGCGGCACTACCAAGAGGCTCATATTCGAGGTCACTTCACCGATCGAGCACGGCTATCTAGGAGGACCAGTCGTCTCCACCACAAACAACGGATCTGCTCAGCTGGTCGGAAGCGTCGTTGGGATCGTGTTTGCTCGCGACGCCAAGTCGCCCCACTGGGCCTATGCCATTCCACTCAACTCAGTGATGGCAGACGTGAGGAAAGCCACCTCAACGACATATTCCGCGACGCCGGGACCGTGCTTACCGCCTGCGATAGCGAATGGCACCTGATCGCTGACCCACGGACCATATTGGAAGATATGCCGGTGATCCCTGCCGTAGGACGCCCGTCGGCGCAACACCAATAGAGATCAGACGGCTAACGAACTTGACATTGGTCAAGTACCAGGTGACAGAACGATCGCCCATAAGGCCGGACAGATGGCGCCGTCCCCGAAGGACGCCGTCCATATGTCCCCGATCGCCGGGTAGGTGGGACACGCCCGTACGTGCCGTTCGGCGTGCCCGCCGATGCTCCGCCCAGGCTGACGCTCGCCTGCTGATCTGGGCGGCGTGTTCTGCTCGGGGATGGTGAGCCGGGCTAAAGGATATAGCCGTCGATCGGAGCGGCCATGCCTAGGGAGTTCGGGCGTGACGGGTCTGCTCCAGATCGGACATTATGTGTCCGACTCCCCTCCGAGTCACAGCGGCACCACCCAGAAGCTCCTCAGCCTTCGGCGATACATCGTCCAGCTGGGCATCGTTGTGTTCGGGGGTTGGCTTGCGTTGGCAATAGCGACGACGAGCTGGGGACCTGTCGCTCCCGCTCTCGCTGGCTTGGCGATCGCCATTGGTTGCTCGCACTGGTTCGGTTGGGGCTGGCGACTCCGCCCGCCCGAGGATCATGAAGCGCCGACTGAAGACCCCTGGATCTGAGCTGTACCAGATCGTGAGCACAGAACGCGCGCCCAGCCAGTTACGGGTGACGATCTCTGGGGCGCCCGAGATTTGATGTCCTGAAGAAGCGCACGCAGCGTTTCTGCTGAGCGTCTGAGAGAGCGACGCCAGCCGGTCCCGGTGAGGGAGGCCCTGCGTTGCCTGCGAAGTCAGCGGTGAAGTCGAGGTCGGTGAGCACGACGAAGTCCTCTCAGCAGAAGAGTCCGAGCCGGATAAAGCTCGGGGGTGCGAAACCAAACCCATCGAGCCGAGGAGGACTTCGCGTGCATCAGCAACAGTATGTCGGGATCGATCTGCATCGCCGCCGGTCGGTGATCGTGAGGATGAACGACGCCGGCGAGGTGTTGGAGGTGTCCAAGATCGATAACGACCCGGTGGCGTTGGCCATGGCCCTGGCCGAGGCGGGCCCGGACCCGGAGGTGGCTCTGGAGGCTTGCTACGGGTGGTATTGGGCCGCCGATCTGCTCGCCGCCGAGGGCGCCCGTGTGCATCTGATCCACCCGCTCGGCTTGCACTGGGATTCCCGGCGGGTCAAAAACGACGTGAAGGATGCCACCGAGCTGGCCAACCGGTTGCGCCGCAACGACATTCCCGAGGCGTGGATCGCCCCGCCGGAAGTGCGCGAGCTACGGGAGCTGGTCCGCTACCGGGCCAAGCTCACCGCCCTGCGCACCTCGGCCAAAGCCCAGATCCACGCGGTGATGGCCAAGCTGGGCATCCTGCCGCCCCAAGCCGAGATGTTCGGCCCGTCCGGACAGCGACTGCTGGACGCCATGGACTTCCCCGGCCCTTACGGGCTGCGGGTGGAGTCGCTGCGGGACCTGCTGGAGATCTACGACCGGGAACTGGCCATGGTGGAACGCGAGATCGCCCGCTGGCTCAAAGACGACCCCGGCTACCACGCCATCCAGACCCTGCACGGCATCGGGCCGATCACCGCCGCGATCCTGGTGGCCGAGATCGGCGACGTACACCGCTTCGCCTCCGCCCGACATCTGTGCTCGTGGGCCGGGATGACCCCGACCCTGCGCGAGTCCGACACCACCACCAAACGGGGCCGGATAACCAAACAAGGCTCCACCATCGTGAGATGGGCGGTGGTCGAATCAGTCGCCCGCTACCACGGCGGCGCCCCGATCGAGCCCACCTTCCGTCGCATCGCGGAGAGACGGGGCGGAAAGACCGGCGTAAAGATCGCCAAGGTCGCCGCCGCCAGAAAACTGCTCACCCTGGTCTACTACGGGCTGCGAGACGGCGAAATCCGCTGCCTGTCACGGGAGGCCGCTTGAGCAAGCTCGGACACAGCCAGAACGCGAGCTCGAGGAACGCCGTGGCCCCCCTTGTGGCGTGGCCGTCTAGTTGAGTGAGCCCGTTCTGACTGTGGCCGGAACACACCATGCGAACAACGTCGCGAAGGAATGGCCGGTCGCCGAGCATCTCGGTCGCCCCGCTCAAGATGTTGAGCAATGGTGAGGTCCGCTGTGCCCAACCCCCCGGAGCAACCAGGACCGCCCAAGGGGCGGTCCGACCCCCAGGGTGGCTGGCGACAACTGAACCCCCGGGGCCGTCAAGGCTCCCCCTCCGGGCGGCCCTGACGGGCCGGCCTTGACCGCCCCTCCCACCCGGGCAGATTCCGCGGAATCACCGGTGGTCCCTTACGCGCGCCCCGACACCGGCTCACGACCACAGGCCAACGGTCATCGACTCCGTCGAAGGCTCTTGACACCAGGCGCTTCTTCGGGAACGGCGTTCCGCGTTGACGTGCCGGGCGGCGCCCTGTGGTGTTAGGGCAGGAAGGAGTAGGCACCGTGGCAAGCGCCGTAGGGACCGTCGGACACCTGTATCGGGCTAGACGGTGCTACCAGGATGTGCCACCGTTTCCAGAAGTCGGAATTGGCGGGGCTTGAAGGAGGCTGGCTCGTGGCCAGGCTGAAGAAGTCCGATTTCGAGATAGTGGTCTCTTGTCCCATCTCGGTGCCTGGGTCGCTGTTGATATCGAATTCGGCGCCGGCGAGACCAATCCTGTAGACCCCAGAACTTGGCGTGCCGCAGGAGGACGTCACTTTGAACGTCATTTGGTCGCTCGATGGCGATACCGCCTCGACGGTCCCCATGTAGAGTCCGACACGGAGGTCTATCAGGTTGGGTGTCGCCAAGGTCGTCACCGGTGCTTTAACGGTTGGTGGTGTAGGCGTGGTTGCGGTGACGCTGGAATCAGTCTTGTTCTGACCGGCAACCTTCGAGCCGTTAGTGCATCCGGACGCCACGGCCAAGACAATGGCCGCTCCCACCGCAAATCTGCCCCTTGACACGCCCTAAGCGTCGCGCAACCGTTGTCCCTGTGGTGGTCGCTCGGAACCGTCGACTGCGGCGCAGAACGTTCTATCTTGCGCCTCGCTCAGTACCAGGGGCGACCACGGCGAGGACGCCATACTCGACGATCCGCGTGCGTGCCGACGACGCCGGGTGGTTGCGGGACGCGTACAGATTGTCGCCCTGCGGGAGGTCTACGGTACGGGTCTCATCCACGGGGCCCAGTGGCCTCAACTTCCGAGTCCCTTCATCGGGGTCGAGACCGCTCCGTTCGTGTGGTGAACGGTAGAGTCCGCCCCGTGGTTGCGCCGGGTCCCGACACCCTGGAGCCGAAAGATCGTTCAGGTCGGCGCTGGATCGGAATCGTCCTGGTACTCGCTGTCGCCGTCGTCTCCGTCGGCCTGTGGATCTACCCGGCGTGGTTGCGACCAACCAATGCTTCGTCTCGAGCGTCGTGCGGAACCGTTGGTGGCGCCAGTGGGGGAAACTATGTCGAGAGCTACCCCAGGCTGTACGTGACGGTCCCTCCTTCGCAGAAGCCTCATTTGACCTGCTTCTTGAGTGCGGTATCAGCGAGCGCGACCGCTTCGCTGAAACTTGAACTGAACGGGATAGACACGAATTCTGTTTCCGTGCTTCGGACCCAGGCGGGCCGAATCTCAGAAACCGGGACCTACCGTGTTATGGCAGGTGCTCCCTCCACCTCGACATTCGCCGACGTGTGCACAGTGTCTTCCGGTGTGACTCCGCCCACCTTGCGCTGCGGCTCGAACATCCTCATATTCGGGCCGTACAACGGCTAGCGAGCGCTACTTAACGACTCATCTGAGCTGCACTGGTCCTGGTGCTGCCAGGGACGCTCTCACCACAATCCGAGCGCCGATCGACTGTGATGCGCTCGCCGCCGGCGATCGGCGTAGCAGAGAGGTGCCCCATACTGTCCGCCCAGAATGTTCGGGCCGGGGTGTCCGCAATCGCCGGCTCCGGGGCGATCTCGCCGGCCAGGGGCCGGCGAAACATCATGCTCGCAGGCGCGGACATGCATCGAGATAGCCTGAAACGCCGAGTCGGTGCGCCTGCCCCAGGGTTGGTGGTATCTAGGTGCGCCGAAGTTCTGGACCGCTCCTAGCCCGCGTCTCCCGCTCCGAGACGACTGGAGATCTCCTGGAGGAACGCATCCACTTGGACCGTGTCGTAGCCCCTTGGACCGAGTCTGAATCCAGCAGCAGAGAGCGGCCCGCCTTTAACTCGGCCTTGAGTTCGAAGCTGGGCTGCGATGTCCTCCAGATAGCGGTCGACCTCGGCCGGCCGGTAGCCGCGCCGAGCCGCGGCGAAGGTCACTTCACCAATCGTCTGCGCCAGAGAGTGGGGCACCGACGGCCACGGACTTGCTGCCTGGTGGCGAACCCGAAGACGCTGCTCGTGCAACCAGGCCGGAAGACCGGGAGACCCGGATGCCAGAGAGGGAGGCGGGCCGGGGCTTGTCCTTGACGGTGGAGTGACCCCCTGCTCAGACGGGGGCGGCGCCAGCCGGACCGGGGTCCCCTCCGGGGTGGTCTGGCTGGCGGTGGTCCAGACGGGGGTGCGGGGGGTGGAGGCTCGACGGTCAAGGAGAAGTTTCGGCCCGCCGGGCCAAGGCGCCGCGCTGCGTGCCGGGTTGAGGGGACCGGCTGTCGACGCCGGTCTTCGGGAACGCTGGTCGTCGAGCCGTCACGACTCTCCGCTCGGCGCCGCAGGCGCCGCCCCGGCGTCTTCCGACAGGAAGCGCAAATGTGTGGAAGCTTCGGGGTGGCCCTCGCAGCCGTCCTGTCGGGAGCGGGATTGACCGCTTCGGTGGGATAGCGCTCCCCTGTCTTGCAGCCGCTCCGCCCTTCCGAGGAAGCGGGCCACAGCCGAACCGGCCCCCCTTCGTCCGCCGCTTCCGGCCTGGTTTCGTCTCCTTAGGTGGGCTCAGCTGCCACCGGCTCAGGCCCCAGCGGGCACCTCACCCGACTACTAGTTCAGCCCAGCTGTTCCAGGATGCGCTCTATCTGGCCGATGAGCTGCGGCACCGCCTCCACCGCCACCCACAGCCGGTCGATGTTCAACTGGTCGTACACGTGGACGAGGATGTTGCGCTGGGCGATGATCTGCCGCCACGGCACCTCCGGATGCGCCGACCGGAGCTCGTCGGACACCCGCCCGGCGGCCTCTCCGATGATCGCCAGCTCGTAGAGGACTCCGTCGCGGGACAGGTCGCCCTCCAGGACGCTCCGACCGGCGGCCGTGTGGGCGGCCACCCGGCGGGCGTAACGGACCATGTCCTCCAGCGCCGCCCGGTCCTCGGCCGCTCCTCTCAAAGCGGGACCGCGTCGTGGCGCACCGCCCGACCGAAGGTGTCGTCTTTGAGCATGCAGTGCTCGACCACGTTGACCGGGCAGCCGAGGAGGTCCTCCAGGTCGTCGATCAGCCCGGCCAGGTCGAACAGGCTGCGACCGTCCTCTATGTCGACCACCAGGTCCAGGTCGCTCTCGCCGTCCTGCTCGCCCCGGGCGACAGAACCGAACACCGACACGTTCGACGCACCGTGGCGGGCGCAGACCTCGAGGACCTCGGCCCGGCGGGCCCGCAAGGCGACGAGCGACGGGGCGGCCTGGCGCGCCGGTGTACCGTCGATCAGAGTCCTCATCACCCCTGCCCGACCGACGGGGTCAGTGCCGTGGCAGCCGACATCCGCGGTCCCGACACCTCGGGCTCGACACGTGCGCGAGACGGGACCCTGGGGTCCGACTCCGATCTCTGCATGATCGTGCCCACATCTTCAGGCTACCCGCAGCGTGTGCGGAGGCTCCGTGACGACGGCTGTGGGGGCCGCCATTGGAAGCCTTCTCGCCGACCGACTCGGGGTGTCTGCTTCGAGCCGGGTCTACCCTGTCCGGCGGAGGGGCCGATGATCAGTGAAGGGGATGTCCAGCGGGTCGCCGCGGCGGCCCGGGGTCTGCCGCCGGCGGTGGGGGTGTACGTCGAGGACGACTTCGTGACCAACCTCCTGGCCACGGTGGTCGACTTCCAGATGCATACCAACGCGGTGGTCAAGGCATTGGGGCACTTCAAGCAGCGCCGTTTCAACGAGGTGCGCGCTATGGCCGACCTGAAGGCGGTGATGGCCCGCTTCCCTGACGAGCAGGACGGGAACACGGACCTGGCCGTCTACCTATGGGGTTACAAGCTGTGGACGCGGGCGGGCATGTTGCGCAGGCTGGTCGAGTTCTTCGACTCGGTCGGGGTGCAGGACCAGGCCGGGCTCAATCGGTGGGCGGAGCGCGCCGAGTTCAGGAGGGACTTCGAAGGGCGGGTGAGAGGGCTGGGTCCGGCGGTGTTCCAGTGGCTGGTGATGCGACAGGGTGTGGACACGGTCAAGCCCGACGTGCACGTTCGCCGCTTCGCCGAGGCCGCGGTCGGTCGCCGGCTGAGTGACGCCGACACCGTCGAGGTGGTCGTGCGGGCGGCCCACCGGCTGGGGATGAAAGCCTACGAGCTGGACTGGGCGATCTGGGAGGACGGCCGGGGAGGGCCGGCCGGTGTCTGACGCGGGTGCAGCCGGTCAGGTCCCCTCGGCGTCGGTCCGGGTGATGCGGCTGCGTTATCGGGGTGTCTGCGAGGTGTGTGGGGCTCAGCTTCCGGCCGGTGCCACCGCTGTCTACGACCGGGAGCGCCGCAAGGTCCGTTGCGTGGAGTGTCCCGCGACAGAGAACGACGTTGAGACGGCGGTGCGGGGGATCGAAGCCGCGACCGAGGCCCCTGATCCGGCTGAGTCCGGGCCTCCGGTCGTTCCGGCGGCCACGGGGATGGCTGGCGGGTCGGCGCAGCGCATCTACGAACGCCGCTCCGCCCGCGACCGGGCCCGGCAGGAGGCCCGCGTCGCCGGGGCCCGAGCCCGTCGGGAGAAGGCCAAGGCCGAGCACCCGATCCTGGGACGGATCGCCTCGGCCATCGTCCCGAAGGAAGTGATCGGCCCCGAACCGCAGCACATCACCGCGTGGAAGACCGGCGCAGAGGGAGAACAGCGGGTCGGAGCGCGCCTGGACGACTGGGCCGCAGCCGAGGGCGGTATCGTGCTCCACGACCGGCGTAAGCCCGGCTCGAAGGCCAACATCGACCACATCGCCGTGGCCGCGTCGGGCATCTACGTCATCGACGCCAAACGCTACGAGGGCAAGGTGGAGGCGGTCGACGTGGGCGGATGGTTCCGCACCGACATCCGGCTCAAGGTGGCCGGCCGAGACCGGACCAAGCTGACCGGCGGTGTCGGCGAACAGGTGGCGACCGTCGCGTCCGTATTGGCCGGAGCCTGGCCACACGAGGTGAGGCCCTCCGTTTACGGCGTCCTGTGCTTCATCGACTCGCTCTGGGCGTGGCGAGCCAGACCCTTCGAGGTGAACGACGTCATCGTGGCCTGGCCGGCCGCCACGGTGGAGATCCTCGAGCGGCCCGGCTCGTGGACGCCGGCCGAGATGGCCGAGGTCGGGTCCGCTCTCGCCGCCGCCCTGCGATCGGCCTGACCAGCTGCATTAGGCCTCAGGAGATGATCCCGTGGCGGGCGTTCCAGCGGCGGGCGCCCTGGTAGGCGTCGACCAGTCCCCAGATGAACGCACCGATGAGCGTGAAGAAGCCGATGAAGAAGAACATCAGCGGGAAGCTGATCAGCCAGATGACCAGGATGACGATGCCGGTGCCGACGTCACCGTTGATCATCGACCCGACGCCGGGGAGGAAGAACGACACCAGCAGGGATACCGCCGGGTTCTTGGCCGCCACCGTCACGGGCGGTCCCGCCGGATACCCGTAGCCCGGGTACTGCGACGGGCCACCCGGTATGGGCGCTCCGGGCACTCGAGGCTGCGTGTAGGCGGTCCAGGTCTGCCCATCCCAGTACCGGAGCTGCCGAGCGTCGCCCGGATCGACGAACCAGCCTGCTGGATGCACCGCTCCTCCCCTGGACAGGGCCGCATACTCTTTCCCAGCGCCCGGAAGAAGGTTAGTTCGGCAGGAGACCTCTGGTTCGCTACCGAACGATCGGCGCCCTGATTCGGTGACGTCCCCCTGCGGCCTCGGCTGTCGGGACCGGTCAGAGCCGACCCAAAGGATGGGCTACCCGGCGTGGTCCTCGGTAGGCAATGTCTCTTCACGCAACCGGTGGTGAGCGGCACGGAGCCTGTCGCTCGGGGTGGTGCCGTGGCGCTCGAGGTGCTTCTCAGCGTGGGTCCAGGCGACGTCAAGCTCTGGGACGCCTCTGATCCAGGCCGCAGCCAGCTGCAACTCCAGCAGGTCGTCGTCGGTGGGCCATACCCGCAGGCCTCGTTCGGCCGCCCAGGCGGTGAGGACGGGATCGAGCGCTTCGAGGGCCAGCTGGGCCAGTTCGATCGCGGCCTCGCGGATCCGCCTGCCCATGGCCGGCCCGAGATAGGTATCGGTGTCGGCCCAGCCGTAGGTGCCGCTCGGGACCTCTGCGAAGGGTGCGCCGCGCACCAGGGCCAGGCCGTCGGCGAGATGACGGGCCCGGTCGGCTGGAGAGGACCGGGAGCGCGCCTGCTCGAAGAGGTCGGCCATCTGGGCGGCGTCGGAGGTGACGTCACGCAGCCAGTAGCCCTCGCCGGCCTTGGTCTCAGGGACGTGGTGCTCGCCGATGGCCCGGCGGGGCTCGTTCATGTAGCGGCGGATGCTGTCTGCGGAAAGGTCCCTGGGTCGGCCGATGGAGAGCCCGGTCTGGATCTGCTCGGCGGTGAAGCGCCTGCCCGGGTGCAGCACCAGGAAGGCCATGATCTCCATGACCCAACTGGTGGATTTCAGGAAGGGGCGAGGACTTCTAACTGGCCATACGCGAGGACACCGAACTGGCCACACGCGAGGACTTTTTCATGGCCACGGACAGACCATCGACTTCACGTCCGAGATTCGTGGACATATCCAAGGAACGCAACACGATCGACCGTTGCCATTCGCAGTGCTGCGGTCGGTGCTCACATGCATGATCACGACCGAGCTGCACGACCGCAGCAGTCCGTATGAGATGCCGGTGTTCGAGTTGCGACATCCGCCGGAGGGAGCGACGCAGGAGGACGATCGAGTGTCAACGCGCTGATCGTGTCCGACCGAGGGCTCCGACCACCTGGAGTGTCGTGGAGGGACAGCGTGAACCGCCCTCCGATACCGGTGTCAGCAGCGGAAACGCCCCCTAATGTGCGTCCCATTATCCCGGACCTCGGCTGCCACCTTCCGCCGGCTGAAGGTCACGTGAGGTTTGGGACGCCAGGGAAGCCCGATGGCGGTTCCTATCCGCTCAGCTGCACCCGAGCGCGACGCGTAGGGTTCGGCAGGCGGCCGCCATCTTCTGGTCGCTCAGGGTCGTCACTCTTCTGCGGAACATTTCGCGTGGCAGGGTGCGCAGGTTGTCGAAGCTGACGACGGATTCGACCGGCATCCCGTCTTCCGGACCGAGTGGCAATTCTGACACCAGGTTCCGGCGAGTGCGGGTCAGGGTGGCTACGACTAGGTGGCCGATTCGATCGGCGAGGGGGTCACGGGTGAGGATCAGGACCGGGCGATCTCCGCCGCCGGGGACAGCCGCGAACCAGATCTCACCTCTTTGCATCACGCTCGTCCAACCAAGCGGCAAGGTCCGACCAGTCCTCGGCCGGACCCCATTCCTCCGCTGCAGCGAGAGCCAGTTCCTCGTCAGTGAATGGCTGACGCTGGTATGCGGCTGCGTCGTGCTCGCCGGCGAGGCGGGAGAGATACGCCATCAGGGCGTCGCGAAGAAGGGTGGTGCGGTCCACGTGAAGGCGGTTCGCCCACTCATCGACGCGGCGAACATCGTCGTCATCTACCCGGAAGCTCACCATCGTCGTCATACGTTCTATGCTACCACGTCATACGGTTGATGCCACGAGGTCGCGGCAGGGTCGCCCCTCCAATGAAGTGGTCCGACGGCGCGTCCCAGAACGATCCGATCGAGCATCCCGATACCCTCTTACTAGAACATCCCGACCGCCGCCTGAAGGGCGCCCATCGGGGTGTTGACCATTATGCGCGCCGTGAAGTGGCATGCATCAAAAGGGGCTGAGACGGCAGGCAGGAGTGCCCCAAAACATCCGCCCATAACGTCGGCCGGTCGGTGCCCCTGTACGCCGGCTGGGTGGCGGCTATCGGCTTCTACCCGCCACCGGTCGGACTTTTCGCTTCCGGCCGAAGTCTTGACTCTCCAAGTAGGTGGAAGCTGGATGATTGAGTTCATGATGATCGGCCAGCTGGCTGCGAGAACGGGGCTGTCGGTACGAACACTGCGCTTCTACGCAGACGCTGGTCTGCTCCCCGAGGCTCGACGTTCCGGCTCCGGCTACCGCGTGTTCGGAACAGACTCCGTGCATCGGGGCCGGCTGATCCGCACGCTGCGCGAGCTCGGCGTGGGACTGGACGACATCAAGCGGGTACTCGACGCCGAAGTATCACGGAAAGAGGTGGTTGCCGAGCAATCCCGCGTCCTGGACGCCCAGCTACGACTGCTGCATTTGCAGCGGGCCGTTCTGAGGGCGTTCATGCGAATCGACGATCCCGAGGAGTTGCAACATATGGCCGATCTGACCTCTCTCACCGCCGTGGAGCGCCGCCGCATCGTCGAGGACTATCTCGACGCAGTGTTCGGCGACCACGCTGACGCCGTCGCCGAGAAACTGAGCATGGCCGTCCCTGAACTTCCCGAGGACCCGACCACCGAGCAGCTGGACGCCTGGGTTGAACTCGCGGGCCTGCTCCGCGATCCCGACTTCATAGCCACCAGCCACCGGATGGCCGAACGCGCCCGTGAAGAAGGGCCCGAGCCCGACGTCGCCCAGTTCGAGATCGGCAAGGCCGTCGGCGAGATCGCCGGCCCCGCCGCTCGAGCGGGGGTGGACCCCGCGTCCGCCGAGGCCCTGGTGGTCGTAGAACGCCTCGAGGCCCTCAGCTCCAAGCCACCCGAGGATCGTGAAGTAGTCGCCGAACGGATCGCCGCGTTCACCGACCGTCGTGTCGGCCGGTACTGGACCCTCGTAGGTGTCAAGGTGCAGCCGAGAGGCCGAGGCCCACCTGCTCCACGACCAACTCATCGTGACGGCTAGACGCTAGGGCGCGTGCCATGACACCAGCCGATGAGCCATGGCTATTCGGATGTG
>JAGWSF010000141.1 GCA_028876385.1 Acidobacteriota bacterium | reverse complement strand
GCGGCGACCGTCGGCTGGGTGGGAACGGGCTCCGAAGGTCGGCCCCGGCCCGACGTCCCGGTCGGGCCGGCGGGGGACGGCTCGCCCGCCGACAGGTCGAGACGGAGCTGCTCGGCGGGGCCGGCGCCGGCCGCCACCAGGTTGGTGACCCCCACCCCGAGCAGCCGGACGCCCCGCCCGATGTCGAAGCTGTCGAGCAGAGCGGCGCCGTGACGGGCGATCAGGGCCCCGTCGTCGAGGGCCACGGGTGAGGTCACCGAGCGGGTGTGGGTGGAGAAATCCCCGAAACGAACCTTGAGGGTCACCGTCCGACCGGCGAGATGGGCCTGCCGCAGCCGGGTGGCCACCGAGTCGGCCATGCCCAGGATGGCGGTGCGCAGCCCTTCGGCGTCGCGCCGGTCGGTCGGGTAGGTCTCCTCGTGGCTCACCGACTTGGTCTCGCGCTGCACCTCCACGCTCCGCCCGTCGATGCCCCGGGACAGGTTGGCGAGGTGGGCGCCGGCGGACCGCCCGACCACCGACTCGAGGAGCTTGGGGTCCATGGCGGCCAGATCGCCGATGGTGGCGACCCCGACCTGTCGCAGGCGCCGGGCGGTGGCCGGGCCGACCCCCCAGAGGGCGTCGATGGGGTGGGGGTGCAAGAACCGCAGCTCGTCGCCGGGCTCCACGATGAACACCCCGTGGGTCTGCGGTCCTCGCCTCCCTACCGGCGGTTTGGCCGCCTCCGACGCCAGTTTGGCCAGGAACTTCACCGTCGCCCCCCCGACCGAGCACGACAGTCCGAGCTCGGCCGAAACGGTGTCGCGGATGGCCGCGGCGATGGCCGGCGGCGGGCCGAGCAGTCGGATCGAACCGGTGATGTCGAGGAACGCCTCGTCGAGCGAGATGCCCTCCACGACGGGGGTGAAGCGCTCGAATATCTGGTGCATCTGCCGGCTCACCTCGCTGTAGCGGCTGTAGCGGCCGGCCACGAACACGGCGTCGGGGCACAGCCGCCGGGCCACGGCCGACGGCATCGCCGAGCGCACCCCGAAGGCCCTTGCCTCGTAGCTGCACGACGCGACCACCCCCCGGCGTCCCGCCCCCCCGACGATCAGGGGCCGGCCCCGCAGCCCCGGGTCGTCGAGCGCCTCGACCGACGCGAAGAAGGCGTCCATGTCCACGTGGAGGATCCAGCGTCGGCTCGCCGCGGCGGCGGAGACACCCGACGACTCGCCACCGCGGGCGGGAGCAGGCACGTTCCGATTCTTCCAGACCCCCGCGACGACGACCGCGGCGGCCGGCTGGCTCGACGGGCTCAGGGGCGGAGGACCGGAGGGGCGGAGGGGATCAGGGCAGCGTGATGCGCCGGAAGCCCTCGGCATGGGGCACCGACGCCACCCGGCCGGCCTCCTCGGCCCGCTGGCGTACGGCGTGGCGCAGCCACTCCCCGGAGTCACCCAACTGGCTGGCGTGGCAGGCGATGGCGGCCGCTTTGACGTCGATATAGCCCGAGACGTCGACCCAGACGTCGGGCTCGAGCGTTCCCGACAGGTAAAGCAACTCGACGTTGTGGGCCGCCCCCCGGTCGGGGAAGTAGTGGGGGTTGGCGGCGGCCGGGGCCACCGCGTCGATGGCCGCCCAGCCCACGGCGCGGTGATCGCGGTGGTTGACGTAGCCGGTCCCGAAGAACACCGCGGTCGGGTCGGGGGCCATGACCGCCACCGGACGTAGCTCCCTGATCAGCTCCACGAGCCGGGCCCGCAGGTCCGCATCGTTGTCGAGGTCGCCGTCGGGGAACCCCAGCCAGTGGTGGGCCTTCACCCCGAGGATCCTGCCGGCCGCGCCCGTCTCCTCCCGCCGCCGGCGGGTCAGCTCGGCGGGGTCGGTAGCCGGATCGAGCGAACCTTTGTCCCCTTCCGCGCAGATGCAGACGTGGACCTCGGAGCCGGCCGACGCCCAACTGGCCAGGGTTCCCCCGGCCGCCACCTCGGGATCGTCGGGGTGGGCGTAGATGGCCAGCACCCTTGCCGGCACCGAAGCGACCAGTTCGGCCACGTCAGGGGGCCTTGGCGATCAGGGCGCAGGCCCGGTCTATCCCCGCGGTGTCGACGTCGGCGTGGGTCACCAACCGCACCCGCCCGGGCCCGACCGTCCCCGCCACCACGCCGCCGTCGGCGAGGTGACGCAGCAACCCGGCCGGGTCGGGGTGGGAGAAGATCACGATGTTGGTCTCCACCGAGGCCGGATCGAGTCCCGACTCCGGCCAGCGCTCGGCCACGGCCAGGGCCAGGCGTCGGGCCTTTTCGTGGTCCTCGGCCAGGCGGTCGATGCGTCCGAGGGCCACCAGCCCGGCGGCGGCGATCACCCCCGACTGCCGCATCGTGCCCCCGAACCGCTTGCGGGCCAGCCGGGCCTCGTCCATCAACTCAGCCGGGCCCGCCAGCAGGGACCCCACCGGCGCCCCCAGCCCCTTGGACAGGCAGGCCATAACAGTGGTGGCGTGGGCGGCTCGGACCGCCGGGGTCACCCCGCTCGCCACCGAGGCGTTCCACAGCCGGGCCCCGTCGAGGTGGATGGGCACCCCCTCGGACCGGGCCAGCGCAGCCAACGAGTCGATCTGGTGCATCGGCCAGACCCGGCCGCCGGCCGCCATGTGGGTGTCCTCCACGGTGATGAGCCTCACCGCGGGTTGGTGGTGGTCCCCCGAGGCGATTACGTGCTGCACCTCGGCCGGTTCGAGGGTCCCGAGCGGGTCGGCCACGGGCAGGAAGGAGATCCCGGAGTTGATCGGGCCGGCGCCCTCCTCGTAGAGCAGCACGTGCTGATGGCGGCCGGTGACCACGGCGTCACCGGGTCGGGTCAGGCAGCGCAGGGCTACTTGGTTGGCCATGGTGCCCGAGGGGACGAACATGGCCTCCTGTTTGCCGGTCAGCTCGGCGAACCTCTCCTGCAGGAGGCGGACCGTGGGATCCTCGCCGTACTCGTCATCGCCGACGTCGGCTTCGGCCATGGCCCGGCGCATGTCAGCGGTCGGACGGGTCACGGTGTCCGAGCGGAGGTCTACCTGCACCCGGCCAACCTACTAACAAGGGTCCCATGAGCGACGACGCCGCCCCCCGCCCCCTCGCCGACTGGACCACCCCCGAGGCGTTCGGGATCGACCCGGCCCGGGTCGATCCCCTTCTGGTCGACCTGGCGAGCACCGCCGTGGAGGCGGCCCGGGCGGCGACGGCGGTCCTGACCACCGCCGAGGTCACCGGGGTGGACACCAAGATCTCCCCCACCGACATGGTGTCCGATGTCGACCGGCGGTCCGAGGCGGAGGTCAACCGGGTGCTCGGCTCCCGCCGCCCCGACGATGCCGTGCTCGGCGAGGAAGGGACCACCACCGGGGGGACCAGCGGGGTCCGGTGGGTCGTCGACCCGCTCGACGGGACCACCAATTTCCTCTTCGGCCTGCCGCAGTTCTCGGTGTCGATCGCCGCCGAGATGGACGGCTCGGCGGTGGTCGGGGTGGTCATGGACCCGTCCCGAGAGGAGGTGTGGGCGGCGATGACCGGCCACGGCTCCTACCGCAATGGTCAGCGCTGCGAGGTTCCCGAAGGCCGCTCCACTCTGGCCACGGCGCTGTGCGCCACCGGGTTCGGCTACCGCCCCGACCGGCGGGTGTGGCAAGCCGGGGTCCTGGCCCGCCTGATCGGCGAGATCCGCGACGTGCGCCGGCTGGGGTCGGCCGCCCTGGACCTGTGCTGGACGGCCGGCGGGCGCTACGACGCCTACTTCGAATGGGGCCTCAACCCCTGGGACCTGAGCGCCGGCTCGCTGATCGCCGCGGAGGCGGGGGCGCGCGTCGCTCAGGTGGGGAACCGGCTGGTGGTGGCCGCGGCCCCGTCGTTGTTCGGGCCGCTGTGCGACCTGCTGGAGCGTTCGGGGGGCTTCGACGCGCCGGCCGGCCCCGAGCCCGACACCGCCTGAGGGGGTGAGCCGCTCGCCGATCCCGCGTGACGGACATGCTGATTGCGGCCACCTGATTGCGGCCACCTGATTGCGGCCACCTGATTGCGGCCACCTGATTGCGGCCACGGCCCACCCACTGCGCCCGGCTCTACACCCGAACGCTTACAGCGTGTGTCCCATTTCCCTGGGGCCCTCCGGCTCTCCTTGACCGCCAGCCGGGGTGCTTGCGGTGCTTGTTCGCCGTCCGGGTCCTGAGTTGCCAGCCGCGGCCCGTCACCGATGGAATCTGGACGAAGGCGGTCCGGTAGACGTCGTGGACCTCGGATTCGCCGTGATGACGTGCCCGAAGGGCCAAGCCCGGCAACTGCTCGACGATCTGCTGCCCAGAGATACACACGCCGAGTTCGTAGCCGCTCTTGCCCGAAGGCGACGACGGCCCCGGCATCAGAACCGCGGTGACCGCAGGCGTCGGTAGCCGACTCCCATCTCCGTGCCGTTACTCGATCGAGGTGCATGATAGGTGTATGTCACGCACCAACATCGACATCGATGAGGACGCCTGCTTGGCGGTGATGGAGCGCTACCACCTCACCACCAAACGCGACGCGGTCAACTTCGCGCTCCGAACTGTCGCTGGCGAACCACTTAGCCTGGACAAGGCGCGGAGTCTCCGAGGCTCCGGGTGGGAAGGAGATCTCGACCAGATGCGGACCGGCCGAGCCGGGTGATCCTCATCGACACATCGGCTTGGGTCGAGTTCCTGCGCGACACGGGCAGCGCCGTCTGCGTTGGCGTCGACGCCCTTCTCGACGACGAAATCGCCACATGCCATCCAGTTCGCACGGAGCTTCTGGCCGGCGCGCGTGATGAACAGCACCTCGGCGATCTTCGAGGGTTGCTCGCCCGAGGATCACTGATACCGACCGATCCGGCCGACTACGAAAAGGCGGCCGCTCTTTATCGGACCTGCCGGCGAGGCGGTGAGACAGTCCGGAAGCTGATCGACTGTCTAATCGCCGCTGCGGCAATACGCGCTGCGATACCGGTGCTTCACGCCGACAGCGACTTCGAGGTGCTCGCCAGGCACACTTCACTTCAGATCATGCGCCCGTAGTCAGCGCCAAGACCGGATCGGGCGAGGCGCGCAGCTGCGCCACCTCGCGAGCGCGCCCGTGGGGAAGCCTCGCCAGCTTGCTAACTGCCTCCAGGCCTGCGGTAGGGGACGTCGGGCAGCGGGAGTATGGGGACTTACGTTAGGGGACAGCTGCAGAGCCGGTTCGTACAGTTAGCCTCTGGCGAGATGTACCATAGTTCCCATGGATGTGGCCGTGAGCGACCTGAGAGCGCACTTGAGTGAATGGTTGGACCGAGCAAGAGAAGGGGAGGAAGTCGTCGTCACCGACCGCGGCGTCCCGGTTGCTCGCCTGCTGGGCATCACCGCATCGGCCACTCTGGAGCGCTTGGCTGCGGAGGGAGTGATCTCTCGTCCTGAGCGCGCTCAGAGAACGACTGCTACCGGGCGGTCGCGGCCTCGTCCCCGTCACCCGATCTCAAGCCTCGTTAGCGACCAGCGGCGCTGAAGCATGCCGCTCGTCTACTTCGACTCGAGCGCGTTGGTGAAGCTGGTCGTCGAAGAGGCCGGCAGCGACCTCGTTGCTGATCTGTGGGACGGTTGCGACGCCGCGCTGTCGAGCCGTTTGGCGTATCCAGAGGTCCGAGCGGCACTTGCGGCCGCTGGTCGCAATCATGATCTCGACGACCAAGACCTGACCGCAGCCGAGGATGCGTGGGAGGAGTACTGGAGCGCGACCCGACCGGTCGAGTTGACGGGAGAGGTTGAACGCCAGGCCGGGCACCTCGCGCGAGTCCATGCCCTTCGGGGCGCCGATGCTGTACATCTGGCCAGCGCCCTGGCTATCGGGGACACTGACCTCATTGTGGCCGTGTGGGACCAGCGACTCCATGCCGGAGCCCGCGCTGCAGAGCTACGCGTAGCACCGTTCGAACTAACGACCTGACACCTCCAGGATCGAGCCAGTGATCGTCCTGGGCGTCCGGCGAGAACACCGTATGACGACCTCAAGCCGGCGATCAGGGACGGTTTGGGTCCGTCGTTTTGGGATCGGCGCCGGGGGATGTTTGGGGATGGTCAGCGAGGTCTGTATACGTCGACTCGGTGGTCGATCCTCAGGACCTTGACGACGTGCTCGTCGTCATCGATCTCGTAGATGACCCGGTAAGGTCCCCGACGAGCTGCCCATAGTCCGGTCAGGTCCTGACGAAGCGGGTGGCCTACTCGTCGAGGAGTCTCGCTCAGGGCTCCGACCATGAACTCGACGACTGCGGCCGCTACTCCTTCGGGCAGGCGGCCAAGGGCCCGTTCCGCAGTGGCGGTGACGACCACTCGATATGGCGGCGGGCTCACCGATGGAGGTACTTGGAGCGCAACTCCTCTGCGGTGACTACCCGACCTTGGGCGAGGTCATCGCGTGCGGCCTGAATCTCTGTTAGGGCTTGAGGGTCTGAGAGCAACTCGAGGGTGTCCTCGAGGGCTTCGAGGTCGCCCGGGCTGAGGATGACTGCGGCCGGTCGGCCGTTGCGCGTCAAGATGACCCGCTCGTGCTCACGTTCCACGCGGTCCACGATTTCGGACAGGTGGGCCTTGATCTCCGCTAGCGGCAAAGTCTCGGACATGACCACTATTATAGTCATCTCGGTGGTGGTCCAGCAGGCCATGACCACGTCGCGACCGTCCAGGTCCCGGCGATAGAGGGCACCCGACCTTCGGGTTTCGGGGACTGGCCGAGGCGTCCTTAGGGAGCACCTTCAAGATGCAGGAACAGGTCGCGTGCTGCATCGGGTCTGGCGTTCTGGGTCGCCGGGGGCGTCAGGGCTCGTAGTGAAATCGAGCTTGCAGCACCACGATGTCGTCGCCATCCACGAGATAGACCAGCCGATGCTCCTCGTCGATACGGCGCGACCAGCAGCCTGCCAGGACATGCCGAAGCGGCTCCGGCTTGCCAATGCCGACCACCGGATCTCTGAGGACCTCGTTGAGGAGGCGGTTCAACCGGTTCCGGGTCGCCTTGTCAGTTCTCTGCCAGTAGAGGTAGTCGTCCCAACCGTGGGGGGTGAAGACCAAGCGCATCAGCCCAGATCGTGAGCTTCGCGCTGTCCCGAGCGAGCTTGCGCCAGGCTCTCCATGAGTCGCTGTGCGTTGGCAGGAACGCGCAGGAGCCACGCCGTCTCGGTCAAGGCGTCGTAGTCGTCGCGCGACATCAGTACGGCGTCGCCGTTCTTCGAGGTGATCTCGACTGGTTGACGGTCGTCGTTTACCTGAGCGATGAGCGGAAACAGGTTCTTGCGGGCCTCAGATGCCGTAATAGCCATGACTCCTCCAAAGTGGTACTACATATGGTACCACCTCAGTTCATCCTGAGAGTGACCCACCCGTGACAGCCTGGGCGCACGAGGCATCAGCCGAAGTACACGTCCAGCCGGCGGGAGGCCGATGGAGCGCAGAAGATCTAGCCCCGGAGCCGGCGTTGGAGGGCAGTCGTCATGCGATTTTCGGGGATGCCTTGAGGAAACGTTAGGGGGCATGCCCATGCGCCAGCACCCTGCGAACCGGCCCTGCTTAGAGTCTGGGCGCCGAAGCCTGGCTAATGCGTACTATCATGCACACTGTGCCGAAGAGCCGGATCACCGTGACCGTCGACCAAGAGTTGGTCGCCCAAGCTCGAGCCTTGGGCGTCAGTCTGTCGGCCGCCTGCCAGCAGGGTCTAGCGGAAGTCACGGAGACAGCCTTGGCTCGCGCCGAGTTAGCCCGCCAAGTGTCGGAGTTCGAGGCGAGCGGCGGTATCTACGATGACAAGAAGTTGGCGCGGGCCAGGCGGATCCTGGCTGAGGCGGACGCCCCTCACAGGGTCGACCGCGCCGCCGGCTGATGCCGGTATGCGTGCTCGACTCGACGGCACTGGACGAACTGGGCTCGCCCGAGTGGCGTCGGGCGCTGCTCGAAGCGGGCTACGACCTGGTCGTGCCCACCGCGGTGCTCGCCGAACGCTGGACTGGCCGACCACAGGACCATCAGCTCCGGCTGGGCCTGCGATCCACCCGGCGACTGGCCCTCGATGAGGGCAGGGCGAACGCCGCAGGTGAACTACGCGCCAGGGTCATACCGGCCCGCCGGCGAGCGCCGTCGGCCGTCGACGCTGTAGTGGTCGCCGTTGCGGACCACGAAGCTCGTCGCGACCGGGTGCTCGTCCTGACGGCAGATGTTGCTGATTTCGAGGCTCTCCGGGCGCATACAGCCAACAGTCGGCGCATCCTCGTCCGGCGAACATAAGCCAAGAGCCCCGAGCCGGCGTTCGGTGACAGGCTCGGAAAGGCGTTCTTGGGCACGGCTCATGGGACACCCCGGTGTAAAGAGTGCGCCCATCCGATATCATCAGCACCGTGTCCAAGACATCTGTCGAAGTTGATCCAGACATCGTTCAACAGGCCGCTGAGATTCTCGGCACGACCACCCTGCGGGCGACGATCGATGCTGCCCTGCGTGAAATCGTCCACGCCCGACGCCGGCTGGAACTCGTCGCCATGCTCGCCCAAGACGGACGCTTCGACTTCGAAGCTGCCGAACGGGCGTGGGGACCCGACGAATAGGTGGCAAGCGTCCGCTACCTCGTCGACACCAGCGTCTTCGCACGGCTGACCAAGCCAGCCGTGGCTGCAGCCTTTGCCCCACTTGCTGCGGGACGACACGTCGCCCTGAGCAGCCCGGTCGCATTCGAACTCGGATACGCCGCCCGCAGCCCCGACGACTGCCGGGAGGTCGCCAACCGACTGCAGTCCTTCCCCGCCGTACCGACCACCGACGCTGATCACCAACGAGCACTTGCGATCCAAGCCGACCTTGCAAGCAGAAGCCGACATCGCGCGCTGTCTCTCGTCGATGCCCTCGTTGCCGCGACCGCCGAGGCACGCGGGCTGACCGTGTTGCACTACGACGGCGACTTCGAACTAGTTGCTGAGATGACCGGCCAACCCCATAAATGGATCGTCCCCCGAGGCACCGCCGACTGAGAAAGCCTTAACCGCGTCGACGGCGTCGGGATAACTGCCTCCCAGCCGGCGATTAGGGGGCACACTGCCGTTGGCATATTGAGACCCTGTTCGTGAGCGGTAGGGGACGGATGCCGATTCAGACTGAAATGTCGAGCAGGACGGCGATCGTCTCTCGGATTTGGGCGACTATGGCGGCTCCAACGTTGCCGCGAACGGAGACGATCCGGCCGGCCGACACCGCCCGCAGGTGCTGACATTGGGCAGCGGAGCGCCCGGTGAGACCGTTGTGGTCGTCAGATTCGATCGTGATCTCCGCATGGAAGCCCCGCAGAGTCGACGTCAAGGGCACGACATAGACGATGGACGGATCGGCGCCGAGGATGCGCTGAGCCGACACGACTACTGCGGGGTGACGAAAGCCAGCCTCTCGACCGTGGGGCAATCCGAGGTCGAGATCGACCACGTCACCCGAGTTCAGCATCCAGCCAGGCCGTCTCGTCGTCGCGCAACGACTCAGCCAGTTGCTCCCCGACGCGGTCCTGACGCAGAGCACGAACTGCGAGGGTGACAGTGCGACCAACCGTCGTACCGAGCTCGCCGGCCAACCGCTTCAGCTCCTCGTGAGTTTCGCCGTCAATCCGCACGCTCGTAGACTGCATGCAGATCAGCATACACCGTCGCGGCTCTCCCCGGTGCGCTCTCTGCCGGCGAGTTGTACGCCATCTACGTACACCCTGATTGGTGGAACCGCGGGGTAGGGCGGCTGCTTATCGACGACGTCCGGAGCCGGGTGAGCCAGGAACGTTTCTCCGAGGCGGTCCTGTGGGTGCTGGTGGGCAACGAACGAGCCGAGCGTTTCTACCGCATCGACGGTTGGGAACCCGACGGTCAGCGTCGGCTCCAGGACGCACACGGC
>JAGWSF010000140.1 GCA_028876385.1 Acidobacteriota bacterium | reverse complement strand
CCGGCCCCGCCGACCGGACCGCAGCCGGCGCCGCGAGCGCTGGCCGTGGAGCGCCTGACGGCGCGGCCCGACGAGCGCAGGCGCCGGGCGTGGTGAAGCGCCGGCCAGGGCCCCCCGCCCCGATGAGCGTCGCCGCCCGGTGGGGTCGGCGCCCCGTCAGCGCCCCGGCGGGTAGGTGCGCTGCAGCTCCTCGGCGGTGGGCACCCGAGCCGATCGGGCCTCGGGCGGCAGGAGCTCGGTGATGGCCTGCATGATGCGGGCCGTGTCGGCCACCAGATCGGTGCCGGACAGCCCGGTGACGGGCCGTCCCACCCGGACTCGTACCGTCGGGCGGGGCAGAAGCCGGCGCACGTCGGGCAGCCGTGACGACCGGGGCCACACCCGCTCCGTCCCCCACACCGCCATGGGGATGACGGGGGCGCCGGTGGCGTGGGCCAGCCGGGCGGCACCGGTGCGGCCCTTCAGCACCGGATCGAAGAAGTCAGGACCCCGCGGGATGGTCCCCTGAGGCGCCATGAGGACGAGCTCCCCGCCGCGCAGGGCGACCTCGGCCGCGGCCAGGGCGGCCGGCCCACCACCGTCGCGGTCAACCCGTATGGCCCCCGAAGCCCGCACCAGCGGACCGATCAGAGGCGCGTCGAGCACCTCCTTCTTGCCGAGGGTGCGGGGGTTGCGACCGGCGTCGAAGACGGCCAGCAGCCAGACCGCCGGATCGAAGTAGCTGCGGTGGTTGGCCACCACGATGGCCGGGCCGAACCTCGGGATGTTCCCCGTGCCGGCCAGGTCCAGGCGGGCGAGGGGCAGAGCGACCTGCTGGGCCCACAACCGCAGGATGTCCATGGGCTCGGCGCCGAACACCTTGGGCACGCCCGCCGGGGAGTTGAGGTGCAGAACCGGCCAGCGCCGGGCGGCAGCCAGCGCGTGGAGCCGGATGTCGGGGTTCACCGCCGTCGGGTGGCCCACCGCGCACAAGAGCGGGAGGTCGTAGAAGCTGTCTGAGAACGCCGCGCTGGCGGTGAGGGACACGCCCTCCGAACGGGCCCAGCGGCGCACCGCGACGAGCTTTCCGGCGGCCCACACGAAACCGCCGGCCAGGCGACCGCTGTAGCGTTCGATCCCGGCCGAATCGGTGGTGGTGGCGTAGCGGGTGGCTATGACCTCGTCGAAGCCCAGCTTCTCGGCGAAAGGCCGGACCAGATGATCGGGCGTGGTCGTGGCCAGCACCAGGCGGTGCCCGGACCGCCGCTGGCGGTCGAGCAGCTCGTAGGCGTAGGGCTGCACGGCGGGGGCGAGAAGTTCGGCGGCGGCCTGGGCCGCCGACGCCACCTGGGCGACCGGCCAGCCCCGTGACGCCCAGGCCGCGGCCCGGGCCAGGGCCATGGAGGGCAGCGTCTCGCCGAAGGCGTCGTACCAGCCGAGGAGCAGCCGCTGACCGGGCAGTGAGTCGCGCGACGTCAACCCGGCTTCGAACAGGGCGGCGTTGATGGCCGGGGTGCTCGAAGTGCGCAGCAGGGTACGGTCCAGATCGAACACGGCGGCCGATGCCATCGGGCCCAACGCTACCGTCACCCGGCCCGGACGCGACGAAGGGCCCGGCCCAGGGGGAGGAAGGCGGGGCCCTTCGTTGGGTCCGGTTCGCTGGAGGGGGGGATAGCGCTCCGGACAGCTGTATTAGTCATCGGCTGGGCGACCGCATCGGTTTAGGAGTTTCTGCTAGACCTTTCTATCATTCGCGACGATAGAGGGAAGTGGAACTCCGGCAGCTGCAGGCCCTGATCGCCATCGCCGACCATGGCAGTTTCTCGGCCGCAGCCACCGCTTTGAGCACGGTCCAGTCCAATGTGTCGAGCCACATGGCCCGCCTCGAGCGGGAGCTAGGGGTGCAACTGGTCGACCGACCGACGGGACAGCTGACCGAGGAGGGGGCGGCCGTTCTCGAGCGGGCCAGGCGCATCTGCTCGGAGATCGAGGCGACGGTGGCCGACGTGGCCGCCCTGCGCCACGACATCTCCGGGACCGCCCGCATCGGGATGATCGGTACCACGGCCCGTTGGTTGGCGCCCCTCCTGCTCGACCGTATGGCCGAGGTTCACCCCCGGGTGCGCCTGGTCATCGGCGACGGCACGTCGGCCACCTTGGAGCCGCTTCTCGCCGCCGGGTCTCTCGACGCGGCGTTGGTCCTTCTGCCCCACAGCAACCCGGACCTGGTGGAACGGGCCCTGTTCTCCGAGGACCTGGTGCTGGTCGTGGCCCCCGACCATCCTCTGGCCGACCGGGACCGGGTCAGGATGAGCGACCTCGACGGTCTCAGCCTGCTGCTTCCCGCCCCCGGCACCAACTTCCGCCAGGAGATCGAGTGGGCCTGCCGTAGCGCCGGTGTCACCCTGAACCCCCTGGCCGAACTCGACGGGGTGCGGCTGATCGCCTCGCTGTGCCTGCGCGGCTACGGCCCGGCCATCCTGCCCGCCACCGGAGCCAGCGAAGGCGGCGGCTACAGCCGGATCGGGATAGAGGGAATGCCTCTACGCCGGGTCGGCCTGGTTCTGCGCCGCCGGGGCCGGCCGTCGGCCCCGGCGCGGGCCATGCTCGAGGTGCTGGAACGGGTCGTCGGGGCCAACCTCGACCCGAAGCGGGGGCTGCACCCGCCGGTGGGTTCCCGACCCGACGCCTAGCGCAACTGGCGCAGGACGTAGAGCAGGATGCCGCCGTGGCGGTAGTACTCGGCCTCTTTGGGGGTGTCTATGCGCAGCACCGCGGCGAAGGTGACCGTCTCGCCGCCTTCCCGGCGGGCGGTGACCTCGAGGGTGTGGGGCAAGGGCTGGCCCACCTCCAGGCCCTCCAGCCCGGTGATGTCGTAGACCTCCTCGCCGGTCAGTCCTAGCGATTCCGCGGTCTCCCCGTCGGCGAACTGCAGGGGCAGGATGCCCATGCCGACGAGGTTGGAGCGGTGGATCCGTTCGAAGCTCTCGGCCAGAACGGCGCGCACCCCGAGCAGGGCGGTGCCCTTGGCCGCCCAGTCCCGGCTCGAACCCGAACCGTACTCCTTGCCGGCCAGGATGAGCAGGGGGACCCCCGCCGCCTGATAGCGCTGCGAGGCGTCGTAGATGGCCATCTGCTCCCCGTCGGGCAGGTAGCGGGTCACCCCGCCCTCGGTGCCAGGTACCAGCTGATTGCGGAGGCGGATGTTGGCGAAGGTGCCGCGGATCATCACTTCGTGGTTGCCCCTACGGGACCCGTACTGGTTGAAATCGGCGGGGTCCACGCCGCCGTCGAGGAGCCAGCGGCCCGCCGGCCCGTCCTTGCGGATGTTGCCGGCCGGCGAGATGTGGTCGGTGGTGACGCTGTCGCCGAGCTTGGCCAGCACCCGGGCCCCCCGCACGTCAGCGAGGGGTGCCGGGGTCATGCCCATGCCGTCGAAGTAGGGGGGCTTGCGGACATAGGTGGAGGTCGGGTCCCACTCGTACGAGTCGCCAGTGGGCACCTCGAGCTGCTGCCAGCGGCTGTCACCCTCGTAGACCGAACCGTAGGAACCGGCGAACATCTCCGAGGTGATCGACGCGCCGGTCACCTCGGCCACTTCCGCGGGGCTCGGCCAGATGTCCCTCAGGTAGACCGGCTGACCGTCGGACCCGGTGCCCAGGGGTTCGCCGACCAGGTCCACTTTCATCGATCCGGCCAGCGCGTAGGCCACGACGAGCGGCGGCGACGCCAGGTAGTTCATACGCACATCGGGGCCGATGCGACCCTCGAAATTGCGGTTTCCCGAAAGGACCGAGACGGCCGCCAGGTCGCCCCGGGCGATCCCGTCGGAGATCTCGGGCAGAAGCGGCCCGCTGTTGCCGATGCAGGTCGTGCAGCCGTAGCCGACCAGGGCGAAACCGAGCTGGTCGAGATAGGGCACCAGGCCGGCCTTCTCGTAGTAGTCCATCACCACCTTCGAGCCGGGAGCCAGGGTGGTCTTCACCCAGGGCTTGGTGCGCAGACCCCGTTGGACGGCGTTGCGGGCCAGCAGGCCGGCCGCCACCATCACCGACGGGTTGGAGGTGTTGGTGCACGAGGTGATGGCGGCGATGACCACGTGCCCGTGGTCGAGATCGAACGACGAACCGTCGTCGAGCGACACCGGCGTCGGGTTGGAAGGGGCGCTGTCGGGATCGGCGCCCAGCACCTTGACCACCGACTTGGCGAACTCGGCCCCCGCCTGGTCCAGGCGGACCCGGTCCTGCGGGCGGGCCGGGCCGGCCAGCGAAGGCACCACGGTGGAGAGATCCAGGCTGAGTCGTTCCGAGTAGTCGGGCCGGTGGGCGGGGTCGTGCCACAGACCCTGCTCCTTGGCGTAGGCCTCCACCAGGGCGATCCGCTCGGCGTCGCGACCGGTCAACCGCAGATAGTTGAGGGTCTCGTCGTCGATGGGAAAAATGGCGCACGTCGAGCCGTACTCGGGCGACATGTTGCCGATGGTCGCCCGGTTGGCCAGCGGGACCGACGACACGCCCTCGCCGAAGAACTCCACGAACTTGCCGACCACGCCGTGGGCACGCAGCATCTCGGTCACGTACAGCACCAGGTCGGTGGCGGTCGACCCTGACGGCAGCTGGCCGTCGAGACGGAAGCCGACCACGTTGGGCATCGGCTGGTAGAGGGGCTGACCGAGCAGTGCCGCCTCGGCCTCGATGCCGCCGACGCCCCAGCCGACCACGCCCAGGCCGTTGACCATGGTGGTG
>JAGWSF010000139.1 GCA_028876385.1 Acidobacteriota bacterium | reverse complement strand
GCGGCTCGATCGGCGGGCACCGGCGGTGGTAGGTGTGGTGGTAGCCGCGGCGTCGATGACCGCGGCGATGCTCCTGTCGCCGACGCACCCCCCGAGAAGCGCCAGCGCGGCGGGGCGGGGCGGGCCGGCCGGGACGTCTTCGGGGAGCCGGCTCCCGACTTCGACCACGGTCCCGGCTCCGGCCGGCCCGCACCCCGTGGACGCCGCCCGCTTCGCGCCCGGGGCGTGCGTGCTGTACCCCCCTACCGCCGCTGACCGCCACCGCACCGTGTTCCTCGACGCCGGCCACGGCGGACCCGACCCGGGTGCGGTGGGCACCACTTCCAGCGGGGTCACCGTCCACGAAGCCGACCTCACCCTGGCCGTGGTGCTCGACGCCGTGCCGCTCCTGAGGGCTCAGGGCCTGACCGTGGTGGTGTCGCGGACCGGACCGGGCCTGGTCGGCCGGCTGAGCGGCGCCGACCTGGCCAACGGGATCCTCACCGACCAGGCGGTCCACGACGACGTCGCCGCCCGCGACGCCTGCGCCAACGAATCGGGGGCCCAGGCCCTCGTCGGAGTCTACTTCGACGCCGGGCCACCCAACGCCGCCGGCTCCATCACCGGTTACGACACGGCCCGTCCTTTCTCCGAGCAGAACCTCCAGTTGGCTCAGCTGGTGCAGGGCGACGTGATGGCCCGCTTCGACGCCCAGGCCTGGGGGATCCCCGACGGCGGGGTGGTGAACGACGCCTCGCTCGGGGGGCCGCCGGCGTCGACGGCGGCCGCCGCGTACTCGCACCTGATGCTGCTCGGTCCGCCGGGGGACGGATTCAACCCCACCCCCAGCTCCATGCCCGGCGCCCTGATCGAGCCGCTGTACATCACCGACCCCTTCGAGGCCTCGATCGCCGACACCGAGGTCGGCCAGGAAGCCATGGCCCAAGGGGTGGCCCAGGCCCTCGAGCAGTTCCTGGCCGCCCCCACCGCCGCGGGGGCGCCTCCCCTGCCGACGACGTCTGTGGCCGACCAGGCCCTCGTCGCCAGCCAGACCGTCGGAGGCCTGACCGTCGACGACGTCTGGCAGGCCCCTCCCGCCGGCCCCGGCCAGGGTTCCATAACGGTGGCCGAGTTCGACCCGGCCCGGACCCGACTCGTGCTGCACGCCGGGACCCTCCAACCCGGCTCGCCGGGACCGTGGCTGAACGGCCCCGCCGTAGGGGCCGCCGAGCAGGCCAGCCTGCTGGCCGCCTTCAACGCCGGATTCAAGATGGCCGACTCCCGGGGGGGCTGGCTCTCGGAGGGCCACACGGTCGTGCCGCTGGTCGAGGGGGCGGCCAGTGTGGTCATCTACGCCGACGGCGGCGTCGACATAGGCTCGTGGGGTGAGGAGGTCCCGGCCCCGGGGCGCGTGGTGGCATCAGTGCGTCAGAACCTGCAACTGCTCGTCGACGGTGGGCAACCCCAGCTGCAGAACCCCGCCAACGAGACGCAGCTCGAGCAGTGGTGGGGAGTGGCATTCCGGGCTGCACCCCTCGTGGCTCGCAGCTCGCTCGGTATCACCGCCGCCGGCCAGATCGTCTGGGCCGCCGGAACCGACGTCAGCATCCCGGCGTTGACCAACGCCCTGCTCGCCCACGGGGTGGTAAGGGCTCTCGAACTCGATATGAACGCGCCGCTGGTGCGTGGCTTCTTGTACCCCGCCCCCGGGACCATCACCTTCGCCGGGGCCGCTCAGAACACCGCGCCGGCCCTGCCCCTCGTCGCCGGCCAGACCCAGACGCCGGCCGACTACACGCCCAGCGGAAGCGGAGCCGCCGCGGTACCCCACTGCACCTATCTGACGACCTGCAGCCGGGACTTCTTCACGGTCATCACCCGCTAGATGACCGACGGCCTGGCCGCCTCGGCCCAGCGACTCGTGTCGTCGCCCCGAGCCGTGGCGGCCACCGTCGGTGGGATCTACGGCGTGTGGATCATCGCCGTGCTGCTGGTGCACCCCTCCCCCTACGCCTTCGTCAACCCGGGCCGCCATTACGTGCAACTGGCCGACCAGAAGGGACTGGGCCTCCCTTCCCTGCCGGGCAGGTACGGGGCCGGGGCCGCCAACCCGAGCTACTACGGCTACGACGGCCAGTTCACCTGGCTTCTGGCCCTCCACCCCGTCGGCGCCCGGGGCGTGCTCGACAATCCCCTGTACCGCTACCAGCGGATACTCGAGCCGGCCGCGGTCGCGGCCCTCTCCTTCGGGCATAAGGCGCTGGTGCCGTGGCTGATGCTCGGGTTCTCCTGGCTGGCGCCCATCGTGGGAGCGTGGGCCGCGGCCGCCTGGCTGGTGGGGCGCGAACGGGCGCCGGGCTGGGCGCTGCTGTACGGCCTCTGGCCCGGCGTCCTCGTGACCGTCCGCAACGACCTGACCGACGGGATCGCCTACAGCCTGGTGGCGGTGGCCTTGCTGCTCGTCGACTCACCACGGAGGTCGAGGCCGGTCCTGGCTTCGGTGGTCATGGCCGTGGCCATGTTCGCCCGTCAGGAGGTGGCCATCTACACCGCCATGATGGCCCTCGGCCTGGCTCTAGGACTCTTGGGTGACGAGAGATCGAGGGTCGCCCCGGTGCGCCACCGGGTCGCCGCGGCGGTGCGGTTCGTGGCCACGGCCAGCGTCCCGTTCGGGGCGTACCTGCTGTTCCTGTCGCACTGGCTGGCCTCCACCCCCAACCCGCCGCCAAACCCCCTTTCCATGCCCGCCCCCGAGGTCGTCGCCGACGTCTTACTGCTCCTCGTGCCCTCGGTGGTCGCGTTGTGGGCGCTGCTCCCCTCGGGCTGCGGCTGGCGGTCGGCGACGACCTGGGGTTGGGCCACCTACGCCGTCCATGTGGTGGCTCTCCTCGGCTTCATGGCGGTGGGGCAGGTGGGCGTCTACTACTCGTGGTCGTTCTCGACGGTCTTCCGCTACTACATACCGGCGGCGCTCGGGGTGCTCGTCTGTATCGGGTATGCCCGTCACCCGAGCCGGGCCCGCACCACGTCGCTGCTCGTCGGCGCGGGCCTGGTGGCGATCGCCGTGCCGGTCATCGTCGCCCGGGGCTTCTGAGCCCCGGGCCCGGTAGCCCCCGGCGCGCCGGTGCCGGGCGTTCGAGCGCCGGGCTCAGGCGGGGAGGCTCCAACCCGACCGCTCGGAGCACCATTGCCACAGTCGGGTCCGCTCCTCGTCCGGGTCTGAGGGCCGGGTGCCGGGCCAGCGGTGCTCGCCCCGGGCCCGCCGGTCGAGCCAGAAGGCGCCGGAGCGCACTTCGGCCTCGGGTGCTTGGGCCAGCCACACAAGAGTGTCGACCCCTTGTGCGGGGGTGCGCAGGATCGGCCGGGTCAGGCGGTAGAAGGCGGGAAGCGACGAGCGCACCCCGGGGGTGTCGGCCCAGCCGGGGTGCATGGTCTGGAAGACCACCTCGCGGGGGTCGACCCGGTCGGCCCAGGCGTGCCCCAGGACCACCTGAGCCCGCTTGGCCCGGGCGTAGGCGCCGGGGCCGTCGAAGCCGGTCGGGCCGGCATCGAGACGATCGAGGTCGAATCTCTGCAGGTACATGCCACCCGACGACACGGTGAGCACCCGGGCCGGGTGGGTGGTCTCGGCGGCCGCTCGACGCAGCGTCGGTAGGAGCAGCCCGGTCAGCAGGAAGGGGCCGAGCACGTGGACCGCGGCGGTGAGCTCCACGCCGCTGCCGGGCGCCTGCTGGTACTCGCGGGTGAGCATGCCGGCGTTGTGAACGAGGACGTCGAGGGTCTCGTGCTGGTCGCAGTAGGCGGTCGCGGCTCGCCGGATCGAGTCGAGGTCGGCCATGTCGGCCACTACGAAATCGACCCTGCCGCGGCCCGACCGTTCGGCGATGGACCGGCAGGCCTCCTCGGAGCGCCCCTGATCCCGCCCGAGGATGGTCACGGCGGCACCCAACCGGGCGAAGCTGAGGGCCGCCTCGAACCCGAGGCCGGAGGTCGCGCCGGTAACCATGACCGATCGGCCGGGCATGGCGGCCGGCTCGGACCAGTCGCCGAGGCGACGCCTGACCTCGTAGCCGACCCTCGAGAAGCTGCCTGCGACCGAGCCCTCGAGCACCTCGTCGACCACAGCCGAGACGGCGCCCAGGGCCGACGCGGCGCCCACGCCGGTCAGGCCGCCGGGGTCAGCTGGGCCGCGCCGAGCACGGCCCGGACCCGCCGCACCGGCTCGCTCATGCGACCGACCCGGGCGGCCACGCCGCCGGCCTCCAGCGCCTCGACCGCCGCCTCTACGGCCGCCCAGCCCGACGAGTCGACGAAGGTGACGCCGCTCAGGTCGAGCTCCACGTCCCGACCGGGACCAGCCAGGATGGCGGCCAAATCGGCCATGTGCCTACGGCTCGAGGCATCCAACTCACCTTGAACCATCACGATCCAGCGGTCCGCTTCAGTCGGTTCCATGGCCAGGAGTCAAGCAGGGGTACATGAGCCGAACCTGAGAAGGGGTAATGAATACCCGCGAGACCAACCCGGCGGCGGTCCTCAGCGGGGGTCCATCCGGACGGGCAGGTGCTTGAGACCGCCCACGAAGTTGGACCGCACCCGGGAGGGCGGCCCGGTCATCTCGACCGACCCGAACCGGGCCAGGATTTCCTCGAACTCGACCCGCAGGGTGAGCCGGGCCAGGTGCACACCGAGGCAGTAATGCTCGCCGTAGGCGAAGCCCAGATGCCTATTGCCCTCGCGGCGGACATCGAAGCGGAACGGCTCGTCGAAGTGGTCCTCGTCGCGGTTGGCCGACGGCGACCACACCGCCACCCGGTCGCCGTCCCGAAGCGCCACACCTCCGAGCTCGGTCTCCCCGGTGACGGTACGGGCCTCCGAGGTGATCGGACTGGCCCACCGGACGAACTCGTCCACCGCGCTCGACAGGAGGGAAGGCTCGTCCTGGAGGATCCGCCACTGGTCGGGGTGTTCGATCATCGGCAGCATGGCCCCCGCGGACGCCGCCGCCCGGGTGGTGTCGAGACCGCCGGCGAGGAGCAGCCCGGCTTCGGCCACAACCTGCTCCCAGGGCAGGGGTTGGCCCTGCACTTCGCCGGCGAGGAGCTGGCTTATGAGGTCTTCGCCGGGGTCGGTGCGCCGCTGGCCCACCAGCTCGGCGAAGTAACCGAACAGCTCCATGCCGGCCGCCGCCTGGGCATCGGTGGCGCTGTCGCCGTGGGTGAACTCGGGGTCGGTGCCGCTGACGGTGATGTGCTCCAGCTCGGCGAGGCGGTCCCAGTCCTTCTCCGGCACGCCCATGAGGGCGAAGGCGATGGCCGACGGGATGCGGTGGGCCACCTCGGTCACGAAGTCGACGTCGCGCTTATCGGCCACGTCGTCGAGGCAGGCGCGGGCGTAGCCTCGGATCTGCTCCTCCAGGCGACCCACGGCCCGGGGGGTGAAGTTGTGGGAGATCACCCGACGCAGCGGCTGATGACGGGGCGGGTCGGTGTGGATCATCGGCTTGTTGCGATCCAGCGGATTGTCCGCTCCGGCTTCGGCCAGCGCCATGGCTGCGGCGTCGCGCAGGACGATGCCGTGGCGTTCGGAACTGAACAACACGGGATTGGCATGCACCTGCCGGCAGTCGTCGAAGCGGGTGACGGCGTAGAAGGGCTCGCCGCCCGGGCGGTCGTGGTACCAGACAGGGGCCTCGCGCCGCAGCATGGTCCACGCCGCGTGGGGGTCGCCGTCGGCGAACATGTCGAGATCCCAGAAGTCGATCTGGTCCAGGGACTCAGGGTGGCGCGCCATGGCGGTCGCCTAGCCGTCCAGTCCCTGCTCGAGCCGCTCCACGGTGGCGATGTACTCCTCCACGAGGCGGAACATGACGTCGCGTACCGGCTCCACCTTCCTGATGGACCCGACTATCTGACCGACCGGGGTCACGAACAGTTCGGGCCGGCTGCGCATCAGGCGGGCGTTGGCTCCCGCGGTCAGGATGTTCTGAAGGGGCATACCCAGCGGGCCGGGACCGCTCGGATCCTCCCACGCGTCGGTCCACTCGGAGCGCAGCATCCGAGCCGGCTTGCCGGTGTAGCAGCGGGACCGCACAGTGTCGGACGAGGACGCCTCGAGGTAGCGGGCCATCTGGGCCGGCGACGAGCTGCTCTCGGCGGTGGCCAGCCACAAAGAGCCCATCCAGACGCCCTGCGCGCCGAGCGACAGGGCGGCGGCGATCTGGCGGCCCGAGCCTATGCCCCCAGCTGCCAGCACCGGGGTGGGGGCCACCGCGTCGACGACCTCGGGCACGAGGACCATGGTCGCCACCTCACCGGTGTGGCCGCCCGCTTCGTAGCCCTGGGCGACGATGATGTCCACCCCGTTGTTCACGTGTCTCTGGGCGTGCTGGGACTTACCGGCCAGAGCGGCGACCTTGATCCCCTGCTGATGGGCCTGGTCGATCACGTCGCGGGGAGGCGAGCCGAGGGCGTTGGCGATCAGCTTGATCGGATGGGCGAAAGCCACCTCCACGTGGCTGCGGGCCACGTCCTCGGCCCAGCCGATGACCCCGTGCGGATCCTCCCCCTCGGGCAGGGGGGGCACCCCGAAGCGGTCCATGAGCTCGTCCACGAACTGCTGGTGGCGTTCGGGGATCATGGATTTGATCTGCCCGATCAGGTCTTCAGCGCTCGAACCGTGGACGTCCACGGCCTTTTGGGGCATGACCGTGTCCACCCCGTAGGGCTTGCCGTCGACGTGCTCGTCTATCCAGTTGAGCTCCGTCTCGAGCTGCTCCGGGCTGAACCCGACCGCGCCTAGGACCCCCATGCCCCCCGCCCGAGACACCGCGACTGCCACGTCCCGGCAGTGGGTGAAGGCGAATATCGGGTACTCGATGCCGAACATGTCACAAAGTGCGGTGCGCACGGTGCTCTCCCCCTGTGGTTTGGTTGGTTGGTGAATCTCCGGGCCGCCCGCCCCCGGGTGCCCCGGAAGGCGGCGGGGCCGTCTCCGGGCGACGGCGACCGTCGGCCATGTCGCTCACCGCCGCGACCACCCGGTCGATCACGAGCTCGAGTCCCCTGTCACCGAGGGCGCCGAAATGGGGGATGAGAGCCCCGACGCGCGCCGCTTCATCAGCGGTGAGGTGCCCGAGCGCCCCGTAGAGCCGGGGCAGGGACAGGTACTCGGCCGACGCCGCGGCCACCATGGCCTGGCCGAGGGTGACGGTGCCGACAAGGTAGACCGCGGCGGCCAGCTCGCCCTCGTCGTCGAACCCGGCTTCCTCGAGGATGTCGGCTAGGCGGGCCGAGCAGGTCAACCAGGCGGGAGAGCGACCGGAAGCGGCCAACTCGAATAGCGGACGATGCGAGACGGCCTTGCGGCACACGTTTATCATCCACGACCGGAGCCGCTCCGACCAGGGGGTCCCCTCCTCGGCGTCGACGTCGTCGTCGCGCAGCACGTGCCTGGTCACCGATACGACCAGGTCGTCGCGGTCGGCGAAGTAGCGGTAGAGAGACATCGGGGAGGCGTCGACCGCAGCGGCCGCCCGGGCCATGGTCAAAGGGGCGTCCGGCTCGCGGCGCAGCATCTCCGCAACGGCCTCCAGGATCATCTCGCGGCTGAGCCGGGGGGGCCGGCCCGGACCGGAGTGGGTCCGTAGATCCGGCCACGCGGGCGGACCTATTTGCGAGACGGACATATACGAATCCGTATCATAACCATCTCCGGTCGGCGGGACGCCCGGGACGGCCCGGCCGGCGGGAGGGTGGATGGACGGATGGACGGACGGGACCGTTGGACGAAGTTTGGCAAGTACCTCAAACTTCTCTGACATCTGATGCCGACAATTCGAGTGTGGCCGATCAGACCCGAAGCGACATCGCCCTGCTCTACCGACGGGCCGGGTTCGGAATCCGCCCCGATGAGCTCGACGCCCTGACCGGCGCGGGCTACAACGCCGCCGTGGACGGCCTGCTCGCCGGCCTCGGGTCGGCGCCCGACCCGGCCGGGGACAAGGTGGCCGTCCCGACCTTACAGAACTACCAGAGGCATCCGAAGACCTTCACCCAGGCGGAGCGCAAAGCTGCCGACGCCGTGTACGCCACCGAACTGAGGGACCTCCAAGACTGGTGGCTGAACCGGATGATCAAGACGTCCACGCCCCTACGGGAGAAACTCACACTCTTCTGGCACGGCCATTTCGCCACTGGGGTGGCGAAGGTTCGCGACGCCAAGCTGATGTATCTGCAGAACCAGCTCTTCCGAACGGCTGGCGCTGGACCCTTCGACCAACTCGTCCAGGCCGTGGCCAAGGACGGGGCCATGATGGTCTGGCTGGACACCGCCACCGATGTGAAGGACCACCCCAACGAGAATTTCGCCCGGGAGATGATGGAGTTGTTCACCCTCGGCGTGAACAGTTACACCCAGGACGACGTCGTCGCCGGCGCCCGGGCGTTCACCGGCTGGCGCTACGACCGGTTGGCCTACCAGTACCGGTTCGTGCCCCGACTGCACGACTACGGGGCCAAGACCTACCTGGGTCAGACCGGCGACTGGAATGGCGAGGACGTAGTGAACATCGCAGTACGCAACCCGGTCTCCCCCCGGTTCGTGATGGCCAAGCTGTGGAGCCATTTCGCCTACCCCGTCACCCCCGCCGAGCCGGTGGTCACCGACCTGGTGGCAGCCTACGGTCCGTCGATGAACCTGACCTCGGCGCTCGAGGCCATGTTCAAGCACGACGCCTTCAGGACCGCCACAACCCGAGCCAACCTGGTCAAACAGCCCATCGAGTATCTGGCCGGGGCGGCCCGGGCCCTTGGCCTCGACGCCACCGCGGAGCGGACCGGCTCGTCCCCGAGCCATGGTTCGGGCCGGCCGCTGGCGGTCATCGCCACCGCCCTCGGTCAGACTCCCTTCAATCCACCCAATGTCGGGGGCTGGGGACAGAACGCCTATTGGCTCGACACCTCGACGGCCCTCGTACGCCAAGAAGCGGCCCTCTTGCTGGCCCTGAGAGCGGACCTGACCAGCATCAGGTCCATCCCGCCATCGCAGAGACCCGCGACGGTGGCCCGGATGCTGTCGATAGACGGATTCGGGCCAACCACCATGACCGCCCTGGCTGCGGCCCAGAACAATCCGGTCCAACTGATGGCCCTGGCCCTGGCCAGCCCCGAGTACGTACTGGCATGACCCGAGAACGTCCTGAAAGGAAAGGACACGTCGCATGTCGATGATCTCCCGCCGCAAATTCCTCACTGCACTTGGGGCGGCCGGCGGCGCGGCCATGATTGGAGGAGCAGCCTGGGGCATTGACGCATCCACGCAGCGCAGCGCACCTCGCACCCAGGCCAGCACCAGCGGCCCACTGGTGCTCATCACTCTCTATGGTGGCAACGACGGTCTCAACACCGTCATCCCCTACACCGATCCGGCCTACAAAGCAGCCCGACCGAATCTCGGATACGACCCGTCGGTCGTGCTCTCCATGGCCGACGGCCTCGGGCTTAACCCCAAACTGACCGGCCTCCACGGCTTGTGGGGCCAAGGGAAGCTGGCCGTCGTCCGCGGTGTCGGCTACCCCAACCCCAACCTCAGTCACTTCGAGTCGATGGACATCTGGCAGACAGCCAACCCGGTCGATGGGGCGGGAACGGGCTGGCTCGGGCGGTGGCTGGACGCCACCGGAACCGACCCCATGCGGGCTCTCAGCGTCGGCACCACTTTGCCACTGGCCCTGCGGGGTCAGAGTCAGTCAGCCAGCGCGGTTACCGCCACGTCCATCACCGTCCCAGGCGGACCTCAGTTCGAGAAACCCTTCATTCTCATGCAGGCTCCGGGTCCCGACCGGACCGGCCTGGCCGCCCAGATCGCCGGATCCGGCAACGACCTCATCAAGGTAAAGGGCCAGCTCGACGCTCTGCGCACGCACACCTCTCCGACGACCGGGCCGCCGACGACCGCCAGCACGCCGGGATCATCTTCGGGTGCCGGGCGCGCCCGACCGGCAGCGCAGGGGACCCTGTCGGCGTCGGATGTGACCGCTCCGCTTGGCATCGTGGCGTCCCTGATCAACGCCGGGTCACCGGCGCGGGTGTACCAGGTGAGCCTCGGCAGCTTCGACACCCACGCTGACGAGAAAGCCAACCAGGAGAAGCTGCTCGCCAATCTCGACCAGGGCATCACCAGCTTCCTCGACGCCGTGGCGGCCAACCCGGCGGGGCGCAACGCCGTGCTCATGACCTACTCCGAGTTCGGTCGCCGCCCGATCGAGAACGCCTCGGGCGGCACCGACCACGGTACGGCCGCCCCCCTGTTCGTGGCCGGCCACAACGTCAAAGGCGGCTTCTACGGGGAGGAGCCCTCCCTCACCCGCCTCGACGCCAACGGCAACCTGGTGTTCAACGTGGACTTCCGGTCGGTGTACGCCACCGTCTTGGAGAAAGTGATCGGCTTCGACTCCAAGGACGTACTGGGCGGGACCTTCCCGACCCTCGGCTTCGTCTGACGGGAATGCCGGGACCCGGCGGCGGGGTTCTCACAGTCATGATCCGAGCTACCTGGAACGGCGCTGTGATCGCCGAGAGCGATCAGACAGTCGTGGTCGAAGGCAACCACTACTTCCCCCCCGAGTCGGTCGACCAGAGGTATCTCGTGGACAGCGCCACTCAGTCGCGCTGCCCGTGGAAGGGGACCGCCAGCTACTACAGCGTGGTCGTCGACGGCAAGGAGAATCGCGACGCCGCCTGGTACTACCCGACCCCGAGCGAGGCGGCGGCCAATATCGCCGGCCACGTGGCCTTCTGGCGGGGCGTCGAGGTCGAGTAGCCGCTGACTCAGCTGCGGTACTCGACGGCCACGTGCTCGTCCAGGGCGCGGCGGATCTCCAACAGCTGGTCCACCGAGGAAGCCGTCCCGTAGACCCCCACGACGAACCCGGGGCTGCCGTCCCGCCAGTCGACGGGGTCACCGGCGTGCTTGTTGATCACGGCCTGCACGACCCCAGGCCGCGCCATGATCCGGTCCACTCCCCATATCGACACGATCGAGCGGGCCTCGGGCGGAGGCTGGACGAGGAGCATGTAGGCCAGGCCCGCAGCCCCCGGCCCACCCCCGACGTCGGGGTCGCCTCCGAGGGCCAGCTGTAGCTGGGCCGACAGCGGGTTGGGACGACCCAGCATGTGGAGCATCCGGGGGACACCGCCGCCGACACGACCATTGACCTCGACGACCCGCGGACCGTCGGCGGTGAGGATCACGTCGACGTTCAGCCAGCCCCGGTCGACGCCGAGGGCCGCAACCGCCTCCTCCACGGTGGTCACCGCGACCGCCAAATCCGGGTGGTCAGGCTGGGTGGTGAGGAACGAACCGGTCCGCCGGAACGGCCAGGCCAGGCCCAGATGACGGGTGAACCCGACATGGTGGCACCGGCCGTCGATGACCAGGGTGTCCACCGACATCAGGTCCGAGACGGCCTCCGGACCGTCCCCGGCCACGATCGACGGGCGCGGGCCGAGCATCTCCTCGAGGATCAGACCCCCCTCCTCGCGCCGCTCGTTGCGATCCCGCAGCGCCTCGCTCACTGCGGTCGCGTCATCGCAGAGCGTGGTGAAGCGGCCACCGGTTCCGACACGCGGCTTCAAAACGGCCGGGAAAGGGAGACCCTCGACCAGACGCTCGACCTCGCCCGGATCGGCGTCGGCCGGGACGAGGCGGAAATCCGGGCCCGGCACCCCGGCGGCGCGCAGAGCCGTCCTCTGGTCCACCTTGTCGGCGAGCGCGGCGGCCAGACCAGCGGGGTAGAAGGGCAGGGACAGGGCCCGGGCCAGATCGGCGGTGAAAGGCATCAGCTCGTCCACGAAGGTCAAGATGCCGTCGGGTCGCCACGGTCGGAGCCGGTCGGCGGCCTCGCTGGTGGTGATCCCCGCCAGGTCCATGACCTGCCCGGCCCGGGCCAGGAGGCTCCGCTCCTGCCCCAGCCGCTCGTCGGACAGGTCGGCCAGCCAGATCAGGCCGGCCACGCCCTCGGCGGCCTGGGTTATGTCCAGGAAGGGAAAGGACTGAGGGCCGACCACGACGGCCACGCGGGGTTGTCCGGGTTCCGGTCCCGCCCGACCCGTCACCGCCTGCACCGTTGGTAGCTACCCAAACCGGCCCCGGGCCAGCCCGCCAGGAAGGTCGGCGCCGGGGACCGCCGGGCAGACACCCGGAGGTCGGGAGCGGGTGACATGACCGGGAATCTAGGCCAGGTGCCGCTCGGGAGCGCCGTGCCGGTCTCAGCCGGCTTTCAGCCGGCTCTCAGCCGGCGAGGGCCCGGATCAACCGGTCTCGGCCACCGGAGCCGGCCGCATCCCCGCGTGCTCGGGGCCGACCGGGCCCGTGATGCGGTTCCGACGCTCGGCGAGGAGGAGCACGACCGTCGCCAGGGTGCCCACGAAGGCGATGGCGGTAACCCACTGGAAGGTCTGGCCGAAGGCGCCGGCCCTCGCCGCCGAGTTGCCGGCCTGGTCGAGATGTTGCTGCAGGACGACCGTGAGTATGGCGGTGCCGATGGACGCACCGACGCGCTGGATGATGTTGAGCTGCGGGGAGGCATCATTGACCTGGTCGTCGCGCAGAGCCCGGTAGGCGGCGGTGGATACCGGCGGGAAAGTCAGGCCCAGGCCGAAGCCTTGCACGGTCATCGCCGCGCCGATCATGACGTAGGAGCTGTGGGCGCCCAGACCGAGGTAGGGGATGGTCGCCACCAGTGACAGTCCGGCGCCGACCAGAGCCGTGGGCCCGCTGCCGGCCCGGTCGATGAGGCGCCCCACCACCAGGCTGGCGGCCACCGCCCCGAGCCCCCTGGGGGCCAGCAGCAGACCGGCGGCGAGAGCGTCTTGGTGGCGGGCAGTCTGGAAGTACAGCGGCAGAAGGACCAGGCTGCCGAACAGCGCCGCACCGACCGTGAACATCGTCAGTGACGCCGCCGAGAACACCCGGTTGGCGTAGAGACGCACATCCAGCAGGGGCTGGCGGATCCGCAATGAGCGCAGCACGAATACGACCACCAACAGCGTGCCGGTGGCCAACGGCAGAACCACGTGGGCGGCATCGCCCGCCGACCGGCCGACCTCGGCCAGGCCGTAGGTGATGCCGACCAATCCGCAGGCCACGAGACCCACTCCCGGCAGGTCGATACGGCCGGCATCCTCGGGCGCCTCGTAGGGGAGGTTGCGCATGGCCGCGGCGACGGCGACCACCCCGATCGGCACGTTCACGTAGAAGATCCACCTCCAGCCGACGTAGTCCACGAGCACCCCACCGACGGTGGGACCGAGCACCGGGGAGAGAAGCACCGGAACGCTGAACGCGCCCATCACCCGGGCCAGGTTCCTCGGACCCGAAGCCTTGACCAGGATGGTCTGCCCGACGGGCAGGATCAGGCCACCCCCGACGCCCTGCATCACCCTGAAGACGACCAACTCGGTGGTGGAGCTGGCCAGGCCGCACAGCGCGGAGCCCAGGGTGAACACCACTATGGAGGTCACGTAGACCCGCCGGGCCCCAAAACGGCGGGTGATCCAGGCGGTGAGGGGGATGACCGCGCCGAGGGCCAGGAGGTAACCGGTGACGACCCACTGCGTGTCGGCCAGGGAGCTGTGCAGTTCCCGTGACAGCGTCTCGAGGGCCACATTGACGATCGTGGTATCGAGTACCGACATGACGGCGCCGAGGATGACCACGGCGACCACCCTCCACACGGCGCGATCCACACCGCCCCAGCCCGTCCCGTCACCGCCCGGGAGGGTCGCGCCGTCAGCCATGTGAGCGAGAAGTTTAGCTGGTCTAAGGGTCGCCCCGGCAGGCCGGCGAGGTGCGCCGGCCCGCCCGGCAGGCCGTCAGCCGGCGGCCGAAGCCTGCAGGTCCTCCCGCACCGACGCCGGGTCGAGGAGGGCGTCGAGGTGGGCGACCTCCTCCTCGAAGCCGGCCCTCAGGGCCACTCTCGCCGCCGGCGGGCACCACGCCGCGTCGATCGCGGCGAGGGCCAACCGGCGGGCCACGTCAGGCCCGAAGCCGAACGCCGGGAGCACCTCGGCGAACTCCCGGCCGATGTCGGCGGAGAAGAAGGTCGGGTCGTCGGTGGCGATGGTGACGTTGAGGCCCTGGCGGACCATCGACGCAATCGGGTGGGAGGGACCGAACTCCCAGCCGGAGAGAACTCGGGTGGAGGACGGGGTGCAGGTGAAGGGGATCTTCAACTGGACGGCCCGCTCGACGACGGCCGGATCGCTCAGGATGTGGTACCCGTGGTCGACGCGCTGGCAGTGCAGCTCATCGATGGCCACCACCACCTCGGCCGCGGACGAGCCGGGGATCTCCCCGACATGGGCGGTCCGGCGTAGACCGTGACGCTCGGCCAATCGGTAGGCGGCGGCGAACAGGTGGGGGGACTCGCTGTCGTCGGGCGCCAGGTAGTCCTGGCCGATGCCGAGGACCTCGGGTCGGCCGTCGTCGAGGACCTTCTCCACCAACTCCACGCCGACCTCGGGCGTCAGGTGGCGGGCGATGGCGGGGATGATCCCGAAGCCGACGCCGAAGTCCGCTTCGGCCGCCTGCAGTCCGGCCACCATGCCGTCGAGCAGCTCGCGGTAGCCGAAGCGGAAGGTGTCGGGGTTGACGAAGTACTCGCGGTAGCGGAGGTTCCCGGTGCGCGCCGCGTGGCCGACCGACTCGTAAGCGACGCGTTCGACCACCCCTTTGTCCACGAAGACCTCCCCGGCCGCTTTGAACACGGCCAGGAAATCGACGATGTTGTCGTAGTCGAACAGCGCGTCGGTGTCGTAGGTCGGCAGGGCCACCCCGTGGGCCCGGGCCAGCTCGACGAGGGTGGACGGCTGGATGGTCGCCACGAAGTGGCAGTGAAGCTCCGCTTTGGGTAGCCGACGCAGGTACTCGCGGTAGGAGATCCGCTCCTCCGCCGACGGCGCACCGGGGGCGGCGTCCCCCTTGGGGTCCGGTGACTTCTCCGCGCTCATCCCTGTCATCCCTCCTCGAACCGGACGGCTTCATGTAAGTCGTCGAGCGGACCCGCCGGGTTTCGGCGGTGTGAACACCGCGTCCGGCTGGCCCGTCGGAACGGTAACTTTTTCGGCGTGGCCGACACCCCCGACACCAACGACGAGGTCTGGAAGTCGGAGCAGATGGTTGCGGAGTGGGTGGCCACCGCCGGGGACCGGGAGCGCCACCGCCGCGAGCACCGCCGGCTCATGGCCGAGCTGCTCCCCTTCGCCGACGACCAGCCCTTCACCTTCGTCGATCTCGGGGCCGGCACCGGAGCCGCCACCCAGGCCGTCCTGGACCGCTTCGCGGGAGCCGAGGCCTTCCTGGCCGAGTACTCGCCCCAGATGATCGCCGAAGGGCGCCGGGCTCTCAGCGCCTACGAGGGCCGGTTCTCCTACGTCGAGTTCGACCTGGCCAGCGGCGGGTGGCCCGAGGGGATCCCCGACCGACCCGACGCCGTCATCAGCTCCCTGTGCGTGCACCACCTGCCCGACCACCACAAGCAGGAGCTGTTCAACCAGATCCGCGGTCATCTCCGGCCGGGCGGCTGGTACCTCAACTACGACCCCGTCTCGAGCGACGACCCCGTCGTCGAGTCGGCGTGGCAACTCGCCGGCGACCGACTCGACCCCCAGGCGGCCGCCAAGCGTCACCACCGCTCGCCGGAGGAGCAGCTGCGCTGGGCGAACCACATCCGCTACATCAGCCCGCTGGCTCCCCAGCTGGACTTCCTGCGCATCGCCGAGTTCGAGGGGATCGACGTCTACTGGAAGCAGCTGGACCACGTGATCTACGGCGGACGCCGTCCCGCCTGACCCCGTCCCGCCTGACCCCGGCGCGCCCGGCCCCGGCGCGCCTGACCCCGGCGAGTGACGCGAATACTGACACCGGCTCCGCAAATAGACATATCCCCCGGGCTCAGCTGAAGGCTGGCTGAGAACCATGCGGGGCGCCTTCAGGACGGGGCCCGCCCGGCCGATCCGAATGGCGACGAAAGGAAATGCCATGAACGTGTCAGGACTGGGAGCAGGGTGGCCGGCAGCCATGGCGGGAGCCGGTTCGAACACCGGTGTCGGCGCCGCGACCTGGAGCGGGGCCAGCCGGATGGGGGGACCGGGGTCGGTCGGTCGGATGCAGTCGGCGGTGACCTCGATGGCGCAGCTGCTCGGAACCACCCCGAGCCAGCTCGCCGCCCAACTCGGTCAGGGTCAGAGCCTCATGTCGGTGGCCAACGGGTACGGCGTGTCCAGCTCGTCGGTGATCTCGGCCATCGCCCGCGGGCTGACCAACTCGGTGCCTCAGGGCGCCAGTCCCTCCAGCCCGGACGCGCTGCAGACGATCGCCGCTCGCATCGCCCACGCCACCGACGTCCCCGCCGGGCTGGCCACCTCCTAGGAGCCGGAAATCTCCCCCACCGGCCTCGCCCCCCGGCGGTCGACGGCGACGCCGCGGTCGTGGGCGGTCGAGGAGTCGTACCTGGCGTCGATGGGCGGGACGGCTCACGTCACCGTCACCGGCCGCCACACCGGCCGGCTGGGTGACGCCCTCGGCACGGCCCGCCACGAGCTGTCCCGGCTGGAGGAGCGGTGGAGCCGGTTCCTGCCCGACAGCGACATCTCCCGGCTCAACCGGTCGGGGGGCAACTGGGTGGCGGTGTCGACCGAGACCATCGAGCTGCTCGAATGGTGCGTGAGGCTGTGGCGTCGAACCGGCGGGGCGTTCGACCCGACCGTCGGATCGATCCTCGAGAGCCTGGGCTACGACCGCAGCTTCGAGGATGTGGTCGCCGCCGCGCCGCCCGGACCCCTCCCGACCGAGCACCGTCCCCCTCCCGGGTGTCGGGGCATCGAGATCGACCGCGTCGCCGGGCGGGCCCGCATCCCGGCCGGGGTGAGGCTCGACGCCGGCGGACTGGCCAAGGGCCTGGCCGCCGACCTGGTGGCTGAGGCGCTGATCTCGGCCGGGGCGGCAGGCGCGCGCGTGAACCTGAGCGGGGATGTCTCGGCGCGGGGGGACGGCCCGGGTGGGCCGGGTTCGACCTGGTCGGTCGGCGTCGAGCACCCGCTTCGGCCCGGCGCCGTGCTGGCCGTGGTGCATCTGGACCCGGAGGGGGGCGCAGTGGCCTCCTCATCGACCCTGCTGCGCCGCTGGCACGACCGCCACCACCTCGTCGATACCACCACGGGCGCCCCCTCAGCGACCGGCCTGGCCGCGGTCACCGTCATCCATCGGAGCGGGGCCTGCGCCGACGCCTACACCAAGATCGCTTTCTCGGCACCGTCCCCCGACCAGGCGGTCGATACCTTCGAGGAGCTCCAGGCGGCGGCCATACTGGTCCTCGAGGACGGACGCGAGCAGTGGACCTCGCTTCTGGAGGCGGCTCGGGCCTAGCCGGAGCCCGGATGACGGCCGCGCCTACCGGGCGGTCATCCCGCTGCGGTGTGGGTGGCCAATCCCACCCCCATCGTCACCGCCATGGCCAGCGACCCTCCGAGCACCACCCGGTAGGTGGGACGGGGCCAGCGGGCGCCTCCCGCCGACGCTCCGGCCCAGCCGAGCAGGGCCAGGCCGATCACCGCGACCACCGCGACCAGTAAGGACTGGAGGGACCGCGGGGAGGCGGCGAGAGCGACGATGGGCGCAACCGCTCCGATCGAGAAGGCCAAGGCCGAGGCCACCGCGGCCTGCAAAGGCCGGGCGGCCCGCTCCTCGCTCAGCCCCAGCTCGTCGCGGGCGTGGGCCGAGAGGGCGTCGTGGCTGGTCAGCTGTTCGGCGACCTGCCGGGCCAGGCCGGCTTCGACCCCCCGGTGCACGTACAGCCTGGTCAGCTCCTCCAGCTCGGCCCCGGGGGAAGCGGCCAGCTCGGCTCGCTCCCGGGCCAGGTCGGCCTGCTCGCTGTCGCGCTGCGAAGCAACCGACACGTACTCGCCGGCCGCCATGGCCATGGCGCCGGCCGCCAGGCCAGCCAAACCGGCGGTCAGGATGGCCGAGCGCGCCGCGCCGGACGCGGCCACACCCAGCATGAGGCTGGAGGTGGAGACGATGCCGTCGTCGGCGCCGAGCACCGCGGCCCGCAACCAGGCGGCGCGGTGACCCCGGTGGGTTTCGGGGGGTGACGTGCTGGTGAGGGATCCGGTGGAGTCGCTCATGACCTACCAAGGTGACGGGCGGCGGGCGGGGGGCCCAGGGCCATTGGTCCCGATCACGACGACCGGCCCCGATCACGACGACTGGCCCGGGTCACGATGACTGGCCCGGGTCACGACGGCTGTCCAGATCGCGATAGCGAGGGCCTGGGTATAGTCAGCTCGACGTGGAGAAGTCGATCAGACGGTCGGGTTGGGGGCCACGTTGACCTCGACGGCCTTCGTGCTCGGCGGGGGAGGGATCCTGGGCTCGGCCGAGGTCGGCATGCTGCGTGCTCTCCTGGAGCGGGGGTTCACTCCGGACCTGGTGGTGGGCAGCAGCGTCGGCGCGCTGAACGGTCTGGCTATCGCCGCCCGACCGGACCTCGACGCGGTGGATCGCCTGACCAGAACCTGGACCGCCCTCCAGTCACGGGACGTCTTTTCGAGTTCGGTGATCGGCCAACTGGGAAACGTCCTGCGCCACGGCACCTATCTCCACGACAACTGGGGCCTGAAGCGTCTCATCTCCGAATCGGCGCCGGGCGCGTCGATCGAGGACCTGCCGGTCCGCTACCAGTGCGTGGCCGCGTGTATAGAGGACGCCTCAGCGACGTGGTTCGACTCCGGCCCGGTCCTCGACGCGGTACTGGCGTCGTGCGCCGTGCCGGGGCTGCTCCCCCCGGTCGCCATAGGGGCGAAACACTACGTCGACGGTGGCCTGGTGGCATCCGTCCCGGTGGGGCGGGCCGTCGAGCTCGGGGCCACGCGGGTGTTCGTCCTGCACGTCGGGCGCATCGAGAGGCCTCTCAACGTCCCGTCCCGACCATGGGAGGTCGCCCTGGTCGCGTTCGAGATCGCCCGGCGCCACCAGTTCAGCGCCGACATGCAGCGTGTTCCCGCCGGCGTGGAGGTCCACGTACTGCCGGCGGGAGCGGCTCCCGAGACGGTGTCGGTGCGCTACCGGCGAACGGCGTCGGTAGCCGAACGCATCGACGTGGCGCACCGGGCCAGTTCGGCGTTCCTCGACCGCCTGACGGCCTGAAAGAGGACCGGCATTGGCGCTGCCCCGACCGGTCCGGCGGCTCCTGCTGCCCGTCACCGTCGCTCTCGAGCTGGTCCTGCTGATCGTCCTTGCGGGGGCCGCGGTCGTCGGCACCGTCTCGGTGGTGTTCGACCGCCGGCGGCGGGTGCTGCGCCTGGCGTTGATGGGGGCGGCCTACATCGCCATCGAGCTGGCCGGGCTCGGCGCGCTCCTCGCGGTGTGGGTGGCGACCCCCTTCCGTGGGCGGCCAGCCACTGATGCAGCCAACACCGCGGTGCTCGGATGGGCACTGACGCGGATCCTGGACTCGGCCCGGCGCACGGTCGGATTCGAGGTGGTCCTACCCGAGCCGATGCCCGTCACCGCTCTCGACGACGACGGCCCGGTACTGGTCCTGGCCCGCCACGGGGGAATCGGTGACTCCTACGCCCTCGTGTGGCTACTCACCGCCCGCTACCGGCGCCGTCCGTGCGTGGTCCTCAAGGAAGTCCTCCTCTGGGAACCGCTGCTGGATGTGGCGCTCTCCCGTCTGGGTGCCTGCTTCCTTCCCCGCTCGGCCCGCTCATCTGGCGAGCGGGAGCGGCTCATAGCATCAGCCGCGGCGACGCTGGGTGCGGGGGACGCCCTCCTCCTGTTCCCTGAAGGGGGGAACTGGACGCCGGGCAGGCACCGCTCGGCGCGGCTGCGCCTGCTCGCGGCCCGCCAGCACCGAGCGGCGCGGGCCGCGGCATTGATGGACCACGTCCTCCCGCCCCGACCCGGCGGGGTGTTGGCCTGCCTGGAGGCCCGCCCCGACATCGGGGTCGTCATCGTCGCCCACAGCGGCCTGGACAAGGTGACGACGGCGTCACTGCTGTGGGCCAACCTGCCCTTCGACACCCCGATGTCGGTCCGGTGGTGGCCCGCAGCCGCGGTCCCCCGCGACGAGGCGGCCCGCATCGAATGGTTGACGACAGAGTGGGCGGTGGTCGACCAGTGGATCGACGCCCGCCACGACGGCCGGGCGGTGTGAGCCCGCCGACCGCCGACCCGCCTCAGCGGGGGGCCTTGTGAGCGCGACGGCCACCTATGCACCTCAGCGGCGACGCCTCGTGGGGCTGAGAGCCGGGTCGGTCCAGCCGGCATCGGCAGGGCTCAGATTGCTACCGGGAGGGACGATCTCGTCGATGCGGTCGAGCACTCCGGCGTCGAGCGACCGGCCCGCACCCCTCAGCTGGTCGCGCAGCTGGTCGGGGGTGCGGGGACCGATTATCACCGCGTCCACCGCCGGGTGGTGCAACACCCACGCCAGCGAGAGCTCGATCAGGCTGAGGCCGGCCTGCTGGGCCAGGCCGGCCAGAGCCTCCACGGCGGCCGTCTTGGACCGGTGGGCGGCTCCCCCGAAGTCGAAGTGGTCAGGTTCGCGGGCCGCCCGGGAACCGGCGGGCGGCTCTGGCGAACGGTATTTGCCGGTCAACCAGCCCCCGTTGAGCGGGCTGTAGACGAGGGCGCCGAGACCGTACCTCTCGCAAACCGGCAGGACGCCGCTCTCGATCCCTCGGGCCAGGATGGAGTAGGGCGGCTGCTCGGTGACGAAGCGTTCACGGCCGCGACGCTCGCTCACCCACTGGGCCTCGACGAGGAGGTCTGGGGGGAAGGTGGACGTGCCGATCAGCCGCACCTTTCCCGCTCTCACCAGGTCGCTCAGGGCGCCGAGCGTCTCATCGAGGTCGGTGGCGGGGTCGGGCCGGTGGACCTGGTAGAGGTCTATCCAGTCGGTGCCGAGCCGCCTGAGACTCTCCTCCACGGCGCGGAGGATCCATCTCCGGGAGTTCCCCCTGCTGTTGGGATCCTCACCCATCGGGTTGTGAAACTTGGTGGCCAGTACGACCTGATCCCGACGACCCCGGAGCGCCCGGCCCACTATCTCCTCCGATGTGCCGAAGTCGTACACGTCGGCGGTGTCGATGAAGTTGACCCCGGCGTCGAGGGCGGAGTCGACCATGGCCACGCACTCGTCGACGTCGGGATTACCCCACCGCCCGAACATCATGGTGCCGAGACAGAACGTGCTGACGGATACGCCGGTGCGACCGAGAACGCGATATTCCACCCGAAGATAGTGGCAGATAGCTGGTCTGACAACCAGATGATCTGTTAAACAGGTGGCGTGGGACTAAGTGACCCGTCACTCAGCCGAAAGCCACCGATCGCGCGACGATCCCACCCTCGACGAAGTCCGGGGGAAGATCGAGAGGACGACGGACCACCAACCACAGCCGGCCGAGATCACGGCGGCGGGCCGAATCGGGCCAGTCCTCGTAGCCGGTACGGGCGTGGAGGACGGTGTAGTTGTTGAGGAACTGCAGGTCCCCGGGCCGGAACTGCATGTTGAGCACCAGTTCCTCGGATCGGGTGAGCCGGTCCACCGCATCGAGGGCCTCGATCTGCTCGGCCCGAAGCGCGGGCACGCCTTCACCCCGAACGGCCGACTCGATGTAGGCGCGGCCATAGTGGGCGTAGAGGCGTCGACCCTGCCACGCCCACAGGGGGCAGGTGAAGAAGCTCTCCGGTCCGTCACCGGCACGCCGGTCGTGCCACCACGGCTCGTGGAGGAGCGCGGCCAGGTCGGGACGGCTATCGACCAGCTCGTCGTGCACGGTGACCGCGCTCACTATGGTGCTCTCACCGCCTCGGCGGGCCGGCCGCAGGCACAGCAGCCCGACGAGATCGGCGGAGTCGGAGTGGTACTCGAGAGCGGCATTGGTTTCATAGCCACGGACGTGCGGATCGCTGTAGTCACGACCTTCGTCGCGAACGTGGACTATCAGATCCCCGGCCGAGTTCTGGGGAATCGGTATTCCGAGGTGGGCTCCGATACCCCACAGGGCGATGTCGCACTGGCGCTCGCTCATGGACTGCACGGGGATCCCGCGCAGAAGGACGAATCCGCGTCCGTCGAGCAACTCGTCGAGCACCACGTCGAGGCGGGCACCCAGACGCGGCAGGGGGAAGTCGGCGGTCGTGATCTCCGCCGGAGCGACCCGGCGCGATTCGCAGGAGGTAACAGCTGCGAGGAGTTCGGCGATCTCATCGGACCCCAGCTCGAGCTTCCAGTCAGAGCTGGTGCCGATTACCGGTCCCTTCCACGCCGCTCGGCCACCACACTTCCGCACGTCAGCCACGCTTTGATCGTCTCACACGAGCGCGGGGATGTCATCTCTCGCCCGCCGGAAATATGGCGGTTCGCCGCGCCCTCCGCACGACCCGTGAAGCGTTGGGCGACCGGGCAGGCCGTTGGCCGCCCCGGGGGCGTCCATGTCCCTCGGTCCCGACCTCACCCGCGAGTGGGGACCAGGTGAACTTCGGTCAGCGACGCGACCCGAGCCGCCTCGGCTGGGAAGGCGCAGCCGGCGGACACCCGGGACGGGCACACGGTAACTCGCATGCCGGCGGCCAGAGCGGCCAGGCAACCCGGCAGCGAGTCCTCGAGCACGAGGCAGTCGGCCGGAATCGAACCGAGACGGTCAGCCGCTTCGAGGAAGATGTCCGGCGCCGGCTTACCGTGCTCGACCTCGGCCCTCGTGACGATCTCGTCGAATTGCCCAGTCAGACCGAGCCGGGCGAGGTGCTCGTCGAGCGCGGGCCGGCGCTGCCCGGTGGCGATGGCCGTCTGCCATCGGGCGGCGTGCGCCGCATCGAGCACTTCGGCGACGCCCGGCAGGAGAGGGAGGCGCCGCAGCCGGTCGGGCAGCACGGCGTTGACCGCCTGCTCGAGCTGGAGGAAGGTGAGGCTGTGCGGGCCCAAAGAGGCGAGCCAGCGGTCCCACTCCGCAGCCACATCGGTAGAGCCGAACAGGTGACCGACGTCGCTCATCTCGACGACGATCCCGCGGTCGGCCAGAACGTCGAGGATGCAGGCCGCGACCTCGCTCTCGGAGTCGATCATCAGACCGTCGAAGTCGAAGATCACAGCCGGCACTACACCAATCTAACGCCCGGAGCCGACCGGAGGGCGGGGCCCGGGCCGGCGCGGCAGCCCTGTAGGATCGACCGATGAGCGAGGGGACCGCTGATCTGCTGCTCATCGGCGGTGACGTGGTGACCATGAACGCCCAGCGTGAGGTCGTGGTGGGAGGGGCCGTGGCCATCTCCGGCGAGCGCATACTGGCCCTCGGATCGGCCGGGGCGATGCGCCGCCGCTTCCCCGGTACCCCCGAGCTCGACGCCCGGGACTGCGTGATCACTCCTGGCATGATCAACGCCCACCAGCACTGCACCGGTGATCCGCTGGCTCGAAGCTGCATACCCGACGACCTCCGGCCGGGGGCGTCCATCTTCGACTGGGCGGTGCCACTGCACGGTGCCCATAGCGGCGACGATGACGAGATATCGGCGGTACTCACCGCCACCGAGAGTCTCCGCAACGGCGTAACCACCCTGATCGAGGCCGGGACGGTGGCCCACCCGGTGCGGGCCGCGGCGGGTCTCGCCCGGGCCGGGGTCAGAGCCAGTATCGGGACCTGGGGATGGGACATCGATGACGGGCCGTTCGCGGCTCCCGCCGATGTGGTCCTCGAGCGACAGGCGGAAGTGCTCGACCGCTTTCCGGCGGGCGGGAACATCACCGGATGGGTGACCCTGGTGGGCCACAATCTGGCCTCCGACGAGCTGATGCAGGGCGCAGCCGATCTGGCTCGACGCCGTTCGGTCGGCATGACCATGCACATATCGCCGACCCGCTCCGATCCCGAGGCCTACCGTTCCCGCACCGGTCGGGACCCGCTGGTCCACCTCGAGCACCTGGGGGTGCTCGGCCCGCACCTGCTGCTGGCCCACGCCGTGTGGCTCACCGACCGCGAGGTCGAGATGGTCCTCGGGACCAGCACCGCGGTCGCCTACTGCCCTTGGGCCTATCTACGCCTCGGTCAGGGCGTCTCGGGGCGGGGGCGCCACGCCGAGATGTTCGGGAGAGGTGGGCGCATCGCTCTCGGCTGTGACGCAGCCAACGCCGGGGACCAACTCGACATCCTCCGGTCGGCGGCCCTCGCCGCCGGGCTGGCCAAGGACACCAGGGAGGACCCGACGTGGTTCGGCGCCCACGAGGCCTTCGAGATGGCCACCATCAGGGGAGCGGAGGCCGTCGGCATGGCCGACCGGATCGGATCCATCGAACCCGGCAAACTGGCCGACCTGGTCGTCCACGACGCCACGGCGCCGGCCTGGGTGCCTCGAGGCGACCCGGCCCTTCAGCTGGTCTGGTCGGCAGATGGCCGCACCGTCCGGGACGTGCTGGTTGGTGGCCGATTGGTCGTGGGCCACGGCCGCTGTCTCACCGTGGACACCGAGGCCGTGCGCCACGAGGCGGCGGCCGCGGCGGCGGCGCTGCTCGCCCGGGCCGGCATCACCGTGCCCCACCGCTGGCCCCAACTCGACGCCGACGAACTCGACCGGTGAGCACCAAAGCCGCCGTCGATCGCTACCTGGCCGCCCTCAACGGAGGCGACGCCGACGCCATCGCGGCGTGCGTCACCGAGGACTTCGTCAACGAGCACACGTCGGTGCTCGGCCACAGCCGCTTCGGGCGGGCCGCCTACCGGGCCGCCCTCCCCGCCTTCCTCGGGACCTTCGTCGGCCTCCGCTACGACATCGAGGACGTGATCGTCGAGGACGACCGGGCGGCAGTGGCCTACCGCATGAGCTTCCGGTGGCTCGCCGCCGACGGTACGACCCGGCCGGTCGCGGTGCGGGGCGTGTTCCGCTTCCAGGTGCGCGACGGTCTCGTCGCCCACCGGGTCGACTACTGGGACAGCGGCGACTTCAACCGGCAGATAGCCGACGCCTAGAACGCCCCGAAGTCAGCCTTGCGGATGCAGCAGTGGACCCCCTTGACGGCGTCGACCACCTGAGATATCTCGAAGTCGGCGGCGGCGCTCAGATAGGCGAGAGCCTCGGACCGGCCCATGCCCTGGGTCTCCTCCAAGAACCGGATGGCCGCCCGCGTCGCTTTGCGCATGGCCTCGTCGAGGTCCACGTCGAGGCCGATCGGCACCCAGTGGGTGTCGGTCTCCACCATGGGCCGGTCGATCACCCCCACCAGACGTCGGGCCTCGGGTCCCTTCAGGACCGAGAGGCGCAGGGTGGCGGACAGGGGCGCCTCCAAAGCCGTGAGGGCCACCTCACCGTCGCCCTGGGCGTAGTGCGGGTCTCCTACGTAGAAGCCGGCCCCGTCCACCTGCACGGGCAGGTAGAGGGTCGACCCGGTGTTCAACAGGTTGACGTCGATGTTGCCCCCGTGGGGGCCTGGGGGCACCGACGGCACCGCCTGCGAGGTGTCGGGGGCCACGCCCATGACACCGAGGAAAGGGGCCAGGGGGAAACGGGCGGACCGACCGTCCCGGCCGAATGGGAGCACTCCTATCAGCCGCCCTCCGATCTCGTCGACCGTGGTGAAATGGCTGACCGACCCGTACAGCTCGGGACGGACCCGGGACGCCCCCGGCACCCGGATGCCGGCCTCGGGGAACTCGCCCGCCAGGCACCCCAGGCCGTGGCGATTGGTGATGACCCCGTAGGGCACCCGGATGTCCAACTCGAGCACTTGCACTCTGAGGATGTCGCCCGGCTCGGCACCCGACACCCGGATCGGCCCTGTCACCACATGGGGACCGTCGTCGAAATCGTGAGGTATGTCGGATGCGGCCACTTCACGGGCGTCGGCCAGGACGTCCTCGGGCGCCACACCGAAGCGTCCGAACCACGAAACCGGATCCCTTCCCTGGTCCTCGAGGATGCCCTCGTGGGAGACCGTATCGATGGTGACGACCCCGCCGTCGTTGAGGTCGGCCACCGGCTTGGTGTCCCGGTTGGGCAGCCAGCCCCAGAGCACGGTGTCCGGGGTGGACGCCAGATGGGTCCCGCCACGGGGATGGTCGGTCACGGCGATAGTCGACACTGGGAGTTCTCCTGGGTTCGCCCGGCGCAGCACGCCGGTTCTCCTGCCGCGACGACTATCGCATCAGAATCCGCCGCCAGGAAGCCTGCGACGACAACGTTTACACACTGGCAACACTGCCCCCCGGACGCGTCAGAACCGGCCCTCTTGGGCCGGTTCTGACACGATCACAGTCGGATGAATCAAACGGGGTGCTTGGCGCCCCAGACCTCCTGGGCCTTGGCGTAGACCCCCTGATTGTGCGAGATCTCTATCACGTTCCCATCCGGGTCGGTGATGGCGCAGATGTACCCGATGGGGTCGGGCATGTCCCGCGGCTCCCATGTCAGGCAGCCCGCCGCTTTGGCTCGCGCGGCGATGGCCTCCACGTCCGAGCGCTCGGGCACTTCGATGCCGATGTGGGCGAAGGGCGCCATGATGGGCGCCGGCTTACCCTTGTCCTTCCAGAACATCACCAGCACCAGCACGAAGGGGTCGTCGACCTGGCCCTCGTGGCTCAACCAGGCGGACTGCCCGTCGGCGTCCTCGCGGCGGTCCAGCACCACGAGCGGGGTGAACTCGAGATACCAGGCCAACGAGGCGTCGAGATCGCTCGAGGGCAGAGCGATGTGGGTCCACCGGGGACGGGAGGGCCCCGATCCCATCACAGCCCCACTTCCGGGTAGCCCTTGGTCCGGTGCCAGGCGATCTGCTCCTCGGTGGGTTGGGGATCGTCACCGCCCTTGGTCCAGAGGATCACGACGCTGCCCCAGGGATCGCGAAACGCCCCGTGGTAGCCGTTGAATTCCTTCCAGTAGAGGTTGCGCCACAGGACCGTGGCCCCGTTGCGCTCGGCCCTCTCGAGGATGGCCTCCTCGCTGTCGTCATCGCTCACCAGGATGTAGATCCGCGGCGCCGGCCCGCTCGCCACCCCGACGCCCTGAGCCGGTGGGTCGTTCGGATCGGGTGGCGCCAGTTCGGTGGAGAAGATCCCCATGTGGAGGTTCCCCACCTCGGAGTCCTTGCCGTCGGGGTTCGGGAAGTATCCGCCCGGGACGATCCGGTAGAACACGTCGGTGGGTCGTCCCTCGACGGTCCAGCCGAACACGTCGCCGTAGAAGCGGGCCGCGGCGGCAGGGTCGGGACTGGGGAAATCGACAAAGATCAGCGTATTCGGCTGCGTCATAGCGAGAATCCTATCATCAGACGGTCAGACCAAAACTAGCCTTCGAGTAGAGCTCGGAGCTGACGCCGCCATTCGACCGACGCCTTGTCCGCCTGGACTGACACCAGCGCGGTGTTGTCCAGGGGCAGGGTGCCGCGGACCCGCTCCAGCATCAGCTTGTCCTCGGCGCCGATCAGTCGATCGAGGCGGGTGACCTCGTCAGCGGGTACCGAGAAATCGTCGTTGCGCCACACCACGAAAGTGAAATAGGACGTGGCGTCGTCGATCGGGGTGGACAACAGGAGCAGGATGTGTTCCAGCCCGCTCTCGTAGCGGATGGTGCTGCGCACCGCGAAGGGGAGGTTGAAGCCCGACGACATCAATCTCTGGACCGTGGCGGTGGCCTGACCGGACGCCGACGCGGCAACGGTGGGATTGGCCGCGGTAACCGAGTACTCATATCCGTACCACTCACCCAGGTCCCGAAGTTCCACGTGGGGCACTTCGGGCGTCGTGGCCGATCCGAAGCTCCCGACGTGGACGTAAGGGAAGTGGGTGATGTCGAGGAAGTTGTCCACCATGCGGGTGGCGGCCGCCTGCCAGGGCTCGACCACGGCGTTGATACGACGAAAGGCCGGGTCCTGCTCCTGGGGGATCTCCGGTATTCCCGCCACCGGCTCGTCCAGGCACAGCCACACCAGGCCGTACCTCTCGGTGGCGTGAACGGCGCGCAGGTGGGCCTTGGGGGGGACCGGGACCCCGGCCGCCGAGGAGGGCACCTCGGCACAACGCCCCGAACCGAGGAACTTCCATCCGTGGTAAGGGCACTCTATGCAGTCCCCTTTGACCCGACCAGCCGAGAGGGGGGCCTCACGGTGGGAGCAACGGTCGGGTAGCGCCGCGACGGTGCCGTCACCGCCCCTCCACACCACCAGGTCCTCGCCGAGCAGCCGGACCGCCACCGGTTCGCCCAGGACGTCTGTGGATCGGCACACGGCGTGCCAGTACCGGCGCAACACCGGGTTGGTGGCGAAGGTCGTCATGTGAATCTCCTCCCGTCATCGGTGGTGACATCTGGGAGCTGCTCTTGCAGGAACTCCAGGATGCGGATGTGCTTGGCGGTGTCCATCTCCATGAGCTCCACCAGCAGCGGCCACAGGGTCTGGTGGCGCAGCGGGCGCAGCTCGCGACGGAGGGCGGCCAGCTTCTTCGATTCCTCCCGTTCGGCGACGAGGAATTGTTCGGTCGGTACACGGAGCCGGGCGCCCTGCTCGGCGTCAAGAAGGGGGGCCTTCAGGGAGTCCGCGCCACCATCGGACACCGAAGCGTCGGCCAGCGACTTGAACATCTCGTGGTGGCGGTGCTCGTCGGCGAGGATCAGGTCGAGCAGCAGCTGCACCGACGGGTCCCGGCTGTCGGTAGCCAGTGCTTCGTAAGCGTCGAGGAAGGCGGTCTCTTCTCGTACATGCTGACGGAACTCGTGTATGACCGTGGCCCACCACTCGTCACTCAGCTGTTTCATTTCGCCCCTCCGGTCAGATCGTCGGCCACTTGGCCCGGTTCGGCAGTCCCGAGCGGGCGACAATCGCTTCACCAGCCACCTGGGCGCGGCGGTACAGGTCATGTTCGTCCAGCGTGGTGAGGCGGTAGTCGTCCACCACCCGGCGACCGTCCACGAAGACGGTGTGGACCCCGCGGCCGTCGGCGGACCACACGAGCTGGTTGGCCACGTTGAGCAGCGGCGTCCACTCGGGGCGATCCCGGTCGTGGAGCACGAGATCAGCCTTCTTGCCCACCTCGATGGACCCGATCTCGTCCTCGGAGAGGATGGCTCGGGCCCCCCCGAGGGTGGCCATCTCGTAGGCCTGCTCGGCGGGGAACAGGGTCGGATCGCGCCGGGCGTCCTTGAAGAGTCCCGCCACGAGGTAGGTGGCTCGCATCATGTCGCTGTAGTTGGACGCGTTGTTACCGTCGATGCCGATGCTCACATTGACCCCGGCGGCCACCATCTCGGGCATCTTCCCGATCTGGGTGACCCCGTAGGCGACTTTGAGGGCGGTGGTCGGGCAGTGGGCGACCGAACAGCCGTGGTGGGCCAGGAGCGACACCTCGTGGTCGTCGACGTGCACGCAGTGCACGAGCACCGTGTCGGGCCCGAGGACGCCCAGGTCGGACAGGTGCTCGATGGGTCGTCGGCCGAACTGGGCGAGGAAGCCCTCGGGGTCCGTGGCCGCCGGTGACATGTGGAAGTTCAGCCCGGTCCGGTAGCGGTCGGCGGCGTCGCGAGCCGCCCGCCACAGGGCGTCGGAGCATGTCGTGTGGCCTACCACCATGGACCACGCCTGGATCCGCCCGCCGGCCACGTTGCGGTGGTCCTGGAGGGTCTGCTCGAGGTTGGCGATGGCCTCGTCGGTGGTCTGGCGGTAGACGTCGGGCTCGGGGGGGAGATCCCACACCCAGCGTCCGATCCGGCCCCTGATCCCGATTTCGACGAGACCGTCGACGACGGCGTCGACGAAGCGGATGGTCCCGGCCTCGAGGAACGAGGTGGTGCCGCTGCGCAGCATCTCAGCCGCGGCCAACTGGGCCGACAGCCGCTCCTCCTCCTCGGTGTAGACCGAGTACAAAGGGCAGAGCCACTCGAAGACGTTCTCCTCGAAGGGGGTGTCGTCGGGCACGTAGCCCCGGGTCAGCGGCTCACCGGTGATGTGGATGTGGGTGTTGACCAGCCCCGGGGTGACCACGAATCGGCGGCCGTCGAGCACCTCGCGGGCGTCGAACCGGCCGCCCAGCGAATCGGACGGGCCCACGGCGACGATCTCCGAACCCCGGACGGCCACGCTGCCGTCGCGCAGCACCCGCCGCTCGGCGTCCATGGTCACGACCAGGGCGTGCTCGATCAGCACGTCCACGGCTTCAGGCGCGACGCTCATCCGAGTATCTGCTCGACGGAGAACTCCAGTTGGTTGCCATCGGGATCGCGGATGAGGCAGATGTAACCGACCACGGGATTCATGTAGCGCGGCCCGAGCACGAGGCAGCCGTCCTCACGGGCCATCTCTGCCACCGTGTCCACGGCCTGGCGGCTCTCGAGCGACATGCCCAGATGGCTGATCGACCGCAGGAATCCGTACTCCTCGGCGATGTCCCCGGTGATCTGGGTGGGCAACGAACCGCAGATGAGCACGATCACGAAGCGGGCCGCCTCTTCGGTCACGTCCCGGGCGTTGGCCAGCCAGACGGTCCGCAGGCCGGTCTCCTCCTCGTAGCGCTCGTGGATCTTCTCGAGGGTGGTGTAGCGGGCGTAGAACTCGAGGGTGGCGTCGAGATCACGGACGGGTAGGGCCACGTGGGTGAGCAGCGACGGGGGGGCGGCGACGTCCAGGCTCATGAGGGACCTCCTGTGGTGGCGTGGGTGGCGATGATGACGTCGGTGTTGGCGACCGGCTCGGGTCGGGCGACGACCTCCAGCCCGGCGCCGGTCAGCCATCCCTCCAGCAGGGCTGGGCTGCACAGGCGCCCCTCCAGGGTGCCGGCGAGCATGGTCGCGCCGAGCAGGGCGGCGTGGGGATGGTCGAGGGGGCTGCGCCCACCGAGATATTCGGTCACGACCAGGCGGCCGCCGGGAGCCAGGGCGGCCGCCGCCCTCTCCACCAGCAGGGCGGCGCGACGGTCGGGCTCGGCACGAAGTACGTGGCCGAGCACCACCAGGTCGTAAGCCGGCGGCGGCCAGTCGGCCTCGAGGTAATCACCCGACACGAGTTGGCAGCGGGCGGCCTGGTCCCCGAGGTTCGCCTCGGTGCCCGACAGGACCTCGGCGAAGTCGTTGACCACCGCGCTGGACCTCGGATCGGCGGAGAGCACCGCGGTGGCCCACGGGGCCCGCCCGGCTCCGGGCTCGAGCAGGCGCGCCCCCTCGGGCAGGCCGAGGGTGGTGATTACGGATCGGGCCACGAGCAGCTGGGAGGGCAAGGTGGCATCGACCAGCTTGGAGTAGAACGCGGGGGCGTGGTCGTCGATGGGTTCGGGTGGTCGCTCACCGCGGGCGATGCGGTCGAGCACCGGCCAGTTCGACGCCGGGCCGGGCGACCACAGGAGGAGGTCGGCCATGGCCATCGGGGCGTCACGGACGAGATGCGCAGCGGCCGCCTCGGACAGCTCGTAGCCACCCTCGTGGGGGACGAGCAGGCCGGTCGCAACCAGGGCGTCGGCGATGACCGCCACGGCGGCCGGCTCGGCCTGACACACCCGGGCCAGGCCGTCGGCGTCGAGGGGTCCCGGCTGGAGCGCGTCGAACAGCCCGAGGCGGACGGCGGCGGCGGCCACCCAGTAGCCGGTGGAGCCGTGGATGGTCCCCCATATGAATCCGGGATCGCTTCTCATCGGACGAAGCGCTTCACGGGACGAGGATCAGCTTGCCGAGCACGGCGCCGGCTTCCAGTCGACGGTGGGCTTCGGCCGCCTCGCCCAGGGGGCAGGTGGAGTCGATGACCGGGTCGAAGTCGGCGGCGAGGGTGTAGTCCAGCATCTGCTGGAACTCGGTGTAGGTGTAAGGATCGGATCCGAGCAGCCGGATTCCGAAGTGGTAGGCGTAGGGGAGGTTGAAGGTGGCGTCGGTACCCGTGGTGGTCCCGCAGAACACGAACCGGCCGCGGGGCCGCAGGGAGTACAGCGACGGCTGCACGAGGGCCGGCCCGACATGGTCGAACACGACGTCCACGCCCCGTCCCTCCGTCGCCTCCCGGGCTACGGCCACGATGTCCTCGGTGCGGTTGTCGACCACGACGTCGGCCCCGAGGCGCTCGGCCAGGTCCAGCTTGGGACGCGATCCGGCGGTGGCCACCACCTTGGCCCCCATCTTCTTGGCCAGCTGGATGGCCGCCACCGACACGCCGCTGCCGGCGGCGTGGATCATCACCCACTCACCGATCCGCAGGCCGGCGGTCACCACGAGGGCGTGCCACGCCGTGGAGTATCCCGTCGGGAGCGCGGCGGCGTGCTCGTAGCTCATCCCCGCCGGGATGCGATAGACGTGGGTGGCCGGAACGGCCAGCAGCTCGGCGTGGCCCCCCGGATGGTTACCCCCGACGACTCGCACCGAGGGGCAGAAGCCGTCGTCGCCGGCCCGGCAGGAGACGCACTCGCCGCACTGCAGCGCCGGGTTGACCAGTACCCGGTCTCCACGGCGGAGGTCGGTCACCGCCGCCCCGACCCCGACGACCTGGCCGGCCACGTCCATGCCGGCGATGTGGGGGAGGCTGAATCCCGGCAGCAGGGCCGGGCCCTGACGCTGTATGACGTCGAGCCGGTTGAGCGAAGCCGCCTTGACCTCCAGTAGGACGTCCCTGTCGCCGATCAGGGGATCGGGCACCGAAGCGATCTCCAGCACCTCGACCCCGCCGAAGGCGCGCTGGACCACGGCGCGCACGGTCAGCTGGCTCCGCGCTCGAAGGGCTGGGCCAGCGCGCCCGGCTGGCGCACCCGCCGGGCGAAGAAGAGCATGGCCAGCAGGGCGATCAGATAGGGAGACGAGACCAGCAACTCGGAGTTGATGGTGTAACCGAGGGCCGGCAGGGCCAGGCGTAGGGCGTCCACCCCGCCGAAGAGCAGGCAGCCGGCAAGCGTGCCCCTCAGCGTCCATCCCCCGAAGATGACAGCAGCAATGACGATGAAGCCGCGTCCGGCGGTCATGTTCGAGTTGAAGGTCCCGACCTCGGCCACTGAAAGGTAGGCCCCCCCGATCCCGGCGAGGACGCCGCACGCCAGCAGGCCCTGGCGGCGACGGCGGTTGACATGGACCCCGGTCACGTCTGCCGCCTTCGGGTTCTCCCCGACCGAGCGCATCTCGAGGCCCCACCGGGTCCGGTAGACGGCCCACCACGCGGCGGGGACGACTATCAGCAGCAGGTAGGCCGGCCACCTTTCGGCGAAGAGAGGCTTGCCGAGCACCGGTATCCGCGACAGGAGCGGGATCGAGACCACGCCGACCTGCCGGGGGCTCATCTGGATCTTCTCCAGCAGGTAGTTGGTGAGACCGAGGGCCAGAACGTTGAGGGTCAGGCCGACGACGAAGGTGTTGGCCTGGAGACGGTGGCTGAAGTTGGCGTGGATGAACGCGATGAGAAGCCCGGCGGCGGCACCCCAGAGGAAGCCGAGAGCGGCGTTGTGGCTCACCGATGAGCCGAGCGCCCCGGCGTAGGCCCCGGAGAGCATCATGGCCTCCACGGATATGTTCAAGGTTCCGGCCCGCTCGGCCACGAACTCGCCGACCCCGGCGAAAGCCAGGGGCACCGAGAGCCGCATGGCACTGGCGGCGATGGTCGTGACGGCGTCGCTCATGCTGCCCCTCCGGTTTCGGACAGGACCGCCTTGGCCCGGGAACGGCGCCGCCTGATCTCGTCCAGAGCGGGCGGGAACACCGCGGCGAGGACCACGAGGGCCTCGACCACGTTGACGAGATCGGTCGGCACCCCGGTCGTGGCGAGGAACCCGCCGCCGGCTTGGAGCGCTCCGAAGGCGAAGGCTACGGCGATGGCCACCCACGGACGGTTGCGGGCGACCAGGGCCACCAGCAGGCCGTTCCAGCCGACGTTGTTGGAGATGGTGGGAGTGATCCGGTAGGCCTGCCCGGTGAGCATGACCCCTCCGGCCAGGCCGGCGCACGCCCCGGACACGAGCAGCGCCAGTGATCCGACCCACGCCGCCCGTATCCCCACCCGTCGGGCGGCCACCGGGTTGAGCCCGAGCAGCCGCAGACGGAACCCGAGGGTGGTCCGAGCGAGGACCAGCGAAATGACGACGGCCAGGACCACGGCGACTATCAGCCCGCTACCGAAGTTGAACCCCGGGTAGTGCCCGATCTGCGGCAGCTGCACCTTGGAGGAGAGCTGGTCGGACTCGGTCAGGGTCGCCCCACTCGATCCGTGCTCGTGGAGCAGGAAGGTGCGACTCAGGCTGTAGTTGAGCACCTGGAAGCCGATGAAGGTCAGGAGCAGGGTGCTGATGACCACCTCGACTCCCCGCCAGTAGCGCAGTAGGGCGGCGATACCTGCCCACACGGCCCCTCCGGCGGCCCCCGCCACCAGAGCCAGCACCAGTACCAGGCCGCCCGAGGGATGGACCTTCAGGGCCACGAACGCGGCGGTCATGGCCCCGATGGTCACCTGACCTTCCTGCCCGATGTTGAACAGCCCGGCGCGGGAGCTGACGATGGCGCCGACGGCCACGATGATCAGCGGGGCGGCGTTGTCGAGGGTGTAGCCAAAGGACCCCCACCCCTTCAGGCTCCCGCTGTAGAGCGCCGAGACCACCTTGCCCGGTGATCCGTGGGTGAGGGCCACGAGCAGAGCGGAGACGGCGAGGGCGACACCGAGCGCCACCACGTAGAGCGCCACCTCGCGCGTCACCGCCGCGACGCGTCCCTGGCCGGTCGCCGTAGACGCGCCGGCCCGGGCCGCGGGGGCGGGCGGGGAGGACGGCACCGGCTCCCGGCTGGCCAGGTCGGTCATGCCGCCTGACCTCCCATCATCATGCCGAGCCGGTCGAGGTCGACCTGGCGTCGCGTCACCTCGCCAACGATCCGACCACGGTGGATGACCGCGATGCGGTCCGACAGCTCCAGGATCTCCTCCAGTTCGGTGCTGATCAGAAGCACACCGGTACCCTCCTCGGCGGCCCGGCGCAAACGGGAGTTCATGTACTCGATGGCACCGACATCGAGGCCGCTCGTGGGTTGGGCGGCGACGAGGATCTGCGGCGATCGGGACAGCTCCCGGGCCACCACCACCCGCTGCTGGTTGCCCCCCGAGAGGGATCGCATGGGGGCGTCGATCGACGACACCGCAATGCCGAACTCCTCCACCAGACGCGTCGCCCGCGCCGCGACCTGCCGGCGGCGGAGGAACCCCCTGCGGCTCACCGCTGCGAGATCGCCCATCACCAGGTTGTCGGCGACGGACATGTCCAGGACGCAACCCGATACGTGACGGTCCTCGGGAATGACGCCCACCCCGGCCGAAGCCATGGCGCCGGGGCGGCCCGTCTCGATGCCGTGGCCGGCCACCTCCACCACACCCGACGACAGGGGGAGGACGCTGGACAGCAGATCCCCGAGGGCCTTCTGCCCGTTGCCCTCGATACCGGCCAGACCGAGTATCTCCCCCCGGCGGACCTCCAGAGACAGGCCGTCGAGCAGGGTCCGCCCGTCGGGGCCGACCGCCCGGGCGTCCCGGATGGAGAGCACGGTCGGGCGGGATCCCCCCGGACCTTCCTCAACGGTCTCGCGGCCGGCATCGTCCGGAGCCTCGAGATGGCCGATGGCGGCCGACCCTCCGCGCAGTGACACGTCCCGCCCGATCATCTCGCGGGCCAGTTCCATGGCCGTGGCCCCCTCGGTGACCCGGTCGGCGACCACCCGCCCGCTGCGCATGATGGCGACGCGGTCAGTGGCGTGGAGGACCTCGTCGAGCTTGTGCGAGATCAGCACGACCGCCCGCTGCTCCTCCTGGACCACCCGGCGCAGCATGAGGAACAGCTCCACCGACTCGGCCGCAGTGAGCACTGAGGTGGGCTCGTCGAGGATCACCACGTCGGGCTCGCGCATGAGGCACTTGACTATCTCGACCCTCTGGCGCTGACCGGTGGTGAGGTGATCGATCCGGGCGTCGGGGTCCACATCGAGGCCGTAGCGTCCAGCGACCTCGGTTATGTGCCGGCGGGTCCGATCGGCGTCGATGCGTCCCTTCTCGCCGAGTGAGAGGTTCTCCCAGACCGTTAGCGGCCCGATGAGGCTGAAGTGCTGGTGCACCATGGCCAGCCCCATTGAGGCCGCCTTGAGCGGGTCGGCTACGACCACCGGATGACCGTTGACGACGATCTCCCCCCCATCGGGCCGCACCAGCCCGAGGAACATGTTCATGAGGGTGCTCTTGCCCGCACCGTTCTGCCCCAGGACGCCGAGGATCTCGCCCCGCTGCACGGCCAGGTCGACCCGGTCACAGGCCACCAATTTGCCGTAGCACTTGGTGAGCGATCGAGCCTCAAGGGCCGGTACCGGGGGGAGGGGCGTCCCCCCGGTACCAGAAACGGGCGTGGACGGCGTCACCGTCGCATCAAGCTCCCGGGTTGTAGGTGCCGTAGTCGTTCAGGCCCGAGATCTTGTCCGGTCGGATCTGGCCGGTTCCGATCTGCTTTATGGTCTGAGCCAGGGTCGCGGCGTCGGTGCCCTGAGGACTGCAGATCTTCACGGTGGGGACGGGATCGACGCCCATGTGGAAGGTGAGGGTGGTGCCCACCCGGAGGGTTCCGGCCTTGAAGGGGGCCAGCGCGGCGGCGAAGTAGTCACCGGGGCTGAAGATCACCGATATGGCGAACTTGGGGCTCGGGACCGCACAGTCGTCAGTACCGGGACTGAGCACGGGGATATTGTCCTTGTTGGCGGCGGCAGCCACCGCGAAGGTGGCCCCCCCGAGGTACGGGTAGACGATCCCGACGCCCTGGGACTTCATGGCGTTGTAAGCCTCGACGGCCTTGGCCGAGTCGTTGAAGTCACCCGTGTAGGTTGACACGGTCTGCTCGGCCGGCACGATCGACTTGATCCCGGCTTCCCAGGCCTTGGCGAAGTTGGTGGTGAACGAAGCCTGGGGCCCGCTGATGAAGCCGGCCTTGGTGGAGTTGGCGTCCTTCATCAACAGTCCGGCGGCCACGCCGGCCGCGTAGGCGTCCTGGCTGGTGATGTCGTTGGTCTGCACGAAGTACGGGGTCTGGGTGACCCCGGCCCCGCCGGCCACGTACCAGACGGTGCCTTTGCACTCCGGCTCCGAGGCCACCGGGATGGCGTCCTTCAGTTCGCTGGCGGCGATGGCGACCATGTCGGGATGCTGCAGGCACATGTCGCGCGCCGCCTGGGCGGCCTGCGAGTCGGGAACCTTGTCGACGGTGATGACCTTCCACCCGTTGGCCTGGGCGAAGGAGTTGGCCTCGTCCACGAAGCTCTCGTAGTAGCCGTGGTCGTGGGTGTCACCCGGGCTGATGACACCGATCACCACCTTGCCGTCCTGGTTGACGTCGGGTTCGTGAGGTGGCAGGTAGCCGAGGGTGGCGTTGCCCGGCCAGCCCCAAGGCCCGGCGCTTGTAGTGGCAGCGGTGGTGCCCGACGAGGCGGATGTAGCCGAAGACGCAGTACTGGCCGAGGTCGCCGTGCTCGACGTGCTCTTGCTCGAGCCGCATGCGCCTGCGAGCAGGGCGCATGCTACGGCCGACGCGGCCACCTGAATCCTGTGCCGACTTGCCATTGTTTGCCTTTCTGTGATTTTACTCGGTCCCCTCGGTCCACGGGCGGGTGCCTCGTGATCTCGATACTCAGACCCGGCAAAAGAGAGCGTAGATCAATACATCGTCACAATCACCGTCGATTGATGTTCTCTGTATTAACTCTCTGTAACGCGGTCATTCACCGGCCAATACCGCCTGTACCTCTCCACCAACCATCGGTTGAACTGGGGAAGCGTCTCCTCCTGCCATGAGTACCGCCCGCGCCGCGCAAATCGTGACCGAAGACCCCTCTGGGTCATTCGGTTGGCGTACACGTCTTGGACATTGAAGTTGTCGACCCCCGCCTCAGCGGCCGCGAAAAGCTCTTTGAACAACGGAGCCTTGATCGCAGCCGGATCGAAGCAGTATCCGATTTCAATTCGGATGGAGTTGGCGTGGTCCGGATATATGGAGAAATAGGCCACTTCATCGGGGACAACAGCCAAAGCAAGCGTGGGGGGAATGAGAATGAACATTCCCCGAGAACGTTCGTCGTCGGTGAGCTTGGGGAACACCGGCATCAGACACTTCATGGTCGGGTTGAAGGACCCATCCATGTGGACGAAATGCTGGATGCGGGATATGTGCCCCATTCCCTCCCTCCACTCGAAGAAGTCGCTCATGCCGCTCGGAGCGAACGTCTGCAGCGGATCGTGGAGACGGCTGGCATGATAGGGATCGTTGAAGTTCTCCATCATCACCTTCCAGTTCCAAGGAAGGTCGGGGAGGGTCTTGCCGGCGATGGTCGTGGCATCGGCGAGCTGGAAATTCTCCAGCAGCGGCTCCAGCTCGCTCAATCGAGGCGCCAGGGGTTCGGCGTCCGGGTCGAAATTGCAGAACACGAAGCCCTGCCAGATCTCCACCTTGAGCGACGGCAGCGGATAGCTGGACTTCTCGAACCCCACGGCCCGCTCCATGGCCGGTGCGCCCAGCAGGCGACCGTCGAGGCCGTAGCTCCAGTGATGGTAGGGACAGGTGAACTTGGTGCAGTGACCGGAGCCTTCGGCCACCACCATGCCGCGGTGCTGGCACACCGCCGACAGCACCCGGATCACACCCTCCTTGTCCCGGACCAACAGGAGCGGTTCGTCGGCGATCTGCAGGGCGATGTAGTCACCCGGCTCGGGGACCTGATCGGCCCGGCCCACGCACAGCCACTCATGTCCGAAGATGGCATCCCGCTCGAAGTCGTAGAAGTCGTCGGAGGTGTAGACCACCCTCGGGAGCAGGCACGCCTCGTTGACGGCGAGCGTGGAAGGGTCGAAGCTGCGCAGGAGCTCCTCGGAGAGAGCGGTCATGCGCTCACCTCCCGGGTCGCGGTCCCAGAGGCTGGCACCGATGACACCTCTGATGGCGGCTCGGCACTTCCGTAGCCTCCCCCGCCCGGCAACTCCATCCGGACCACCGCACCTGATCGCAGATCGATCCGCTTCTGGGTGCGGACCGGCTCACCGTCCACCGTGAAGCTACCGGCCGCTCCCCCCGACCCCCCGAACAGGCCGGCGGGGGCGTGGGAAAGCCGGCTGGTCACGGCATTGAGGTTCCAGTCCCGGCCGTTGGCCACCGAGAACTCGATCAGCTGACCGAGACCCCCCGGCTGGGCGCCGGCACCGCCGGAGCCGTGACGGAGCTCCTTGCGGATGAACACCAGTGGCGCGGATGACTCCACCACCTCGATGGGGACGGCGGCTACACCGGTCGGGTAGGCGGTGGCCGACAGGCCGGGCTTGGCCGCCCGGGCCCCCACCCCGCCGGCGTAGTTGAACATCGATGTGATGAAAGGTCGCCCGTCAGGGTGGGTGCCGCTCACCTGACAGGTCCACACGGCGCCCGCCCCCTCGGCCACCACCGAGTCGGGCAGGAACTGGGACAGGGCCTGGAGCAGCGGCATGGGCAGGAACATGCCGACGACGTGGCGGGCGGTGCACGGAGCCGGTCGGACGGCGTTGACGATGCTGCCCAGGGGAGCGTCGACCTTGATCGGCGCCAGACTCCCGTAGTTATTGGGGACATCGGGGTTCAAGACGCTACGAATGGTGAACGTGGTGTAGGCGTGGGTGTAGTTCTTCACCACGTTGATACCGGCCGGGCTGGCGCCCGACGAACCGTCGTAGTCCACGAGGATCTCGCCGGCCACCGGGTCCACCGTCACCGAGGCCACGATGGTGATCTCGCTGCCGTCGGCCAGGTCGAGGACCGACGACGCCCGGTAGGTGCCCGCCGGAAGGGCCCGGATGGCCCGGCGGGTGGCGTCCTCGGATCGGCGGATGACCTCGTCGGCCAGGTCCTCGATGTCTTCTAGGAGACTCCTGACGTAATGGCCTTTGCGTCGGGGGGCGGCGGGCCGCTAGGACTCACTGTGTCAGGAGTGGCTGCTGTTGGTCCTGTGGTTACTGGGCTTTTCACTTCTCCCAGCCGCTCT
>JAGWSF010000138.1 GCA_028876385.1 Acidobacteriota bacterium | reverse complement strand
GCGAAGGTCACGCATCCCACGAACAGGCCTATGCGCAGGTCCACCCCGGCGGCCAGCGCGGCCAGCGCTCCGGTGAAGGCCACATGGGACAGGGCGTCACCGGTGAAGACCTGGTTGCGCAGCACTAGGAAATACCCGACCAGACCCGCCGCCACGGCGATGGCTGAACCGGCGACCAGGGCCCGGATCTCGAAGGCCTGGGAGAACATCTGGGTGATCGGGGCGCCCAGCAGGGCGGCGGGGCCGGTGGGGCCGGTCACGACACCCGCCCCGATGGGGCCGGGCGGGCGGTCTGGCGGGCGGTCCGGCGGCGGGTCGCGACCCGCCGGGTCGCGGCGCTGCCCAGGTAGCAGACCAGGCCGGTGGTGGTGATGTAGAAGCCGACCGGATAGACCGAGTAGAAGGCCAGGCCCAGGCCGACCCAGACCACGAGCAGCGCCACGGCCACGCTCAGGACCAGCCCCAGGGCCGGTCGGGGGGTGACCTGGCGGGCCGTGGCCGCCGGCATGACCAGCAGGGCGAAGACCAGGAGGCTCCCGGTGATCTGGCTGACCTCGGCGGTCGCCACCCCGAGAAGGACGAGGAAGGCGGCCGACACGAGCGGCGCCGGCACCCCTCGGGCCCGGGCCACGTCGGGATCCACCGACGCGAACAGGAGGGGCCGCCCGATCACCCCGAGGACGGCCACGACTATCCCGGCCATGGCCAGAAGGGCCAGCACCTGGCTGTCGGTGACCCCGAGGAAGGAGCCGAAGAGGAGGCCGGTGAGGCTGTTGAGGAAACCCTTGTAGAGAGCCACGAACAGCAGTCCGCAGGCCAGGGCGAAGGCCTGCACGGTGCCTATGAGGGCTGACTCGCCGGCGGCCTCGCCGCCCGGGCGGCGGTAGCTGGTCGATCCGATGAGGATGGCCGCCGCAGTGCACGCCCCGAAGTAGCCCCAGGTGGCGGCCAGCCCGGCCCATATGGCCGCCGCCGCCCCGGGAAAGCCGACGACGGCCAGGGTGTGGCCGGCGAAGCTCTGCCCCCGCAGGATCATGAACCAGCCGATGAGCCCGGCGGCCACCGCGGTGATGCTCCCGGCCCGCAGGGCGTTGACCATGAAGTGGTAGGCCAGCATCTGGCGCACGTCGGACCAGGGGTTCCAGCCGGCGTGCACACCGCCACCGGCGGCTAGGAGGTTGCGGCCGCCACCGGCGGCCAGGAGGTGGAGGGCGGTGATCACCGGTGCCGGTGCCTGGGATGTCGGTGCCTGGGGGGGCGGGGTCTCACGGGTGGCGGTGCCCGCCGTGCTGGTGGCCATGGACCCCGGTGAGGTCGGGCTGACCGACCACCACCACCGGCCCCCGGGCACTGTGCAGCACCTCTATGGGGGTTCCGTACAGGCGGGTCAGGGTCTCGGCGGTGATCACCTCGGAGGGGGGACCGGCCAGGCCGGCGCCCCCGGCCAGGTAGACGACCCGGTCCAGGTAGGCGAGGATGGGGTTGACGTCGTGGGCCACCATCACCACGGTGATGGTGGTCTGGTGGCTGACGTCGGCGATCAACGCCGCCACCGCCGCCTGGTTGGGCAGGTCCAGGCTGTCGAGGGGCTCGTCGAGCATCAGCATCTGAGGTCGTCGGACCAGAGCCTGGGCGATGAGGAGCCTCTGCTGCTCGCCTCCCGACAGCTCGCCGATGGGCCGGCGGGCGAAGGCGGTGGCGCCCACCAGGTCGATCATCTCATCGATCACTGCCGCCCGTTGGCGCTGCGCCGACGGGCGGATTAGGCGGGGCAGGGGCAGGCCCCAGCGATCGCCGTCGAGCCCGAGTCCCACGATGTCGATGCCCCGCACCCGCAGGTCGGCCTGGAAATGGCGGCGCTGGGGGAGGTACCCGATGCGCGGGCGGGCCTCGGCCGGGCTGGTCCCGAGAACCTTCAGGGTGCCCGAGGCCAGAGGGAGAAGGCCGAGGATGGCCTTGAGGAGGGTGGACTTACCCGCTCCGTTGGGCCCGAGCACGGCGGCGAACTCGCCGGGCCCGATTTCGAAGCTGAGGTCGCTCCAGATCGGCTTGGCGCCCACCACGACGGATGCTCCTCGTACCTCGACGGCGGGGACCGCGCTCACCGCCGGGCCGCCTGCTCGAGGGCCGACAGGATGGCCTGCAGTTGGGCGGTCTGCCACTGCTGGTAGGTGCCCGAGGCGGGGACCATGGTCTCGGTGATGGTGGCCGTCGGGATACCTGCGGCCCGGCACTCGGACAGCTGAGCGCGTATGTCGGGCGTGGTGTTCTGGCTGTTGTAAACGTATATCCGGATCCGGTGCTGGCGGATCTGCCCGTCGATGGTGCTCTTGTCGGCGGCCGACACCTCGGCGCCTTCGCTGACGGCCCGCAGGAACGAGTACGGCGTGATCACATTCAGGCCGAGCGCGGGGGCCAGCATGGAGAAGATGGACTCGGACGCGCCCACCGGGGTCCCGGCGTAGGCGGCCCGGATGCGGCCGATCAGGGCGTGGTAGCCGGCCAGGTCCACGCCTTCGAAGTGGGCCGCCCGGGCCTCGAAGTAGGCGGTGTCGCCGGGGTCGAGACGTGACAGATCGGCCACGTAGGCGCTCACCACCTCGGTGACGTCGTTGGGGTCGTACCACCGGTGGGGGTTGGCTCCGGGGGCGGCCGCCACGACCCGGCCCACGTCGAGCACCCCGGCCGACGCCGAGGCGGCGGCGAGGAGCCTCGGCATCCACGGGTCGTAGCCGACGCCGTTCTCGATCACGAGCGCCGCCGACGCCACGGCCCGGGCGTCGGCCGCGGTGGGCTCGTAGCTGTGCGGATCGGTGGCCGGATTGGTGATGACGCTGGTCACCTGGGTGCGGTCGCCGCCCACCTGGGCGGCGATGGAACCCCAGAAGTTCTCGGCAGCAACCACTTCGACGGGGCCGTGGCCGGGCGCCGAGGGGGTGGTGACGGGCATGTCACAGCCGGCTCCGACCAGCGCCGTCATCGTCAGCGCGGCGGCCACTTCCCGCGTTCCTCGCCACCTGCTGCGCAGCCTGGATCCCGTTTCGGCGTCAGCCACCACGGGCATAGTAGCTCGAAACGATAACCGTTTCAAATAAAGTGGAGGGTGTGACGGCGGCCCGGCAGGGAACTAGACAGGTGGCCGTGGTGTCCGACGACCAGTCGCTGCTCCGTCCCGGCCAGGAGCGCTCGACCCGCCAGAAGCGGGCTCTGGCCGCGGTGCTGGACCAGTCCGACCAGTTCCGCTCGGCCCAGGATCTGCACGCCGAGCTGCGCTCGCGGGGGGAGCACGTGGGGTTGACCACTGTCTACAACCAGCTGCGGGTCCTCGCCGACGCCGGCGCGGTGGACGCCCTGCGCACCGACAGCGGCGAAACCCTCTACCGACGCTGCGCCACCGACCAGCACCACCACCACCTGGTCTGCCGGGTGTGCGGCCGGACCGTGGAGGTGGAGGGCCCCGAGGTGGAGCGGTGGGCCGAGCGGGTGGCGGACCACAACGGCTTCACCGACATCACCCACACCATCGAGATCCTCGGGGTCTGCGCTCCCTGCTCCGCCCCGCCGGGCCCGATGACGGGGAGGGCCGCCGTGATCGCGCTCCCCGAGGGTGAGTGAGGGCGGCCGTGGTCGGATCGGGAGCAACCCTCCCGGAGCAGGCCCCGGTCCGCACCGCCCTGGTCGGGTTCGGCTTCGGCGGGTCGGTGTTCCACGCCCCTTTCATCGAGGCCGAACCCCGCCTGGATCTGGTCGCCATCGTGACCGCCGATCCGGGTCGCCAGGCCGCGGCGCGGTTGCGCTACCCCGACGCCGAGGTGGTGGCCACCCCGGGGGAACTGCTCCGGCGTGACGACGGCGCCGACCTCGTGGTGATCTCCACCCCCAACCGCACCCACGTGCCGCTGGCCGAGGAGTTCCTCGGTGCCGGCCGCCATCTCGTGGTGGACAAGCCGGTGGCGCCATCGGCGACCGACGTCCGCCGCCTGGCCGCAGAAGCCCGGCGTGCGGGGCGGCTGCTGGTTCCCTTCCACAACCGGCGCTGGGACGCCGACTTCCGCACCCTGCAGGCCCTCCTCGAGCAGGGCCGTCTCGGCCGGCTCCACCGACTGGAGTCCCGCTACGAGCGTTGGCAGCCGACCGTCGATGTGACCGCCGGGCGGGCCTGGAAGCGCGACCCGACCCCGGGCCACGGCGGCGGCATCCTCTACGACCTGGGCACCCATCTGATCGATCAGGCGTGCCTGCTGTTGGGTCGTCCCCAGTCGGTGTACGCCGAGGTGGGCTCGGTCCGGCCGGGCGCCGAGGTCGACGACGACGTGTTCGTCGGGCTCACCTTCGCGGGAGGGGTGCGGGCCCACCTGTGGACCAGCGCCGTGGCCGCCCAGCGCGGTCCGCGCTTTCGGGCGCTCGGCGGCGAGGCCGCCTACGTCAAGTTCGGGATGGATCCCCAGGAGTCCGCCCTCGTCGGGGGGGCCCGACCGGGCGGCCCGGGTTGGGGCGAGGAGCCGCCCGCGGCCTGGGGAGCGTGGCACGCCGGGGACTCCTCGGAGGCGGTCCCGAGCCTCCCGGGTGACTACGGCCTGTTCTACCGGGGCCTGGCCTCGGCCCTGCTCGACGGCACCCCACCCCCGGTAGGCCCCGCCGACGCGCTCCTCGTCGCCGAGATCATCGAGGCCGCGCAGGTCTCCGCCGGTCAGGGCCGGGTCGTGACCCTGACCGAGGCCTAGAGTCGATCGATGGGGACGGCCCGGGTGGCGACGCGGCGCCGGCGCCGGCCTACCCGCTTCGCCCGGTGGCTGGCGGTCTGGACGGCAGTGGGGCTTGTGGTGCGGATCCTCTCGGTGCTCGGGCGGCCCCACAGGGTCCCGGCCGCCGACGCCTACTTCTACACCTACGCGGCCAATCTGCTGGTCGAGGGTAAGGGTTTCATCAACCCGTTCCTCTACTACTGGGAGCACCGCTCGGTGGCCAGCGCCCAGTTCCCCCCCGGGTTCATATTCGTGCTGGCGGCGGCGTCGCTGGTCGGGTTCAAGAGTTTCTTCGCCCATCGCATATGGTGCGCCCTGCTCGGAGCGGTAGCCGTGCCCCTGTGGGGGGTGGTCGGCCGCAAGGTCGCCGGGGAGCGGGTCGGGCTGATCGTGGCGCTGCTCATGGCGGTCTACCCGAACATCTGGATGAGCAACGAGACGGGGCTGTCCGAGACGGTGATCCCGAGCGTCGTCGCCGCCGTCCTGCTCATGGTGTACCGCTACCGTGAGCGCCCCTCGGCCCGAAGGGCGCTGTGGACGGGCCTGGCTCTCGGCTTTGCCGTCCTCACCCGCGACGAGCTGTCGATGCTCGGGCTGCTGGTGGTCACCCCGGTGGTGCTCATGGCCGCCGGCCGGCCGTGGCCGTGGCGCCTGGCCAACCTGGCCGTGGTCGCCGTGGTCGCCATGGTCGTGGTCGGCCCCTGGGTCGGCTACAACCTGAGCCGCTTCCGGGACCCCGTGTTCGTCAGTACCGGTTTGGGCCCGACCCTGGCGTCCACCGACTGCGCCCAGACCTGGTACGGCCCGCTCACCGGCTACTGGTCCTGGAGGTGCGAGACCCAGCCCCCACCGAGCCCACCGGGCTACGACGAGTCCCAGGTGTCGGCCGCGGCCAAGGCCTACGCCATGCGCTACGTGCACGCCCACGAGAGCCGGATACCGATCGTCGTGCTGGCCCGCCTGGGCCGGGGCTTCTCGGTCTACCACCCGTTCCAGGAGGTCCGCCTCGACGCATCGGAGGGCCGACCGCGGCACTGGGCGTTGGTAGGGCTGTGGATGTACTACGCCCTCATCGGTCTCGGCGTGGTGGGCCTGGTCGCGCTCCGCCGGGACCGGGCGTCGCTGCTCCCGCTCGCCGGCGTCGCCCTTACCGTGGTCATCGCCATGATCCTCTCGTTCGGCAACATCCGCTACCGCACCCCCGCCGAGGGCTGCCTGGTGGTGCTGGCCGCGGCCGGCCTCGACTACCTGCTCGGGCGCCGGGCCGACTCAGCGGCGCCGCGACGGGCGGGTCTCGGGCGGGGGGATGACCTCGGCGGCGGCGACCGCGGTGGCCACGTCGGCAGGGTACGAGTGTGAGGCGCGGAACAGGAACCAGGCGGCCGCGGCGAGGGGCAGCAGCATCACCATGAACGTGTTGCGCAGACCGATGACATCGGACAGGGAGCCGAACAGCAGGGGGGCCAGGGACTGGGCGAGGGTCCTAAGCAGGGTCCGGACCCCCTCGGCTCGTCCCCACAGCTGGAACGGCATGATGTCGAGGCGGGCGGCGTCGATCGGGGGGTTCTGGGCCGACAGGGCGGTGGCGGCCAGGATGACGTAAGGCAGGGCGGTGAGCACGCTGGTCGTGAGCAGAGCCGGCACGAACAGCACCACGGTCAGCGTGGCGGCCACCGCCGGGACCTGCACCCGGGCCTTGATGCGGCCCCGGTGGAGCAGGGCGTCGCTCACCGGTCCGGCGGCCACCACCCCCACTACCGCTCCGGCGCCGATGGCGATCATGAGCAGGTTGGCCAGCGCCACCCCCACGTGGTAGCGGTCACGGACGAACTCCACCCCGAAGGTCTGCACCCCGGCCAGGAAGTAGTAGCCGAAGGCGCTCGAGAGGATCAGGGCCACATTGGTCCGGACCGACAGCACGAACCGGATGGAGGCCACCAGCCCCATACGTCGGTACCGAGCGGCCTCCCGAACCACCGCGTCGTCGGGGCGTATACCGGCTTCGGCGGCCAGTCGCTGGGCGTCGGTCCCCGGGCTCTCGGCCGGCTCGGACGCCGGGGGCGGCGGCGGCGGAGCGGCGTAGGTGGCCACCTCGTCGCCGTAAGAGGCGTCGCCGTAGGAGGTGACCGCCACTATGGGGTTGGCCCCCCCACGTTCGGGCTCGTGCAGGCGGGCCAGGACCACGGCCAGCGGGAAGGCCGCCAGGCCCAGGATGACGAAGGCGGCCCGCCACGACAGCGCCGATATGTCGCCGGTGACGGTGAAGCCGATCCCGGCCCCGAGCAGCTCCCCCGAGAGGATGTAGCTGTATATGACCCCCCGTTCGGTGCTCGGGAAGTAGTCGCCCACCAGGGACGCCACCGGCGGCCCGGCCGCGGCGGTGACCAGGCCCAGGGCCATGCGCCAGAGCAGCAGGTCGCCGAACGACGCGGCGGTGGCGCTGCCGATCATGGCCACCCCCCAGAACGTCACCGACAGCGTCAGGGTCCAGGTCCGCTTCACCCGGTCGGCCAGCAGCCCGTAGGGGACCGCGCCGAGGGCCCCGACCAGGGAGGTGACGGCGACGAGGAGGCCGACGTCGGCGTTGCTGATGTGGAGATCGGCCCGCAGGTTGCTGGCCGACGCCCCGACGGTGGCGGTGTCGGCGCTGGCCATGGCCAGCACGGCGGCCAGCACGACCACCACCATGGTGCGCTCGGGGCCCCCGAGGCGTACCGTCAGGCGACGTTTGCCGTAGGACGCCACCCGCCGGGCGGCGCGGTACACCGGCTTGGCCGGGCGGGCTCGGCCGCCAGTCGGAGGGAGGGCTGACGCCACCGGGTTCAGCCTACGATGAGGCGGACCGGGAGGCGGCACCGGGTCGGCTCCGGGTCGGGCCGGGGTGGGCCTCAGCCCCCGCCCAGGGCGTCGTCGGCCAGCTCGGTCCGGAAACGCTGGTCGTCACGGACCCGCAGGTGAGGGGTCACGTAGCGGGCGAACAGCTCGAGCGAGCGGTTCCAGCGATCGGTGGTCACCCATTCCCGGGAGTTGAACAGGAGCGTCCCGAAGCCCCCGACGGCCTCGTGCAGGTCCTGGATCTGAGCCACGCACTCCGACGGTGAGCCGATGATCCACGGGATGTTCTCGACCATCCAGTCGAAGGTGACCTCGGCGTCGGGCATGGTGGCGTCGCGCTTCATCAGGGGGGCCAAGCCGACCTTGAAGAGGTAGTCGTAGGACTGGCGGAGGCTCTCGCGTATCTCGTTCATGGCCGCATTCTTGGAATCCGACACGTACACCTCCCGGCAGATCCGCCAGTCGGCTCGGGCCTGGGCCGGGTCCCGACCGGCCTCCTCGGCGGCTTTGGCCAGGGCCGCCCCCTGGGCTCTCAGGTCGGGCATGCCCGGGTTGGCCTCGACGCTGACGGGGGTGAAATAGATGCTGAGGGCGGCATAACCCCGGCTGCCGCAAAGAGCGAAGTTGTGCACCCCGGACATCCCCGCCACGGCGAACTGTGGACGCGGGTGGTAGGGCCGGACCTGGACGCGCTTGTGGTCGACGGTCCAGAACTTCCCGTCGAAGTTCACGTAGTCGGTGGTCGAATACAGGGCCTCGATGATGTCGAGGGCCTCGATGAGCCGCGGACCGCCTTCGGCGGGGTCCAACTGGAAGAACCGCTTGTCGCTCACCAGGCCGCCTCCGCCGAACCCGTAGATGAGCCGGCCGTGGGTCAAATGGTCCAGGAAGGCCAGTCGCTCGGCCACGAGGAAAGGGTCGTGGTAGGGCAGGTTGATGGTCCCCGTCCCGAGGGCGATGCGATGTGACACGGCCGAGGCCTTGGCCAGGAAGATGTCGGGGGCCGGGATGTTCTCGTAGGCCCCGGTGTGGTGCTCGCCGACCCAGACCTCGTCGTAGCCCAGGCGGTCGGCCAGAGCGATCTCCTCGAGTTTCAGATCGTACGAAAGGGTCCAGTTGGACCACGGGAACGGCTCGGGCATCACGAACAGGCCGAATCGCATCGACTTCTCCTCCCCTTGTTCTAGGTCGGTCAAGCTACAGCAGGCCGCTCACCCCTCGACGCGGCGGGCCACCAGCACCGGGATGGGGCGCTCCGTGGCCTTCTGGTAGTCGGCGTAGGGGGGATAGGCGGCCACCGCCCGTTCCCACCAGGCGGCCTTCTCCTCGCCGCTGACCTCCTCGGCCACCGCGTCGAAGGGGGCCGGGCCGTCCTGGATCATGACGTGGGGGTCGGCCTTCATGTTGCGGTACCAGTCCGGGTGCTCGGGCGCGCCCCCTTTGGAGGCGACCAGGGCGTACTCGCCCTCGTGCTCGACCCTCATCAGGGCCAATTTGCGGACCTTGCCGCTGCGGGCGCCCCGTGTCGTGACGATGATGACCGGAAGGCCGGTGTCGCGCAGGGTGTTGGCCTCTTTGCCGCCGGACCTCTCGTAGGCCTCCACCTGCTCGCGGACCCAGTCCAGACTGCTCGGCTCGTATTCACCTTCGATCGGCATAACGGCGATGCTAACGGTCGGAGGGACCGCCGACCGCCGCTCGGCCCGACGCTGACCGCCGACCGCCGACCGCCGACCGCCGCTCGGCGCGACGCCGGGCGCCGGTGCTCTACGGGGAGTCGCCGGTTCTTCTAGAGTCGCCCCGCCATGGGGGGCTTGCGTCGGCGGACTGGACCGGTGGCCGCCCGACCCGGACCGGCCGGTCCCGACGTGCCCGCCCGTCGCTCGCGTTGGTTGCGGCGGCGTTGGCGGCGGGGCGTCTCGGTCGCTCTGGCCGCCCTGCTGGTCGTAGCCGCCGTTTCCTACGGGCGGGCCCTCGCTGCCCCCGGTACTGACAGTCTCGGTGCTAAATCTGTGGAGTGGGTGCGCAGTCACGGAGGTAGCGGGCTGGTCGCTTTCGCCGAGCGGGAGTTCTACAGCCACCGGGCGCCGCCCCCGGGGGGACTCCCGGCCCGGACCCACCTTCCCGACGTGAGAGCGTCCGGGCCGTTCCGATCGGGTGCGGGCCTGCCCCCGCCCGCCGCCCTGGCGCCCCTGATCGCCGTTCCTGCGGTGGCGGGGGAGGGTGAGTGGAAGCCGGTAGGGGTCCCCGTCAGCGGCGCCCCCGCCCAGTACGTCACCTTCATCCGTCCCGACCCGGTCCACACCGGAGTCGTCGCCAGCCTGGCGTGGATGGACACGACCCTGCTCAGGGGGGAGCTGTTCGCCGGCTATCAGGTGCCCGGCGGAGGGGGATGGGCACCCGCCGCCCCGCTGACGAGCTCCGAGGGGCCGCTCGTCGCTGCGTTCAACTCCGGCTTCCGGCTGCAGGACGCGGTGGAGAGCGGCTACTACAGCCGGGGTCGCACCGCGGCGCCCATCGTGACCGGATACGGGTCCCTCGTCTTCTACCGCGACGGGCGGGTGACCGTCGGCCAGTGGGGGCGCGATGTGACCTTCACCCCCGACATCGTCAGCATCCGCCAGAACCTGCCGCTGATCGTCGACGGCGGCCGGCCGGTGCCCGGCCTGGCCCAGGACCACTTCCAGCGGTGGGGGGCCACCCTCGGCAACCAGGTGTACGTGTGGCGCTCCGGTATCGGTGTCACCGCCGACGGCGCCCTGGTCTACGCCGCCGGCGACCAGCTGTCCATCCAGACGCTGGCCTTGGCGCTGGCTCGGGCAGGGGCCGAGCGGGCCATGGAGCTCGACATCAACACCGACTGGGTCGACTACTTCTACTTCCTACCCGCCGCGGGGCGGCCGGCGGGACCGCAGAACGCCGTGAAGCTGGTGCCCGCCATGGTGTCGTCGACCAGCAAGTACTTCGAACCGTCCTCCAAGGACTTCGTGGCCTTGTTCGCCGATCCCGCCGGGGCGGCCGCCCGGCGGGCGGCACTGGCACCCACCGGGGCGGCGACGCCGCCGGGCGGCTGACCCGGTCACGTCGTTGTGGCCGGGTGGGCCGGGCCGACTCGGCGGCCCACGCTCACGAGCCCCTGGGGCCCCCACTGGTAACGTCACGGGGATGAGGCGGCGAACGCTGGTCGGTTTGATCTCACCCCTGATGCTGCTTGTTCCGGCCTGCGCCAGCACCGTCAGCACGCCCGCGTCGACCACCACGACCGCCGCCACGACGGTCCCGGCCGCGCCGGCGACGACAGTCGTGGTGGCCACCACGACGACCACCACCGTCCCCCCCACGACGGTGCCTCCCACCACCGCGGCCCCGGCCACCACCGCCCCGCCGCCGGCGACCTACGCCCCGCCCGCCACCCGGGCGTCCAGCTACGTCCCCACCACCAGCGGGGGTTACCCGACGTGCGCCCCGCCGTGCTGAGGGCGGCCCGCGCCTTGAGTGCCACGGCGGCCGCCGGGGTGGCGGCCCTGCTGGCCGTGCTGCTGCCCGGCGTCGGCCTGCCGCCCGTCGCCGCAGCCACCGCTTCACCGGGGGTGGCGGCGGCGGTGGCTCCGTCAGGCCCGGTCACCGGGCCCGGCTACTGGCTTCTCACCACCTACGGTCAGGCCCTCGGCTACGGCAGCGTGGCCGGCGATACCGCCCCGGTCCTCAACCCGCTCGACCGCCCCACGGTGTGCATGAGCTCGACGGCCGACGGCCAGGGCTTCTGGGAGGTGGGCTCGGACGGCGGGGTGTTCTCGTTCGGTGATGCGGCGTTTTTCGGTTCGCTCGGGGGGATCCGTCTGGATCAGCCGATTGTCGGTATGGCGCCGACGCCGTCGGGGCACGGTTACTGGATGGTCGCCACCGACGGCGGGGTGTTCTCCTTCGGCGACGCCGGCTTCCACGGGTCCCTCGGCGGGATCCGTCTCACCCAGCCGATCGTGGGCATGAGCTCGACGGCGAGCGGACAGGGATACTGGATGGCCGGCCGCGACGGCGGCGTCTTCTCCTTCGGGGACGCGACCTACATGGGATCGGCCGCCGGGGCCACCACCACACCGGTCGTGGCCATAGACCGGCCGGGCCAGCCGGGGGGTTGCCAGGGCTCCACCACCCCCGCCCCTCTCGCGGCGCCCAGCCCCGGCGGTCCCGTCGGCGAGGGGCAGTGGGTCCCGTTCAGCCGCGACGTCGGCTCGACGACGGCGGCCTATGTCACGACCATCCGTCCCTCGCTCGGTATCCCGCCGGCGACGGTGGTGTGGATGGACACGGCGCGCACCTACGCCCGCCAGTACGCCGGTGCAGGGGGAGAACCTCCCGGAGCGTTCCGCTACTCGACGGCGGTGGCCGCCGGGGACCGCAGCGGGCTGGTCGCGGCGTTCAACGGCGGGTTCCGTTTGGTCGAGTCCCACGGGGGCTGGTACTCCGAGGGGCAGATGCCCGTCGGCTTGGTGATCGGAGCCGCTTCTTTGGTGATCGACGCCAACGGCACGCCCCGCATCGGTGAATGGGGCCGGGACTTCACTTCGCTGCAGGGGGTCTCGTCGGTGCGGCAGAACCTGACGCTGCTGGTGGACCACGGTTCCCCGGCATCAAACATCGGTGCGGGCGCCGACTGGGGCGCGGTGATCGGAGGCGTGGGCAACACCTGCCGATCCGGTATCGGCACCGATCGGTTCGGCAACCTCCTGTACGTGGCCGGCCCCACCCTCTATCCCCTCGACCTCGCCGACGCCCTCATCCGGGCCGGCGCCGTGGAGGCCATGCAGCTCGACGTCAACTGCCAGTGGCCCATACTCACCGGGTTCGCTGCCGGCTACGGCCAGCCCGCATCGGCGGCCAACGCCTATAACGCAGCGCCGTGGATGGCCTTTCCGCCCACGCAGTACCTGAACGGGTCTCAGCGGGACTTCGTGGCCGTCTTCGCCCGCTAGTCGGTCGTTCGCTCGCTCAGCCGGAGGCGGGCAGCCAGCGGGAAAGATCTGACAGGATTGCCGACCTTATCTGGGCCAGTGACGTGGCGGGCGGGGTGAAGGCGGTCCCGCAGCCGTCGAGGGCCGAGGAGGTGAACGGGGCTCCGGGGGGCGCCGCGGACTCCACCAGTGGGGCGATGGCCCCGAGGCCACCATGGTCCGGGTTGATGAGGCAGAGGTCGGTGAACGCCAGATGCCCCGATCGGGGCAAGACGACCAGTCGCTTCGGCGCGACGGCGGTGGCGTATACCCGCGTCACCAGGCCGGGCGCCACGTCGTGGTCGTCGCCGGCGGCCATCCACAGCGAAGGTATTGCGGGCAGGGCCGGGTGGGAGCCGGCGAACCCGGCGGCCAAGGGGACGTAGGTCCGCACCCCGGGGGTGGAGGCGAAGGCCATGGCGTCTATCCCGCCCTGGGAGTGGCCGATCACCGCCATGGCCGCCGTGGTGACCCGGCCGGCCAGGGGTCCGGTGGCGGCCTGGCTCTGCTGTCGCAGGGTGGATACGACCGCGCTCAGGATCTGCTCGTCGGTGGGCCCGCTCGGAAGTGGGAACCCCCGGGCGGTGTAATTGAAGTAGGCCCGCAGGTCATGGACCGGAAGGTCCGGGGCGGCGACCACGTAACCCCACGACGCCAACCAGGTGGTCAGTCCGGTCGATTGCTCGGGGAACGAGTAGAGACCGTGGGCGAACAGCACGAGGGGATGGGTCCCGGGGGCGACCGGCAGGTCGCGAAAGGCGCGGGTGGTGAGCGAGAACTCCCCGGGGGTCACCCGGCGGACCAGGCGGGCCGGCAGCCAGTCCCGTATGTCGTAGCGGTCGGGGGTGGCCCCGGCCCGGCGGGCGGCGCGCTCCGCCGCCTGGGGTGCCGGGTACCAGACCTCGGCGACCGACCCGGCCACGGCCACCGACCTGACGCCGATCGCGTAGGGACCCCACGGGTCGGCCGCCGCCGGGGGCGTGGCCGACCCGCAGGACCCGCCCAGCACCGACCCGGCGACCACGACGGCGAGCGCGAGGAGAGTTCTCCATGGCACCGGGCGCCCGACGCTTCAGACGGCGGGCGGCCAGGCGGCGACGACGATCAGACGATCTCGCTGGTCTGGATCACCGGTTGGATGTTGGTGTAGTTGGCCACGTCGGCGAGGATGGCCCCGGTGCCGGGGTTGCCCATGGCCTCCTGGACGGCCTCGGGGGACTCGAAGCGGAAGTGGACGGCCGCCACGTAGGGACCGTCGACGCCCTTGTCGATCTCGGCGTTATCGATGCCCCAGGTGCTCTGGCACAGCGGGATGTGCTTCTCGCGGTAGTAGTCGTGGTCGAAGGTGGCACCCTCGCTGGCGGGATAGAAGACAGACATGCGGATCATGGCCGGAGTGTAGCGTCCGGTTCCAGGCCCGGGCCCGCTCCGTTCACCCGGTGTTCACCCGTCGATCGGAACTGTTCACCTGATGGTTGTGTGCCGGGCGACGGGACGTGGTTAAGGTCCGGAACCATGCGCCGAAACCGGTACCCGAAGCGTCTGGTCACCATCGCCGCGGCGGCCACCGCGGTCACCCCGCTGGTCCTCGTGGCCAATCCCGCGGCCTACGCCGACGGCCACGGCCAGGGTCGTGGATCCGGTGACGGTCACGGCGGGGACGTCGTGCGAGCCGCCGTCCCGCCCGGCGCCATCCGCCACATCGTGGTCATCGACCTGGAGAACGAGGCGGAGTCGTCCATCTTCGGCGCCACCTCGCCGGCCACCTACCTCAACCAGACGCTCGTCCCCCAGGGCGAGCTGCTGGCCAACTACTACGCCACCGGGCACGTCTCCGCGGACAACTACATGGCCCAGGTGTCCGGCCAGGCCCCCAATCTGGTGTCGAGCAGCGACTGCATCACCAACCTGTCCACCTTGGCAGGGTCCTTCAACGACGTGGTGCCGGGGACCCTCGACCCGAACCACTCCGCCTATCCCGGCCAGGTCGACGGCCAGGGTTGCGTGTACCCCTCGGCGGTGCAGACCATCGGCAACCAGCTCGACCGGGGCGCGCCGCGGACCAGCTCGATCACCTGGCGGCAGTACGCCGAGGACATGGGCAACGACCCGGCTCGCGACGGTGGCAGCCCCGATCCCCTCGGGGGCACCGACTGCGCCCACCCCGTCCAGACCGCCGGCCAGGCCTACGACGGCACCAACAGCGCCGAAGGCCCCAACGCCAAGGGTGCGCAGAAGTCGACGATCTCCGACCAGTACGTCGACCGGCACAACCCCTTCATCTACTTCCACTCGGTGATAGACAACGCGGCCTACTGCGACTCCCACGTGGTACCGCTAGGGACGGTGACCACCGGGGCGGCCGGCCAGAACGTCTACCAGGGGCATCTGGCCCTCGACCTGGCGAGCACCCGCACCACGCCGGAGTTCGCTTTCATCACCCCCAACGTCTGCGACGACGGGCACGACGCGACCTGCGCCGGCACCAACAGCGCCGGGACCACGACCGGCGGGCTGGTCGGCTTCGACGCCTGGCTGTCCAAGTGGATGCCTCTCATCATGTCTTCGCCGGCCTACAAGGACGGTTCGATGCTGATCGTCATCACCTCCGACGAGGGCGCCATCGGCGACGCTTCGGCGGTGGCGGGGGAGAAGCCCGGCCCGGGCAACGCCAACCCCGGCTACAGCCCGCTTCTGAACCAGCCCATCGCCGCCTTCAAGGGCGCCACCTACTACCAGCTCCTCGGGGTCAAGGGTCTCACCCCGGGTCAGGCCCCGGCCGCGGGGACTCTCCCCGGTGGCGGCCAGACCGGGGCCCTGCTGCTCAACCGCCGCTGGATCACCCCCGGCCGCGTGAACCAGACGCCTTACAACCACTACTCGGCGCTGCGCAGCTACGAGGACATTCTCGGTGTCACAAGGGGAGGCTCGGACGGGCTCGGCCATCTCGGTATGGCCGGTGCTGCCGGGCTCGCCCCCTTCGGCCGGGACGTCTTCAACGCCGACGTCGACGGCTACCGCCTCCCCGGCGGTGGCGACGGCTCGGACGGCTAGAACCGGGCTGGTACCGGGGCTCGGCCGAACGTCAACCGTTCGGCCCCAACCGGGGCTCGGGCCGGGATCAGCCGTCCGGCCCTCAACCGGCGGTGAGGCCCTGGAGCCAGCCCTCGACCAGGTGATTGAACTCAGCCGGTCGTTCCTGATGCAGCCAGTGGCCCGAGCCTTCGAAGCTGACCGCCTTGGAGCGGCTGTCGCCCATCAGCCCCGCTTCCACGGCGGCCCGCCCCGGATCGGTGTAGAGGGTCAGCACCGGGCACTGGCGTCGGGCCAGGTGGGGGGCGCTCTTGGAGGCCAGGGCCATCCCCTGCAGGAGGTTGACCAGCGTCTGGCTCAGGACGTGAGCGGGCATCCCGGCTATGCGGCGCATGTGCCAGGTCTTGAGGGCCGGTGGGGAGGCCGGTGAGTAGGTCCCTCCCAACATGGCCTGCGCGGCCGGTATCGGGTCGTCACCCATCAGGGCGTCGATGAGCGGAGCCAGGCCGGCGGCCATCTCGTCGGGGATGAGATAACCGGGGTCCACGCAGACCACGGCCTTCACCAGGTCGGGTCGCTCCACGGCCAGGGTGCTGACGATTACCCCGCCCAGAGAATGGCCCACGGCGACCACCGGACCGCAGCCGAGGTGCTCGATGAGACCGGCCACGTCGGCGGCGAAGTCGCCGTGGTCGTAGCCTCCGTCGGGCACGCTGGATCGCCCGTGCCCACGGTTGTCCACGGCGATCACCCGGTGGTTCTCGGCGAAGAACGGGATCTGCCAGCTCCAGTCGTGCGAATCACAGGAATACCCGTGCACGAACAGCACGGGCGGGTCAGCCGACCCCTCGTCGGTGTAGAACAACCTCACGTCACCAACCTGCGCGAACGGCACTACCCCTGCCTCCCCTCCCTCGTCGTCGCCGAGACGGTAGCCGGTGCGACGCCACCCCGCCTCTGCCGTAACATCCGCCCGGCCGGCCCATCCGACGAGGGGGATCTCCGTGGGACCCATCCGCTGCTTGCACATGAACCACATCAACGCCGCCATCGACGACTACGACCAGACGGTGGCCCACATGACCGATCTGTACGGGGCCCAGCTGATCGCCGACATGCCCCGAGACGAGTGGCACGCCTGTCTGGTGGCCATCTCCGGGGTCATCTTCGAGTTCTTCGCCCCCCACGACGATCTGCTCCACGCCCGTTTCGGTCCGCACTACGTCGGGGTGGAGTACCAGACGACCGATGTCTCGGTGGCCCGCGACGTCTCGGCCGACAGAGGAGTCCGTATCGTGAGGGAGCTCGGGCCGGCCTTCCACGTCCACCCCCTCGACGCCCTCGGGATCTCCTTCGAGTTCTTCGACCGCAGCTTCCACGACGACCCGCCCCCCATGACCTACCTGGAGCCTCTCCGCCCCGCCGGTGAGGGGCGCGACCATCCCTGCGGGATCACCGGTCTGAAGCGCTACAGCACCGTCGTCGGTGACATGGACGCCGCAGTGGAGTTCCTGACGCAGTATGTCGACGGCACCGTCGCGTACCAAACGACCAGGCCCGCCGTCGCCGGCCAGGCCGTCGGGCTGCGACTCGGTGACACCTTGATCGAGGTGCTGGCCCCGACCGGTCCCGGGCCGATCGAACGCCACGTCGCCCGCGGTGAGGGCATCCGGGCCGTGGTCTTCGAGGTGGAAGACCTCGACCGCACGCGGGAGTACCTCGTCGCCCGGGGTGTTGGCGTGACCGCCGGCGACGCCGAGGACACCCTGGCCGTGCCGCCGCCGCACAACCGCGGCCTGGCCTTCGAGTTCGCGTCGCGCTGACGGGGCCCGTTGGGAGGGCCGACCCGCTGAGAATCGAGGAGGAGGAGAGGAAAATGAAGGCAGCCCGAGTCGTGGACCGCACCGTTCGGATCGTGGAGGTCGAACTCCCCGAGCCGGGCCCCGAGGATGCTCTGATCCGTATCACCGCCGCCGGGGTCTGCCACTCCGACCTGCATCTGGCGAGAGGTGACTGGGCCGGCGTCGGCCAGTCGGGCCTGCTCGGACACGAGGCCATCGGCGTGGTGGAGGCGCTCGGGGCCGACGCCGGGCAGTGGGTGAGCGTCGGAGACCGGGTGATACTCGGTCTGGGCGGAACCGGCGGCGGATACTGGTGCGGGGCCTGCCACTACTGCCTGACCGGAAAGCCCCGCCACTGCGCTCAGAGTCGGGGCATCATGGGCACCTTCGCCGAGCACTTCTCGGTATGGGCCAAGTCCCTGGTCGTCATCCCCGATGGGTTGAGTGACCTGGAGGCGCCTCTCGCCTGCGGAGGCCTCACCGCCTTCGGCGCGGTCCGCAAGCTGCTCGATCACGGCGTGCGGCCCGGGCGGCCCGTCGCGGTGATCGGGGCGGCGGGGGGACTAGGCCACTACGCCGTGCAGATGTGCGCCGGTTTCGGATACGACGTCGTGGCCGTGGACAGAGGCGAGGAGCGGCTGGAGTTCACCCGGACCCTCGGTGCCCGGCTGGCCCTAGACGCCGGTCAGGCCGGGGACGCCGTGAAGGCCACCGGCGGCGTCGACGCCGCTTTGGTGTTCACCGCCAACCTGGCCGGGTTCGATCTCGGTCTGGAGATGCTGGGCAAGGCTGGCCTGTTCGTGGCCGTCGGCCTGCCGCCGAGCAGCGACGGACCGATCCGGATCAACCCGTTCACCTTCTTCTTCAAAGACCCCACCCTGGTCTACTCGGCCGTCGGCACCGTCGAGGACATGCGCGAACTGGTGGACCTGGCCGCGGCCGGAAAGGTGCGCTCCCACGTCGATCGCACCGGCCGCCTGTCGGAGTTGGAGGCCATCTTCGACGACCTGCACCACAGCCGCTACCTGGGTCGGGCGGTGGTCACCGACCTGGCCAACTGAGCGGCCCGCCCAACCGACCGGGCCGCCCAACCGACCGGGCCGGCCAACCGACCGGGCCGGCCAACCGACTCGCCTGATTGGCCGGCCCGCCTTCAGTGGGTCGGTGTCGGGGTGATGTCGGCGTCGAGATCGAGACCGAAGTACTCGGCGGGGTTCTCGAGGAGGATACGCCGGCGGACCTTCTCGTCGACGTCGGCGAACAGCTCGTCGATGAACTGGCGGGAACGGGGATAGGTCCCCACCGAGTGGGGGAAGTCGCTGCCCCACATGAACCAGTCGAGCGGCATGAAGTCACCCATGCGCAGAGCGAGAGGGTCGCGGATGATGCCGAACAGGCAGTGGGTCTTGATGTACTCGGAGGGCATCCGGGGCAGCTCCGCCTGGAACCACTCGTTGTAACAGGTGAAATCCCGGTCCATGTAGTACAGGATGGCCGGCAGGTGAGCCCCGTTGATCTCGGCGAAGTAGAAGCGGATCTCGGGGAAGCGGTCGAACACCCCGGCCATGATCATCTGGGCCAGGCAGTAGGCCGGAGGGCAGGTGCCGGTGTGCTGGGTGATGGCCGACGCGACCGAGTCGGCGGCCCGGCTGGCCCCCACGGCCAGTTGGGCGGCGGTGCGGTCACCGAAGGAGATGTGCGGCGACAGGGCCATGCCCAGCTCCAGGGCGCGCTCCCAGAAGCGGTCGTCTTCGCGGGAAGGTTTGCCCGTCCCGTTGGGGAACTGCTGCAGCGTGACCGACTTGAGCCCGGCCGCCTTGGCGTATTCCAGCTCAGCGATGGCGTCGTCGATGCCGCTCACCGGTACGAAGGCACTGCCGATCAGCCGGTCGGGGGCTACCGAGCAGTAGTCCTCGGCCAGGAAGGTGTTGTAAGCCCTCACGATCGACCGGTACACGTCTCGGTCGCTTATGCCCTCGATGAACCGGGTGGCGAACACCGGAGGGAAGAGGACCTCGGCGTCGATACCGTCGCGGTCCTGCTCCTCGAGCCTCTGGCGGGCGTCGCCGGTACCCTCGCGGGGCGATCCGTCGTCGAAGGTGTAGCTGGCGTCGGCGAACTTGATGGGCCCCGGCCCGGTGATGTTCTGGCCGGTCGGCAGCAGGGGTTGCCCCTCCACCATCCAGGCGTCGCCGTGGCCGTCGGGGAGCTTGATGAGCCGGGGGGCGCGGTCCCGGTACTTCTCGGGCACGTGCCTGACCCAGGGGTCGGGCGGTGTCTCGACGTGCCCGTCTCCCGAGATGACCTGATACTTGCGCGACATGGTGTCACTCCCTCCCCGTTGCGGCCCTGGAGACGCTACCGCTTGGCCGGGGTTGATTCAGCCGGGGCTGTCGGGGTACAAACGTGGCGCCCGGAGATTCGTGCCGCCGCTTGGAGGATGCCAGATGAAGATCGGCGATTGGCCCCTGTTGCGCCAGGTCACCGGCGCCGACCGGTCCGGTCGGGGAGCGGCGGTGCAGTCGCCGGTTTCGGCCTCGCTGCGGGCCCGGGTGGCCGACGCCGACCGGGTGGTCAAGTCCATCTGCCCGTACTGCGCGGTCGGCTGCGGCCAGAATGTCTATGTCCGCGACGACAAGGTCATCCAGATCGAGGGCGACCCCGACTCGCCGGTCAGCCGGGGCCGTCTGTGCCCGAAAGGTTCGGCCAGCCTGCAGTTGACCACCGGGTCGGCCCGTCGCTACGACGTGCTGTACCGGCCCCCGCACGGCACCGAATGGCAGACCCTCGACCTGGACCGGGCCATGGAGATGGTCGCCGACCGCGTCATCGAGACCCGACGGCGCACGTGGAGTTGGGATGAGGAGGGGCGCCGGGTCCGCCGGACCATGGGTATCGCCAGCCTCGGCGGGGCCACCCTGGACAATGAGGAGAACTACCTCATGAAGAAGCTCTACACCGCTCTGGGGGCGGTGCAGATCGAGAACCAGGCCCGAATATGACACTCCTCCACCGTCCCCGGTCTGGGGACATCATTCGGTAGAGGCGGAGCCACCACCTTCCTGCAGGATCTGCAGAACTCCGACTGCATCATCATCCAGGGCTCCAACATGGCCGAGGCCCACCCCGTCGGCTTCCAGTGGGTGATGGAGGCCAAGGAGCGGGGCGCCACGGTCATCCACGTGGACCCCCGCTTCAGCCGCACGAGTGCCCTGGCCGACTTCCACGTGCCCATCCGGGCCGGCACCGACATCGCCTTCCTCGGCGGGATCATCAACCACGTGCTGGCCAACGAGCTGTACTTCCGGGACTACGTGGTGGCCTACACCAACGGCCCCACCATCGTGAACGCCGATTTCCGCGACACCGAGGACCTCGACGGGCTCTTCTCCGGCCTCGAAGCCGAGGAGCGGACCTACGACCCCTCCTCGTGGTCCTACGCCGGAAGCGAGGTGGCCCCCGCCGCAGGGGACAAGGACACGACCTATGAGCAACGGGAGGGCGACGGCGGCGGCGACGCCGGCGACCGCCGCCAGGTCGGGCGCAGCGGGAGAGCCCACTCGTTCGGCTCGGGGGGGCCGAACATCAGCCCCCGGGTGCGCCGCGACGACAGCATGCAGGACCCCAACTGCGTGTTCCAGATACTGAAGCGCCACTTCGCCCGCTACACGCCCGAGATGGTCGAGCAGGTGTGCGGCGTGCCCCCCGAGCTGTTCCTGCGGGTCTGCGACGCGGTGTGCCGCAACTCCGGTCGCGACCGCACCACGGCCTTCGCTTACGCCGTCGGCTGGACCCAGCACAACGTGGGGGTGCAGTACATCCGCAGCGCGTCCATCCTGCAGATGCTCCTTGGCAACATGGGGCGTCCGGGTGGGGGCATCCTGGCCCTGCGCGGCCACGCCAGCATCCAGGGTTCGACCGATATACCGACCCTCTACAACCTGCTGCCCGGGTACATCCCGATGCCGCACGCCCACCGCGACGAGGACCTAGACCACTTCGTCGCCGGAATGGAGTCCGAGAAGGGTTTCTGGGCCGAGACCCGCTCCTATCTGGTCAGCCTGCTCAAGGCCTGGTGGGGCGACGCCGCCACCGAGGAGAACGACTTCTGCTTCGACTACCTGCCCCGTCTGACCGGCGACCACAGCTCCTACCCGACGGTGATGAACCAGATCCGGGGCGAATGCAAGGGGTACTTCGTCGTCGGGGAGAACCCGGCGGTCGGGTCGAGCAACGCCAGGATGCAGCGCCTGGGCCTGTCGAAGCTGGAATGGCTCGTCGTGCGGGACTTCTCTTTGATCGAGAGCGCCACCTGGTGGAAGGACGGCCCCGAGATCGAAAGCGGGGAGATGCGCACCGAGGACATCGCCACCGAGGTGTTCTTCTTCCCGGCCGCGGCCCACACCGAGAAGAACGGGAGCTTCACCAACACCCAGCGGATGCTGCAGTGGCATCGCGCCGCGGTGGAGCCGGCCGGCGCGGCCCGCAGCGACCTGTGGTTCTACTACCACCTGGGCCGCATGATCCGCGAGCGGCTGGCCGGGTCGACCGACGAGATGGATCGGCCCATCCTCGATCTCACCTGGGACTACCCGACCGAAGGGTCCGTCGACGAGCCGGCGGCCGAGGCCGTGCTGGCCGAGATCAACGGCACCGACGGCGCCGGCCGACCCCTGAGCAGCTACACCCAGCTCCGAGCCGACGGGAGCACGTCCTGCGGGTGCTGGATCTACTGCGGGTGCTACGCCGACGGCGTCAACCAGCCCGACCGTCGCAAACCCGGCTCCGAGCAGTCCTGGGTCGCCCCCGAGTGGGGATGGGCGTGGCCGGCCAACCGGCGCATCCTCTACAACCGGGCCTCGGCCGATCCCGACGGGAAACCGTGGAGCGAGCGCAAGGCCTACGTCTGGTGGGACGGGGACCAGCAGAAATGGGTGGGCCACGACGTGGCCGACTTCGTGGCCGACAAGGCTCCCGACTACCGGGCCCCCGCCGGGGCCCGGGGAGCGGACGCCCTCAACGGGGACGACCCCTTCATCATGCAGGCCGACGGCAAGGGTTGGTTGTACGTGCCGGCCGGCCTCAACGACGGACCCCTGCCCGCGCACTACGAGCCCCAGGACTCCCCGGTGCCCAACGCGCTGTACAACCAGCAGCGCAACCCTCTCCGACAGGTGTACTCCGAGCCGTACAACCCCTACCATCCAAGCGGCGGGGAGCCCGGGTCCGAGGTGTTCCCCTATGTGGTGGTCACCTACCGCCTGACCGAGCACCACACCGCCGGCGGGATGTCCCGGTGGCTGCCCTACCTGTCGGAGTTGCAGCCCGAGATGTTCTGCGAGGTCTCGCCCGAACTCGCCGCCGAGCGGGGGTTGGAGCATGCCGGCTGGGCGACCCTCGTCACGGCGCGCGCCGCCATCGAGGCCCGCGTGCTGATCACCGAGCGCATGGTGCCGTTGCGCATCGGGGACCGCACGGTGCACCAGATCGGGCTGCCGTGGCACTGGGGGCCCAACGGTCTCTCGGTGGGTGACGCGGCCAACGAGCTGATCGGTGTCTCACTCGACCCCAACTCCCACATCCAGGAGGACAAGGCCTTCACCGCCGACATCCGCCCCGGCCGCCGCCCCCGCGGCCCGGCCCGCCAGGCCCTGGTGGACGAGTACGTGAAACGCGCTGGTATCACGCCGGCCACGGGCACCGCCGTGATCGACCCCCGCCCCGCCACCTGAGCCGGGCGCCCGGGCCGTCCGCCCGGGCCGTCCGGCTCCTAGTCCGGTAGTCGGGGATCCCCGAGCAGGGAAGGGTCCTCTCGCAGCTCCTTGCGGACCATGGCCTCCCAGAAACCGTGGAAGCTGTTGCCGTCGCTGGCCAGCATCTTGTCCGTCCAGGACTGTGGGAGAGGGCTGTCCAGGGCGCCACCCGCGGCCATGATGTGCCACGCGTGCTGGCAGCGCTGCTCCAGGGCCACGGCGCGCTGGTGGATGGCCCGGGCCGAGCTGCCGACGACGAACACCCCGTGGCCGCACAGCAGGGCCAGGTCGGCGTCGCCCATGGCCTGCACGGCGTGGTCGGCGGCGGCCATGTTGTTCACGCCGCCCTCGTACTCGTCGACGAGCACCAGGTGGCCGCCTCCGAGCGACGAGCTTTGGTCCATGGCCGGCGGCACCACCTTCATGTCGGCCAGGACGGTCCCGTAGAGCGGATGGTTGTGCATGGCCCACTGCACGCCGGGGCGGGCCCGGTGCAGGGCCAGGTGCAACGGGATCCCGAGCGGCACCGGCCAGTCGCCCTCCACCAGGTTCCCCTCGAGGTCGATCCGGATCACCTGGTGGGGCCGCAGCTCGTCCCAGGTGATCAGCCACGGGTTGCACAGGAGGGTGCCGTCGCCCAGGTTGAAGGTGATGTGGCCGGCCAGGTGGTCGCTGTAGCCCTCCCGCCAGAGACAGCGGGCCAGCACCACCAGCTCCTCGCGGGGTGACATATCGGGGATGAGCTTGGCCGGGGTCGGTTCGAAGTGCATGGCGTCCTCCTCTGCCAAGGTGACGGCCTTCCGACCGCATCCCATCAAGGATATAACCGATGGTCGCTCGGGCCGGTCCCGCCTCGATCGAGACCCCCCCGGAGGAGATGGGAAACGGCCGTCTATATGTGCACGACGATTGGTCGCTCGCGCCCGCCGCTCTCCTCCTCGCCGGTTCCGGTCCCGGCCCCGCCGGAGCGGATCCACGGCCCGCAGGCGGCGCCCGCCAGGGTGGCCACGGCGGCGGCGACCAGGGAAAGGCGCAGGCCGAAGAGGAAGGCGGCGTGCGCTGTCGCCGTCACCGACGCCGACGACCCGGCCGGGGCGATGCCCTGCTCGACCACCTGGGAGGCCACCGGGAACCGCCGCGGCAGGCGGCTTTCGACCCCGGCGGCCAGTATCGAACCGAGGATCGACGACCCGAGCACGCCGCCGAGCTGTACGGCGATGCCCTGGAGGCCGCCCGCCACGCCGGCCTCGTCCACGGGGGCGTTGGCGATGATGGCCTCGGTGGAGGCGACGACTACCAGCGACACCCCGAGCCCGATGCCCACCAGCCCCGGGCAGAGCGACCAGAACGGCGAGTGCTCCGAGATGGTGAGCAGACTGAGTAGCGATGCCGTGCCGAGGGCCAGGCCGACGGTGATGGGAGGACCGGCGCCGAAGCGGGTCGTGACCCTTCCGGCGTAGGGGGAGGTGAGGGAGAACACCCCGATGAGGGGCAGCAGCCTCACCCCGCCCTGGACGGCGTCGAGGTGCTGCACGTTCTGGAAGTAGAGGCTGATGAAGAAGAGGACGCCGAAGAGAGCGAAGAAGTTGAGCATCAGGGTCACCACCCCGAGCGACACCGACCGGGAGGCGAACAGGTGCAGGGGCAGGAGGGGTGCCTCTCGACGGCGTTCGACGGCCACGAACACGCCGCCGAGGGCCGCCGACCCGGCGAGCAGGCCCAGATTGGTCGGCGACGACCAGCCCGAGCTCTCCGAGCGGATCAGTCCGTAGACCAGACAGAAGACCGCGCTGGCGAGGAGGACCAGCCCGGGCAGGTCGAACCTCTGTCGGGTCGACTCCCGGCTCTCGGGCATCACCAGCACCCCGCAGACCACTGTGGCCAGACCGACCGGCAGGTTGAGCAGAAAGACGCTCTGCCAATCCACCTTCTCGACCAGCAGCCCGCCGATGACCGGACCACCGGCGATGGCCGCCGCCGACGACGAACTCCATATACCGACCGCCCGGTTGAGCTGGTCGGCCGGGAAGGCGGCGCGGAGCAGAGCCACCGTGTTGGGCAGAAGGAGGGCGCCGAACAGCCCCTGGACGGTCCGCATGGCGATCACGCCGGCCACGCTGCCGATGACCGCCACCCCGAGAGACGACAGCGCGAAGCCCACCACCCCGATCATGAAGATCAGACGACGGCCGTAGCGGTCCCCGAGCTTGCCGCCCGGTATCAGACCGACGGCCAGGGCCAGCAGGTAGGCGTTGGTGATCCACTGGAGGTCGGCGAGGGAGGCGTGGAGGTCTTTGCCTATCGACGGGTTGGCGACCGACACGACCGTGCCGTCCAGCCCGACCATGATCACTCCGAGCGCGACGGTGGCCAGCGTCCCCCACCCGTTGCTGCGGCGGATCGGGACCGGGGAGGCGGCGGCTTCGGAGGCGGGGGGCACCTCAACCATGCCTCTGTGCCTAGCACAAGCGGAGGAGTGCTCCGGAAATCCGGGATCGACCGAAGTAGGTTAGATTCGCGGTCGTGCTGCTTCTCTCCGATTTCGAGTGCACTCCTGACGAGTTCGAGGCGGCCACCGGCTGGGCCATCAAACCCGAGGGCGCCTGCAAAGGCGATGTGTGCGTGCCCCTGGGGGCCGGACCGTTCGATCTGGCGGCCACGTGCGCCAGCCTCGGTATGGCCGTGGTCCACGATCCCGACCTGGGGGCCTGGGCCCTCGGGCCCGAGACCCTCGGTGGACGGGCCCTGATGAGCGCGGCCGCCCCCGACCTGGCCCTCCCCGACCTCGACGGCAGGGAGTTCCGTCTGCGCCAGCTCGAGGGTCGCAAGGTAGCCCTCGTCGCCTGGGCCCCCTACTGAGGCTGTCGATGGGACCTGCCCGGGTGGCAGGCACTGTGGGAGGAGCTGAATCCTCTCGGTCTGGAAGTAGTGGATGTCTGTCTGGAGATGGCCGGCCCGGAAGTGGCCCGGCCCTTCGTGGAGGCGGCCGGCTCCAGCCACCCCTCGCTCGTGGACCAAGGCCACGCCCTCGACGCCCTGTTCGGTGTGACCAACGTTCCCCAGGTGGTCTGGATCGACGAGCGGGGCACGATCGTCAGACCCCCGCACCGGGGCTGGCCCATGCCCGTCGGGGAAGGCGCTCTTCGCCTGGTGGAGATGATCGGCGGCCTGGAGGAGCGGGAGCAGTACGTGCGTGAGCTGCGCGACTGGGTGGCCAACGGTGGGGACAGCCCCTACGCCCTGACCCCCGACCAGGTCGTCGAACGCTCCCGCCCGACCCCGCCATCGGTGTCCGAGGCGGCCGCCCACTTCGAACTGGCCCAGCATTTCTGGCGCCAGGAGGGCCTGACCGAGCGGGTCATCACCCACTTCAACCACGCCCACCGGCTGCACCCGGAGAACGTCACCTACAAGCGGCAGGCGTGGTCGGCCTTGGCTGTCGAGCGGTCCGGCGACGACGGCGACGACGAGTGGACCCGCTTCCGGCAGGCCCCCGCCGACGGCGAGGACTGGCCGTTCATATCCGACTTCAACCAGGACATCGACACCATCATGGGTCGCAGCTGACCGCTCGGGGCGGCCCGCCTCGCTACCCGGCGGTCAGGTTGATGGTGTTGAGGCCGATGCCCTGGTGGTCGTAGGCGGCTTCGGGGTTGGCCCGGACCTGCTGGTCGAGGCGGACGGCATCGTCGCCGACCAGGATGCGCCACTTGCCGGCCCGGATGCCGTCGAGGATGACCGTCGCCGCACCGGCGGCGTCGAGCGGGGCGGTGGTCCGGAAGCCTTCCTCCATCAGCTTGCGCACGCCTCGCAGGTCGTCGAGCGACAGCGACTCGGCGTCCACGCCCTGGCGGGCCAGCGACTCGCGCATCGGGACCAGATCCTCCTCGCCCATGGCGTCGGGTTCGGGCTGGCCGAAGTACCGCCGGGAGTTGGCCACGATGTCGGTGCCGATGTGGCCGGGCATCACCACGGCCACCTTCACGTGCGGGGCGTTGAGGCGGAGATCCTCGATGAGCGCCTCGCTGAAACCCTTCACGGCGAACTTGGCCGTGCTGTAGGCGGTGTGGGGGATACCCGGGCCGAGCGAGGCCCAGAAACCGTTGACGCTGCTGGTGTTCACCAGCACCGACTCGTCGGCCGCCATCAGCTCGGGCAGGAAGGCCCGGCTGCAGTTGTACACACCGAAGAAGTCGACGGCGAATACCCGTTCCCAGTCCTCGGGGTCGTCCACGACGAAGCTCCCGGCCCCCCCTATGCCGGCATTGTTGAACAGCAGCTCCAGCACCCCGCCGTGGGCGGCGGTCACCTCGGCGTGCAGCCGGGCCACCTGCTGGCGGTCCGAGACGTCGCAGATGTGGGTGGTGACCCGCCCGGCGGCGTGCGCCGCCCGCGAAGCCGTCTCGGCCAGGCCGGTGGCGTTCACGTCGCAGGTGGCTACCGAGCACCCCGCTTCGGCCAGCTGGACGACCAGCTCCCGGCCCATGCCGGAGCCGCCCCCGGTCACCACCGCCCGCTTCCCCCCGAAAGTGTCCATGGCCCAACGCTAGCGGCCTGAGGGGTGGCCCAGCTTCGTCAGAACGGGAGGCGCCGCCTGAGCAGCTTCGACGTGGCGCTGACCCCGCCCACCGGTGCGAAGGCGGCCGCCGCGGTGCTGAGCTCCCGGTCCTCCTCGTCGCTCAGATCGAGGTCGGCGGCTTCGACGTTGTGCTCCAACTGGGAGATGCTGCTCGCGCCGGGGATGGCGACCACGTTGGGCCGGCGGATGACCCAGGCCAGGGCCACCTGGGCGGCGGTGGCGCCGTGACGGGTGGCGATGGTCTTCAGGGAGCCGAGGAGAGGCGCGGCCCGCTCCAGGTTCTCCGGCAGGAACAGCGGGTTCATGGCCCTCACCCCGCGGGTCGGGGCGTTGCCGACCCCGTAGCGTCCCGAAAGGAGACCCTGGGCGAGGGGGCTGTAGGCGATCACCAGCCGGTCGTGCTCGGCCGCCCACGGCACCAGGGCGCGGAGGGGGCGGCGGTCGACCAGGCTCAGGCGCACCTGGTTGGAAAGCACCGGGCTGCCCAGCGCCCGTTCGCCGGCCTGCCACCGGCTGAGGGAGTAGTTGCTCACCCCGACGTGGCGGACCAGCCCGGCGGTCAGCAGCCGACGCATGGCGGCCATCTGGGAGGACAAGGGGACCAGGGGGTTCGGCTGGTGGATCTGGTACAGGTCGATGACCTCGATCCCGAGACGCCGGGCACTGCCGCGCGCCCGTCGCTCGGCGACCGGCCCGACCGGTAGGACGGGCAGGATCTTGGTGGCCACGAAGGCCTCCTCGCGGCGCCCCTCGATGGCCCGACCCACGATCCGCTCGGAGCGTCCGAAGCCGTATATCTCGGCGGTGTCGAGCAGGTTGACGCCGAGATCGAGGGCCCGTCCGACGATGCGACCGGCCTCACCGCTGGCGTATCCCTCGCCGTAACCCCACTCTCGTGAGCCGAACTGCCAGGTGCCGACACCGATGGCGGACAGGCGAACCCCGGCCACCTCCACGTAGCGCACGGTCAGTCCACCCCGGATTCGATGGCCGCCTGGTCGAGCACGACCTCCTCGTCGGCGTCGGCCTCGGGGTTGGCCGATATGGCGTCGGCGCCCCCGGGCGGCAGCTCGCCGACCAGGTTGCTGTCGGCCGCGGCGAGGGTTCCGAGGCTGGCGTACAGCTCCAGCTTGGCCCGGGTGTCGGCGATGTCCAGGTTGCGCAGGGTGAGCTGCCCGATGCGGTCGGTGGGACCGAAGGCGGCGTCCTCGGTGCGCTCCATCGACAGCTTGTCAGGGTGGTAGGAGAGAGCGGGGCCCTCGGTGGTCAGCACCGAGTAGTCGTCGCCGCGACGCAGCCGCAGGCCGACCTCGCCGCTGACCGCGGCCGCCAGCCATTTCTGGAGCGACTCGCGGATCATCATCGACTGCGGATCGAACCATCTGCCCTCGTAGAGCAGCCGCCCCAGGCGACGCCCGTCGTTGTGATAGGCGGCGACGGTGTCCTCGTTGTGAATGGCGTTGACGAGGCGTTCGTAGGCGATGTGGAGCAGGGCCATACCCGGCGCCTCGTAGATGCCCCGGCTCTTGGCCTCGATGATGCGGTTCTCGATCTGGTCGGACATACCCAGACCGTGGCGGCCGCCGACGGCGTTGGCCTCGGTGAACAGATCGACCACGTCGGCGAATTCCCGACCGTTGATGGCCACGGGGCGGCCCCGCTCGAAGCGGACGGTCACATCCTCGGTCTCGATGACCACGTCCGGGCGCCAGTAGGGCACGCCCATGATCGGCTCCACTATCTCGATCGAGGTGTGGAGGTGCTCGAGGGTCTTGGCCTCGTGGGTGGCGCCCAGGATGTTGGCGTCGGTCGAATAGGCCTTCTCGACGCTGTCGCGGTAGGGGAGGCCGTGGGCGGCCAGCCACTCCGACATCTCCTTGCGACCGCCGAGCTCCATGACGAACTCGGCGTCCAACCACGGCTTGTATATCCGTAGCTGCGGGTTGGCGAGCAGCCCGTAGCGGTAGAAGCGCTCGATGTCATTGCCCTTGAAGGTCGAACCGTCACCCCAGATGGAGACCCCGTCCTCCTGCATGGCCCGCACCAGCAGGGTGCCGGCCACGGCTCGACCGAGGGGGGTGGTGTTGAAATAGATCCGCCCGGCCGAACGGATGTGGAAGGCGCCACAGGCGATGGCCGCCAGGCCCTCCTCGACGAGCTGGCGCCGGCAGTCGATCAGACGGGAGTTCTCGGCCCCGTACTGGAGGGCCCGGCCGGGCACCGACTCGATGTCCGGCTCGTCGTACTGGCCCAGATCGGCGGTGTAGGCGTAAGGGATGGAGCCGTGGTGGCGCATCCAGGCCACCGCCACGGAGGTATCCAGTCCTCCCGAGAAGGCGATACCGACTCGCTCACCGACAGGTAGGGAACTAAGGACCTTGGACACGGCAGCCCACGATAAATGATGCCCGGCCGCCCGGAGGCGCACTGTGGCGTCACGGCAACGGCGACCCTCAGCGCAGGGCCAGCCCGATCAGGCCGCCCAGCAGGGCCGTGCCGGTCAGGGCCCACGTGACCTGGTCGGCCAGGTGGCCCGAGTGCAGGCGGCGCAGTCTGGCGGTGGACCGGGCCAGCGCCGAACGCAGGGACCCCACCGAGACGAGCAGCCCCGCCGCCACGACCGCGGCGAGGGCATCGGCCAGGTCGGCGAGGATCGCCGAGGTGGACACCGGGGGTGGCGGAGGCGCCGGGGAGGCGACGGTGCCGCCGTGGAGCACCTCGCGGGCGTAGGCGTGACGGTCGGCGAACACCGTGGCGGCGTGCAGCGAGCGTCCGGCTATGTCGGGCACGAGGCCCAGCGCCAGAGCGCCGGCGAGCAGCACCACGGCCGGGGCCAGCAGGAGGGCCGCCACCGGCGTACCCCCCCGGGCGGCTTCCTCCTCCGAGGCCGAATTGTCGGTGGCCAGGTCACCCCGCCACATCCGCGCCGTGGCGGCCAGCACCGCGGCGGCCGTGCCGACGCTGGTGATCACCACCACCGCCTCCACCAGGAGGTGGGCGCCTCCGGCGCTCGCCACCAGCAGGTCCTTGCCCGCCGCCGAGGCGAACGGGGGCAGGTCGGCCAGGGCCAGCGCCCCGACGACCAGCACCACCACGGCCACCGTCACCCGGGTCCCCTCATCCCGAAGGGCGGCCCCGCCCGTCTCCCGGCGACGGCGGCGCACCACGCCGACGGCCAGGAAGAGGGCCGCCTTGGCCAGCCCGTCACCGGCGGCCAGCAGGGCGACGCCCCCGAGGGCGGCGGGCCGCAGCAGGGAGAAGCCCAGCAGGTACACCCCCATGTAGGCCACCACCACGTAGGCCAGTAGCCGCCGGCCGTGGGCTTCGACCAGGGACATGGCGGTGCCCACCACCGCGGTGAGCACCCCGAAGCCACCGAGGACCAGCCGTAGGCGGGCCTCGGTGGCGCCCGACATTGCGGCCGAGAAGGTGGTCTCCCACACCCGGGCCAGGCCGAACAGGCCCAGTTCGCTCAGGATCCCGGCGAAGATGACACAGGTGGGGGCGGGGGCGGCGCCGTAGGCGTCGGGCAGCCAGAAGTGCCATGGGACGACCGCCGCCTTGGTCAGGAACCCGGCGGCGAGAAGGGTCAGCGTCACGGTGACGACCGCTCCCGCCCGATGGTGGCTCACCGCCTCGCCCATCTGGGCCAGGTTGAGCGTTCCGGTGTACCCGTATAGCAACCCTATGGCCAGGAGGACGAGGAGACCGCCGATGGTGTTGGTCACGGCGAAGTTGATGGCCCCCTGCAGAGGAGCCTCTTCGCTGGCGTAGTAGCCCGTCAGGGTGAACCCGATGACCGCCACCAATTCGAAGGCGACGAACATGTTGAACAGGTCGCCGGTCCACGCGAAGTCGACGCTGGCGGCGAGGAACACCAGGACCAGGGCCGGGTAGCGCGATCCGGTCGGGCCGAAGAAACGCTGCGAGTAGAGCAGGGCGGCCAGAGCCAGAACGGTCGAGAGCAGGGCCAGCCCGCCGCCGAGGGGATCGACCACGTAGTCCACGCCGATCACCGTGCCGTGGAAGGGCTGCCATCCGCCGAACCAGTAGACGAGCGGACGGCGCGACGCCTCGGTGAGGGTGAGCGCGGCGAGTACCGCCGTCGCCGTGGCCGCCACGAGAGCCAGCACGTCCCGGGCGGTCTGGCCCAGCAGCTCGCCCAGCCCGGCCAGGACCGCAGCCGCTCCTAGTGGCACCACGATTGTCAGCGGGATCAGGAGGGTGGGTTGGCTCATGGGGCGGGTCTCCGGTGGCGCTACCAGGGGAGCTCGTGACGGCTGACGAGATCGTCGGGGTCCAGGCTGCCGGTGCGCTTGTGTATCTGGATGGAGAGGGCCAGCAGCAGAGCCGACACTGCGGCGCCGAGCACCACGTCGGTCAGGGAGAGGGCCTGCATGATGGCGTCGACGGGGGGCCCGTGGTTTCCCGACACCCCGGTGAATACCGGAGCCCGGCCCTGGTGGGTGTAGCCGATCTCGAGGAGGAGGATGTCGGTGGCCGACTGGCTGACCGACAGGCAGACGACCAGAGCGATGAGGTTGCGGCTGGTTACGACCCCGTAGATACCTACCAGGAAGAGCCAGACGACCACGCCGTAGGCCAGGATGCTCACCGGATCACCTCCGTCTGATCCAGGAACTCCTTCACCAGGAGCACGAATCCTCCGGCCACCTCCATGCCGACGACGGCATTGATCACCGGCAGTGTGCCCCCCGAGATGAAGTTGCCGGCATGACCGAGGCCCAGGAAGTTGTAGAGGAAGGCCGATCCGAGGGCCAGGGCGGCCACGCCGACGGCCACGAACCCGCCGGCGCCGGCCCCCTCGGCGGTTTCGAGCCAGGCACTCGGCTCGAACATCTCGACGCGCGAGTAACTCGTGGCCAGGAAGACCACGAACAGGGCGCTGGCCAGCACCACGCCTCCCTGAAAGCCGCCCCCCGGCGAGATCTGGCCGTGGGTGACCGTCTCCAGCCCGGCAACCACCAGGACCGGGGCCATGGTCACCGCCAGCAGCCCGACCGCCGGGCTCGGATCGGGGATGGTCCGTCCCGGAGCCTCCTCCTCGGGGGCGTGGCGGGTCTCGTCGGCCAGCGGACGCAGCAGCACGGTGATGCCGGCGACGGCGGCGAAGAGGATGTACTCCTCGAAGAGGGTGTCCACCCCCCGGTAGTCGAAGGTGACGGCCGAGACCACGTCGGTGGCCTGGCGTTGCGGCACCGACAGGTGATTGATGAGCCGGGCGTAGGCCGACACCGGTGCTCCGAAGTGGGGAAGTCCGGCCATCGCGGTGGCGAGGAGGGCCGCCACCGACAGGGCCGCCACGACGAACAGACCGAGCCGCGACCGGCGGGTCATCGCCTGTTGGTCCTGACCTTGGCGAGGGTGAGAAGCACGATCAGCGGTACGGCGACGGCACCGACCACCAACTGTGACAGCGCTACGTCACCGGCTTGGAGGAGGAGGTACAAGGTGGCAAGGGACAGTCCGAAGAAGCTGGCGACGAACGCCTGGTTGAGCGGGTCGCGGGTGAGTACCACCGCGGTCCCCGCGATCGCCGCCCACAACAGGGCGATGGAGATGAGGGCATCGCTCACTTCGAAGGTGGCCCCTCCTCCGATTGGCGGCGCACCTCGATGGAACGGGCGCAGGCGTGACTTATCAGCGGGCTGCTGCCGACCACCACGGCGGCGAGGAGCACGGCCGCCGATCCCGACGGATCCAACCCGTTGCGCACGACGACCGAGGCGCAGACTCCGGTCACCCCGAGAGTGGACGCCGGTGTGACCACATGCAGCCGGTCCATGGCGTCGTCCACCAGCGCCAGGGCCACGCAGGATGCGACCACCACGGCCAGGCCGGCGGCCATCAGGGTCAGGCTGAGAACGTCCCGCACCGGCTCAGACCCAGCGCTCTAGGAACCGGGCGAACAGAAGCGTGCCGCCGGTGGACATGATGGCGAGCACCGTGCCGAGTGACGCCAGAGCGCTCTGGCCGGTCGCCGCCGCGACCAGGAGAAGCACCAACGCCTGGACCGTCCCGGTGAGCCCCAGCGCCACCATCCGGTCCTCGGGTCGCCCTCGCCAGCAGACCCACCCGCACGGGGCCAGAGCGACCATCAGCACCGCCACGCCGATGTCGAACCCGCTCATTCGCTCAGCCGTCCCCTCCCAAGAAGTCGTGGACGGTGGCTTGGCCCGTCTCGTCGTCGAGGGTGACGACCACCGAGTTGGGGGTGAAAGAGAGGACGTAGGTCACCACCGAGCTGCGCCGCGAGGCCGCCCAACCTCCGCCGCGGACCCCGGTGGGCACGCGGCGGTAGCCGGAGGAGCGCGGGCCGCCCCGGGTCCACCCGAAGGCCGCGGCGAGGACCTGGCCGGACTCGACGAACAGCCGGGGCAGGAGCCGCGCCAGGTCCACGAAATCCCCTCGTACCAATCGCGGCGCGGCCCGACCGTGCATCACCGCTATCCAGCCCGTGGCCGTGCCGATGGCGGCGGCGACCGAACCGGCAATCGCTTCCTGGGTGCCGGCCGAACCGACCAGCGCCGTCCACACCCCGAACAGCACCCCGAAAGCAATCAGCCCGGTCACCACCAGGTACCACGCCGGCGCCCGCTCGTCCTCCGCCTGTGAGGCCACATTCCGAACGTACACACGGGCCGGTCCCGATTGGGGGACCTCTTCGGGATCCTTCCCCTTCAGAGCCGGTACAGGCGGCGGGCGTTCTCGCCCATGATCTTGGCCCGCGACCCCGGCGACAGCGTGGCCATCTTCTCGTCGACGTAGTCGAGCGGATCGGGGTAGAGGCAGGTGGGGTGGGGGAAGTCGGTCTCGAAGAGGATGCAGTCCTCACCGACCGCTTCGACCAGCTCGGGTAGGCGGTTGCGATTGTTCTCGAACCAGAAGGTGGCGAACATATTCGACCGGAAGTACTCCGACGGGGGCTTGGAGAGCTTGGCCAACTCGTCGGGTGCGTTCTCGAACATCTCGTAGTCGAGGGTCTCGAGGATGAAAGGTATCCAGCCCACTCCGCTTTCGACCGACACGCACTGGAGGTCGGGGTGGCGGTCGAAGGTCCCGGCCAGGATGAGATTGGTGACCACGCGGGCGTTGCCGATGAACAGGAGTGATCCGCCGATGGCCAGTTTGGTGCCCTCCGCCTGGGAAGGCCAGAAGTACTTGCCGTAGAACGTCATCCCCGTCACCGACGCGCCGATGTGGAAGTGCAGCGGAAGGCGCAACTCGGCGCAGGCCGCGAAGAACGGGTCCCACGCCCGATCGGCCAGGTCGGGGGCGCCGAGGTCCTGGGGATCGGACGTCATGTTCACGCCCCGGGCGCCCATGGCCGCCACCCGTTTGGCCTCGGCCACGCACAGGTCGACATCCCAGGCCGGCATCAGGGGCATGGGGAGCAGCCGCTGGCCGGACTGCTCCTGCACCTCGGCCATGCCGTCGTTGTATATCTCCACCGAGATCCGGCAGAGATCCTGGTCGGGAACCGAGGCCAGGGACTGCCCGCCGAGGCCGATCGTGCTCGGGAAGATGACCTGGGCGTCGATGCCGAAATCGTCGAGGACGGCGATGCGGGCTCTCGGGTCGGATGCGCCGGGATGAGCCTCCTCGACCATCCACACCGACAGCGACTCGGCCGCCGGTGCCTTGCGACCGTCGGCCCCGATCACGGCTCCGGCGATGGCGTGGCCGATGGGCACCCCGTCCATGATCCAGAGCCGTTCCCCGTCGACGGTCTCATGGTGGGGCACGCGGTCTTTCAGGTGGGCCGGCGCCCGCTTGGTGAACAGGTCGGCCGGCTCGGACCAGTGCGAGTCGGCGTCGACCACGAACAGGTCGGACAGTGTCGAGGTCATGGCTCCACCCCCGGTTTCGGACGGCGCCCCCTCGGGGCCCCCCGGCGGGGAACCCTAGCGGATACCCGCCGATAAATCGACGCTGACGTCGGAAATGATTCGGGTCCGGCGACCCGAGGCGTCAGCCGTGCCCGGGGCCCGTGCCGGCCAAGGCGTCAGCCGGGCCCGGGGCCCGTACCGGTCGGCTGGCCCGTCGTCGCCGACAGGGCGGCGAGCAGGGCCGGGAGGGCGGCGTCGGCGAGGGCCCGCATCTCCTCGTCGGTGCGGTCCTGGACGGGATGATCCACGAACACCGCGGCGGCGGGGAAACCGAGGGCCTCCGATTGGGCCTGGGCCGCGGTGGTGAACTCGCGGGAGGCGGCGAACACTCCGGGGACACCCCTGGACTCGAGGTCGGCGAGGTCGTGCACACTGCACGACGTACAGCTACCTCAATCAGCGAGCGCCTCTATCACCACGTCGCAGTGCATGGCGATCTCCTGGCGCAGATCCACCGGGGCGGGTTTGGTGAACGTCGGCTTCATGTAGCGCCGCACCCTCAGCCCCTGCTCCTGCAAACGGGCCTCGATGCGGTCGAGGAACACGTCGCCTCTCGGCTTGGAGATGTCGAGCAGACCGATGGTCAGGCCGTCGAGGGACGCCGGTCGTGGCCGCAGAGGGCGCGACGTGGGCGACGTCTCGGCGGTCGGATCGAGCACCGTGGTGGCGCCCTCGGGGCGAGGCTTCCCGTTCATGATCCGACCTCCACTGTCACTGGGACGCTGCCGGCTGACCCGCCGACCCATCCCTCCATTACCCCCGAGAATAATCCGGCTCGGCCACCGGCGTAGGCGATCAGCAGTTCCGGGGGTTCGGCGCCGCCCAGCCCGGTTCTGGCGGGGAGCAGCTCCCGAAGTTCGTCGGCCAACCGCTGCCTGGTCCATCCAGCCTGGCGGTAGATCCGGCCGTGATCGGGGGAGATGACGAGCAGCGCTTCCTGGCCCCGCATGGAGCGAGCCAGGCTCCTCGTCAGGTCCTCAGGGGTACGGGACTTCTGGTCGGCTGCGGTGCGGACCCCCCCGCCGGCCAGGACGGTGACCGCGGAGCGGCCGGGGGCCACCCCGCGGGCCACGGCCAAAGGCTCCCACGGCGAGTCGGTCTCGTCCTCGGCGAGGCACAACCCGACCTTGCCGGGATTGCCGAGGGTCGCCCGGTCGATCTCCCCGGGTCGCCCGCCTCCGACGTTGCGGACCACCAGCTGCAGGGCCCGCCCGATGGTCGCGTTGGCCCGGTGGCCCTGGCCGAGCGCGTTCACCCCGCTGTTCAAGCCGATGGCCCGGGCGACCGGACCGTTCACCACCAGGACCGGGCCCACCGAGTAGGTGGTGGCGAGCACGCCGTGGATGTTGAACGCGTCGGTGCAGGCGGCCTCGACGGCGGCCAGCACCACCGGCAGGTACTCGGGCCGGCAGCCGGCCATCACGGCGTTGACCGCCACCTTCTCCACGGTGGCGGGCACCAGGTTGGGCGCCACGACGGCCACGACCTCGTCGGCCGGTCGGGTGGTGGCGTCGAGCATGGCCAGCACCCGGGCCTCGGTCGGGGGCACCACGGGCAGACCGTCGGTCCATCCCCGCTCCCACATGGCCTCGAAGTCGTCCTCGAGGGCGGAGAAGGAGACCCGTCGGGAGCGCATCAGATGACCGCGGTGGCGTACGTCGAGGAGGGCGGCGACGTCCGGGTCGAGGGTGCGCGACCCGCAGCCCGGTCGCTGGTCGGCCAGGCCCGCCCCGAGGTCGCTCGTGCCGGCGAGGGCCTCCCACCGCTGGCGGTGCCAGCCGACCGTCCGGCCCGCCTCCTTCCCCCCGTCGATGCGCAGCAGGGTGGGGACGGTCTCGATCCGCAGGTGCCACGAAATCTCGAGGTCCCGGTCGTCCACCGTCGCCGGCCCCGGGAAGGTCGGGTCGTCCTGGCAGACGACGGTCAGGCCCGGCCCGCGCTGCAGTTCCTCGAGGACCGGGACCACCTCCACGCAGGTCGGGCAGTCCCGCTTGACCACCGCCACCAGCCCGTCGGGCAGCGGCATGGGGGTGGGTTCTACGGCGGTGGCTGACACGGCAGATCCTCCCTCGGCGGGTCGGGTCGAACTCTAGCGATCCGCCGTCGCGCCGGGCGGGGCCCCGTCCGGGTAGAGAATGGCCCGATGAGAGCTGCCGTCTATGACACGACCGGTCCGTCTCAGGTGCTCCGGATCACGGAGGTGGAGCGCCCCGAGCCGGGCCCGGGACAGGTCCGCGTGCGGGTCGAGCTTTCGGGGGTGAACCCCACCGACTGGAAGACCCGCGCCGGGGTCACCGCCCGGCCCATCGACGGGTTCGCCATCCCCAACCAGGACGGTTCGGGGGTGATCGACGCGGTCGGACCGGGGGTTGATCCTTCCCGGATAGGGGAGCGGGTGTGGGTGTGGTTCGCGGCGGTGGGCCAGAGGTGGGGGACCGCCGCCGAGTGGACCGTCGTCCCCGCCGGGAGAGCCGTGCCCCTGCCCGAGGGGGCGTCGTTCGAGTTGGGTGCGTCGCTCGGCGTGCCCGCCCTTACCGCGCACCGCTGCCTGTTCGCCGACGGCCCCATCGACGGCCAGACGGTGCTCGTCGCCGGCGGGGCGGGGGCCGTAGGCCATTTCGCCATCGAGTTGGCCAAGCGGGCCGGGGCCCGGGTCGTCACCACGGTGAGCAGCCCCGAGAAGGCCGATTTGGCCCGCGCTGCGGGAGCCGACCTGGTGGTGAACTACCGCAGCGAGGATCCCGTCGCCCGCATCCGGGAGTTCACCCCGGCCGTCGACCGCGTCGTGGAGGTGGCCCTCGGGGCCAACCTGGCCCTCGATCTCGAGGTCGCCGCCCCGCTCGCCCCCATCGTCTGCTACGCCGCCAGCGGGGACGATCCCGTGGTTCCGGTGCGGGCCATGATGAGCAAGAACCTGTTGCTGCGCTTCGTCATCCTCTACGGAGTACCGGAGCCGGACCTGGCCCGTGCGGTGTCGGAGGTCGGCGCGGCGCTGGCCGAGGGCCGCTTGAGTGAGCTGCCCAACCGGCGCTACGCCCTCGCCGACACAGCCGCGGCCCACGATGCGGTGGAACACGGCTTCGTCGGCAAGGTCCTCGTCGAGCCGGCCTGACCGCCGGTGCTCCGTCGCCCTCCCGCGCCCTTCCTCCCGGCCGTGGTCACCGGCCGCGAGCCGCTCCCGGGGCGCCTGATCCGGGTGCATCTGGGCGGCCCCGCCCTGGCCCGGCTGCAGGTCCGTCAACCGGCCTCGAGCGTACGCCTGCTCGTCCCCGACCCGGCCGACCCGGCGCAGCTGTCGGTCCCGGATTGGGACGGGAACCGTTTCGTGGGGGCCGGCGGGTCGCGACCGCCGCTTCGGACCATGACGCCGCGTCGGGGGGCGGGCCCCGAGGAGTTGATCCTCGACGTGGTCGTCCACGGCGACGGGCTGGCATCGCGTTGGGCGGCGACGGCCGAGATCGGCAGCCCGGCGGCGGTGTCAGGGCCGGCCAGAGGTCACGACATCGAACCGGGTGCCTCCGACCTGGTCTTGGCCGGTGATGAAACGGCCTTCGGGGCACTGTGTTCGCTCGTCGAGGCGGCCGACCCGGTGGCTCGGGTCCGGACCGTGATCGAAACCCCCGCCGGGGAGGGGCTGCCGCTGCCGGCCCACCCGGGGTTGATCCCCGAGACGGTGCCGGCCCGGCCGGGGTCGCCGGGGGTGGCCCTCGTGGACCGCATCGGGGAGCTCGACCTGTCCGGCGCCTGCCACCTGTGGGTGGCCGGCGAGGCCGCGGCCATGCAGCAGCTGCGCAAGCTGCTCCACCTCGAGCGGGGCCTCGACCGCCGTCGGGCCGTGGTCCGCGGCTACTGGAAGGCGGGTCGGTCCTCCGACGAGGAGTCCGAGGGGTGAGCCGACGGGCCGGAGGGCCGGAGGCCGTCGTAGACCACTGACAGCATGCGCCGCTGCGAGGCTCCGTGGTTGGAGTACTGGCAGGTGCCCATCACCAGGCCGATGAGGTCACCGAGGGTCACGTCGTCGCGGATCTCGCCGCGGGCCTGGGCCCGGGCGAGCAGCTCGCTCAGCTGCGCTTCCAGAGCCTCCTTGAAATGGGCCGCCCGGGACTCCACGTCTATGCCGGCGCCGGCCAGGGCGTCGACCAGGTTGCGCTTGGTCGCCCCCTGGTCGGCCAGGTAGGTGAGGAAGTCGAGGAGGGCTTCCCCCGGAGCGAGCCCGGCGGCCCGCCGGGCGGCCTCGGCCACCACCTCCGACATGTGCTCGAGCACCACCGCCTCGAACAGGGCTTCCTTGGTCGGGAAATGACGGTAGAAGGTCCCCGTTCCCACCCCGGCCCGGCGGGCGATCTCGTCCACCGGGACCCCGATGCCGTCCTCGGCGAAGGCCTGGGCGGCCGCCGCCAGGATCATCTGACGGTTGCGGCGGGCGTCGGCACGCATCGGTTGGACGGTAGCGGACATGAAGAATCCCTTTGACAAACGGAACGCTGGTTCCGTATTGTGTTCAACACAACCGGAACAGCTGTTCCGATTGTACTCCCCCCAACCTTGTTCCAAGAAGCAGACCAGAAGGAAGAGAGGTGCTCGTGGCGTCGACCATGGAAGCCCCGAACCCGGCGCGCTCCGGTACCGACCAGGCGGACCCCAGGCGGTTCCGTGCTCTGGCCGTGATCGCAGTGGCGCAGTTGATGATCGTCCTCGACGCAACCGTCGTCACCATCGCCCTGCCTTCGGCCCAGAAGGCCCTCCACATCTCCGTCGCCAACCGCCAGTGGGTCCTCACGGCCTACACCCTGGCTTTCGGCGGCCTCCTCCTCCTCGGCGGCCGGGTCGCCGACTACGTGGGCCGCAAGCGGGTGTTCGTGCTCAGCCTGCTGGGCTTCGCCGCGGCATCGGCCCTCGGAGGCCTGGCCCAGGACGCGGCGATGCTGTTCGCGGCCCGGGCCCTGCAGGGCCTCATGGCCGCCCTCATGGCCCCGGCCGCCCTGTCGCTCATCACCGTGACCTTCACCGAGCCGAGGGAGCGGGCCCGCGCCTTCGGGGTCTACGGCGGCATCTCCGGCGGGGGGGCGGCCGTGGGGCTCATCCTGGGCGGCCTGCTGACCCAGTACGTGTCCTGGCGCTGGACCCTGCTCATCAACGTCCCCGTAGCCGTGTTCGCCGCCGTCGCCGGCAGCCGCCTGGTGGGCGAGAGCCGCACCGAGCGGCGGGGCAGCTACGACATACGGGGGGCGCTCACCGCCACCGCCGGACTGGTCATGCTCGTCTACGGCTTCACCCGGGCCGAGGCCGACGGGTGGTCATCGGCCCCCACCCTGTCGTTCGTCGGCGCCGGGCTGGTCCTGCTCGCCACGTTCGCCCTGGTGGAGCGGACCAACCCCCATCCGCTCCTGCCGCTGCGGGTGCTTCTCGACCGCAACCGGGGCGGGTCGTTCCTGGCCATGCTTCTCGCCGGCACGGCCATGTTCGCCACGTTCCTGTTCCTCACCTACTACTTCCAGCAGACGCTGGGCTACTCGGCGGTGCGGGCCGGTTTCGCCTTCCTGCCCTTCTCGGCGGGCATCATCACCGGGGCCACCCTCTCCAGCCGGATGCTGCCGAGGATCGGTCCCCGGCCGATCATGACCGCCGGCTTCGCCCTGGCCGCCGGAGGGCTCGTGGTGTTCACCTTCATCACGCCGCACAGCCCGTACTTCGGCCACATCTTCCCCGCCGAGCTGATGGTGAGCCTGGGGATGGGCTCGTCCTTCGTGCCTCTCAGCAGCACCGCCCTGACGGGGGTGGACCCGTCCGACGCCGGCGTGGCCAGCGCGTTGGTGAACACCATGCAGCAGACGGGAGGCTCCCTCGGCGTCGCGCTGCTCAACACCGTCGCCGCGTCGGTCACGACCGGCTATCTACGCAACCACCACGGCGGTGCCTCGGTGGCGGCGACGGCCGCGGTGCACGGGTACACCACCGCCTTCTCGGTGAGTGCCGGGCTGCTGGCTGCCGCGGCCGTGGCCTGCCTGCTGCTGCTGCGGGCGTCGGGCCGGGACCTCTCGACGGAGTTGGAGGTGGCCCCGGCGATGTGACGCCCCTGGGCCGGGAGCTACTTCAGATACCGGTCGAGGAAGCCCACGCTTCGGGGCCACGCCAGGTCCGCGGCCGGCTGGTCGTAGAAGGTGGGGGCGTCCCAGTTGCTGAAGGCGTGGCCGGCGTCGTAGCGGTGGAACTCGACCCCCGCTTTGGTGGCCACCGCCCGCTCCACCTCGTCGATGGCCTCCGTCGGGATGTACTGGTCCCGGGTGCCGTAGTGGAACATCACCGGGCACTCGAGCTGCTCGACCTGCCCCAGCATGGAGTTGATCGCCGAGCCGTAGTAGCAGACGGCGGCGTCGACGCCCTTCCCGTCCACCCGGCTCGACGTGGCCGCCGCGAAGGCCAGCCCGCCCCCCAGGCAGAAGCCCATGGCGCCCACCTTCCCGGTGCACTCGCCCATCTCCAGCAGGTGGGCGTGGGCGGCCTGGATGTCGGTGACCGCGGTGGCGAAGTCGAACCGCTGGACCATGGAGAAGGCATCCGCCATCCCCGACTCGTCGTGGCGCTCGAAGCGACGCTCGATGCGCCAGAACATGTCGGGGGCGACGGCGATGAAGCCGAGTTCGGCCAGGCGTTCGGCTAGCCCCCGAATGTTGTCGTTGATCCCGAAGATCTCCTGGAAGAGCAGTATCCCCGGCCCCCGGCCGGCCTCGGGCAGAGCGACATATACGTCGAAGTGGTCTCCGTCGACGGGGACGGATTCGTAGCGGGTGGTTATCGACATGGCGGCGAGCGTATAAGCCGCTCCCCGTCCCGGCCGACTCGGCCGGTGGCCACCCCCAGCCGCAGACGGCGCCGGGGCGGTAGCCGGTCGCGCCCGTCGGGCGAATCCCCGTGCCGCAACGGGGCCCGGCGGGGGTAGTTTCTCCCGGCCGGCACCGATCGAAAGGGTTCACCCCGTGAACGAGATCCCGTCCTCCCACCACGACCTCCTGTCCACCTCCACGGCCGTGCTGGCCACGGTCGGCTCCGATGGCCGGCCCCAGCTTTCGGCGGTGTGGTTCCTCGCTGAGGACGGGGTGCTCAAGGTGTCGCTGAACACCACCCGTCAGAAGCTGAAGAACCTGCGGTCCAACCCGGCGGTGAACCTCTTCATACTCGACCAGGCCAACAATCAGCGCTACCTGGAGGTTCGCGGTGACGCCGAACTGACCGACGATTCCGACTACCAGTTCGCGGCCAAGATCGGTGCCAAGTACGGCGGGGCGGACCTCCGCCAGTGGGACGCCCCCGGCTCGTCGCGGGTGGTGGTCACCATCCGGCCGGTCCGCGTTAACGCCGTTGACATGTCGGGGGGCTGATCGGTGACCGAAGCGGCGCAGTGGTACCCGCCTCCCGTGGCCCCGCCGTCGCGGGTTGCTCCAGTGCCCCGGCGGATACGGGGTTTCCTCGGACGGCGGTCGGTGATCGACACCCGGGCCGCCCTCTACGGATGGGAGCACGACCGCTACCCGGCGTTCTACGTGCCGCTCGGTGATGTCGAACCGGGGCTGCTCTCGCCCGACGGGCGCCGCCAGCCCGGGCCGTTCGGTGAGGTGGAGCTGCACTCGGTCGCCGGCCGCCCCGCGGCGGCGGCCGTGGTCACCGTCGCCGAGCGGGCCGAGCTCACCGGCACGGTGCGCTTCGCTTGGGACGCCATCGACGCCTGGTTCGAGGAGGACGAGCAGGTCTTCGTGCATCCCCGCAACCCCTACACCAGGGTCGACGCCCTGCGTTCCACCACACCCGTGCGCATCGAGCTGGCCGGGGTCGTCCTGGCCGAGAGCTCGGCGCCGGTCCTGGTCTTCGAGACCGGGCTCCCCACCCGCTACTACCTCGACCGCACCGACATCGATTTCGCCCACCTGGTCGCCAGCCCCACGGTGACGGCCTGCCCGTACAAGGGCACGACCTCGGATTACTGGTCGGCGCAGGTCGGGGGCTCACACCACCCCGACGTGGCGTGGAGCTACGACTTCCCGACCCGTCAGTTGCTGCCCATCGCCGGATTGGTGGCCTTCTACAACGAGAGGGTGGACATCTTCGTGGACGGCCGCCGCTCGGAGCGGCCGCGGACCCACATGGGCTGAGCGTCCGGGCCGGATCGCCGGTCACCCGACGCGGGTTCGCCCCCGTCTGTAAGGTCGCGTCCGTGAGCGAGACCCTCGTCCCATCCGAACCAGGTCGCATCTTCGCCGACCCGTCCGCCTACGGCGACCCCGTGGCCTGGCACGAGACGGCCGCCTACCTCCGCCGCGAGTCTCCGATTACCCGGGTGTCGCTGCCCGGCTACGACGACTTCTGGGCGGTCACCCGGCACGCCGACATCATGGAGATCGAGCGCAACCCCGAGATCTTCACCAACGCGCCGTACCCGACCATCGGCCCCATCGACTCGCGACCGAGCGAGGCCGAGGGCGGGTCACCGGTCAACACCCTGATACAGATGGACGGCCAGGAGCACAAGGACCACCGCAACATCGTCAACGAGTGGTTCAAACCGGCCAGCATCAAACGCATGAACGAGCGGGTGGCGACGCTGGCCACCCAGTTCGTGGACCGGATGGCGGACATGGGCGGCGAATGCGACTTCGCCAACGACATCGCCATGCACTACCCGCTGCAGGTGATCCTCTCCATCCTCGGCCTGCCCGAGGAGGACCACCTGAAGATGCTCCAGCTGACCCAGGAGCTCTTCGGGGCCGAGGACCCCGACATCGGTCGGGCGGGGGAGGACGCCGGTGTCCTGCAGGTGCTGCTCGACTTCGTGGAGTACTTCACCGGGCTGGCCGCCGACCGCCGCAACCATCCCACCGACGACCTGGCCAGCGTCATCGCCAACGCCGTGATCAACGGTGACCCCATCGCCGACATGGACGTGATGGGCTTCTACCTGATCGTCGCCACCGCCGGCCACGACACGACCTCCAACTCCATCGCCGGCGGCCTCCTGGCTCTGCTCGAGAATCCCGACCAGATGGACCTGCTGCGATCCGATCCCGAGCTGATCGACCGGGCCGCCGACGAGCTGATCCGCTACGTGTCCCCGGTCAAGCACTTCCTCAGGCACTGCCAGTCCCCCTACACGGTGCGGGGCGTGACTTTCGAGCCTGGTGACGTGGCTCTGCTGTCGTTCGCCTCGGGCAACCGCGACGAGGAGGTGTTCGAGGACCCGTTCCGGCTCGATGTACGCCGGGCCAACGCGTCGTCCCACCTGGCTTTCGGCTTCGGGCGGCACTTCTGCCTCGGGGCCCACCTGGCCCGGCTGGAGATCCGGGCCTTCTTCCGGGAGATGATCGGGCGCCTGGAGACCATCGAGCTGGCCGCCCCGCCCACGTTCGTGCAGTCCAACCTGGTGTCCGGACCGAAGACCCTGCCGGTTCGCTACCGGTTCCGCTGAAGCGCGGCGCACTATCCTGCGGCCTGTGGATGTGGCCGCTCGCTGGACCGCCGTGGTCCAGAGGCCCGAGGCCGAGGTGCCTCTGGACGAGGCGGCGCTACTGATCAGTGCCGCCGCTCAGCCCGATCTCGATGTGACCGGCCAACTCGAGCGCCTGGACGGGATCGCCCAGCGGGTCACCACCGGCGACCTCGCCTCGCTGAACCGGGTGCTGTTCGAGGAGGTCGGTCTGCGCGGTGACCGGGACGGCTACTACGACCCGTTCAACTCCTACCTCGACCGGGTCCTCGACCGGGGCCTCGGGATACCGATCACCCTGGCCGTCCTCCAGATCGAGGTGGGCCGGCGCTCGGGAGTGGTGCTCGAGGGGGTCGGGATGCCGGGCCACTTCCTGGTTCGTGACCCGGCCCGGCCGACGACGCTCATGGATCCCTTCCGATCCGGGCGATCGATGGCCGTCGCCGACTGCCAGCGGCTGCTGCGCGAGACCACCGGTTCGCCCTCCCGGCTCACCCCCGAGATGCTCTCCACCACCGGGACCCACGCCGTCCTGGCTCGGATGCTGGCCAACCTGGACCGGGTGTTCGAGATGAAGCAGGACCGCCGGGCCCTGTCGTGGGTCTGCACGCTGCGGCTCGCGCTACCCGCCACGGCCATGGGCGACCGGACCCAGTTGGCGGCCCGCCTGGCCGGCCTCGGACGCCTCGACACGGCCGCCTCGGTACTCGAGCAGGTCGCCGGCGAGGTCGGCTCCGAGCGGGTCCGGACCCGCCTCCTGGAGCAGGCGGAGGCCTTCCGGGCCCGGCTCAACTGAGGGGCGGCCCCGTCGCGGCCGCCTCGGTGGCGACGGGTAGGACCAGGCGGGAGGCGTGCTCGGGCCCCAGCCCGACGGCGTGGCCCACCGGCCGCATGCCCCGACCCAGGCCGGCTGGCTCCCCGGTGCCGAGATTGCGGTCGAAGCGGGGAAATGAGCCTCCGGCGATCAGGAGACGGATCCGGTGTCCGGCCCGCACGCGGTGGAACACGGGGACCATCGCCACCTCCGTCGACCCGTCGGCCCCCACCGCCGGGGCTCGGCGGTAGCCCTCGGTGAGGTTGCGGGAGCGGCCCCGGGTGTCGACCTCGCTCAGCCGCACGAACAGGTCGAAATGGGGGTGGTCGCTCCTGTGGGTGAGCGCCACCAGGGGGGCTCCGGCCACGTCCAGGTCGGCGCCGAGGGCGTCGGAGTCGAAGGTGACCACGTCCCAGCGGTCGGCCAGGGCGGTGTCGTCGACCTGGCATCGGCGCGACAGCATCGGCCCGCCGAGGGCCGGGGTGGGCCGGGCCGGGTCGTAGGTGAAGCGGGCCCATGACCCGCCGGCCCCGCTCCCCGGCGCCTCCGGGGCCGTGCCCACCACCAGGCGGTGGGCACGGCCCCCCCGCCCCGGCCGCAGGTGCCAGCAGCTGTCGACGGTCGCGGGTGGCCACGCCGGCATGGCCCTCCATTCCCCCGCCCCGCCCAAGTGGACCCGCACCGCCGCCTCCCGGGAACGGCTTTCCCGGCCGGCCAGGTGGACCTCCAGCCAGTCGAAGGTCTCACCGATGACCGGCCTGCTCAGGCTGGTCTGGTAGTGGTTCCACGGACCGACGGTGAGGGCCGTGTCGATCCCCCGCCGGCGCAGATGGGCGTACTGCGCGAGAGTCTGGTCCAAGAACAGGTCCTGCCATCCACCGATGAGCAGCACCGGCACGTTCACCTCGTCGAGGGCGCGCCCGAGGCGCATGGGCTCCCAGAACGCGTCGTCGAGGTCCGGTCGGGTCACCCACTCCCGGTACCACGGCGCCCGGCCCCCGAGGAGGCTATCCGCGGCGTCCACCAGCGGGAGCTGATCCAGGGCCTGCCTCAGGGCCCGACGCCCGGTCGCCACCCGTCGCAGCCGGCTCAGGACCCCGGACCGGTCCTGGTTCACGATCCCGTGGCTCCACCCGAGGAAGTCGAGTTTGAACGCCCCGGTACCCCATGCGTGGTCGGCGAAGTCGTGCGGTCCGGCGGTGACGACCGCCGCGGCCAACTCGGCCGGCGGGGCGGTCAGCACCGCCCACTGGGTGAACCCGAGGTAGGAAGGGCCGATAGTGGCGAACCGGCCCTCGAACCACGGTTCGGCCACCAGCCAGGCGGTGACGTCGAGCCCGTCGGCCACCTCGGTCTCCATGGGCCGGAAGTCGCCCTGGGAGCCGTGGGTGCCCCTGCAGCTGACGAACACGGCGTGGTACCCCCTCGCCGCGAACAGCCGGGCCAGGCCCAGGTCCAACGGGAACCGGCGCCCGTATGGTCCCCGTATCAACACCGTCCCCCGCGGGTCGGAGGTCGGCCGGTAGTGGTCGGCGGTCAGGAACAGCCCGTCGCGGGTGGGAATCGTGATGTTGCGCCGCACCTCGAAGTCGGTGCGCGGCGGAGGCAGACCGCACAGGCGTCCAGCCATCGAGTCCAGCGGATGGCCACCGCGCCGCCCGGCCGGCGGGGGGACGACGGGAGCGGACACGCCGCGATAATGCCCGCTCGGGGGCGGCCGGTGCCGTCTGGCCCCGGCGCCGCGCCGGCCGCCGGGCGTCGGGCGTCGGGCGCCGGGCGCGGTGTCTCGGCCAGTGGAACCCCGGTCGTATCGGGCTCGGGGAACCGTGGTTAGAGTCGGTCGTTCCAGCGGGGGCCGTCCGAAGCGGCTGGCCCCCCGACCTGTGGGAGGGGAGTTGGGCCGACTCGAGGGTCGCATCGCGATCATCACCGGGGCCGCCGACGGGATCGGGTTCGGCATCGCCAGTCGATTCGCCGCCGAGGGAGCCACGCTCCTCCTGGCCGACATACAGGGGGAGGCGGTGCAAGCCGTCGCCACCCGCCTGGGCGACGAGCACGGCGTCGACGCCCGGGCCCGTACCGTCGACGTGGGGGTGAAAGACGACGTCGTCGCCATGGTCGGCGCCGCCCTCGACGAATGGGGGAGGCTGGACATCCTCGTCAACAACGCATGGGGGGGTGGCAGCCTGTCGCGCTTCGAGCACAAGACCGACGAGGGCCTCGACGCGGCCTTCCGCGTCGGCTACTACGGGCCGGTCTGGGCCATGCGGACGGCCCTGCCGGCGATGAGAGCGGCGGGGTACGGACGGGTGATCAACCTGTGCTCGCTCAACGGGGTCAACGCCCACATGGGCACCACCGAGTACAACAGCGCCAAGGAGGCGCTGCGGGCCGCCTCTCGCACCGCGGCGCGGGAGTGGGCCGGGTACGGCATATGTGTCAACGTCATCTGTCCCGGAGCCAAGACGGCGGCCAGCCGGCGGGTGTTCGCCGAGAACCCCGAGCTCGAAGCGGCGGCCGACGCGTCCAACCCGATGGGACGGCTGGGCGATCCCGAACAGGACATCGCCCCGGTGGCGGTGTTCCTCGCCAGCGACGACTGCCGTTACCTGACCGGCAACACCCTCTTCGTCGACGGCGGCTCGCACATCAACGGCGCGCCGTGGGCCCCGGTGCTGCCCGAATGAGCGGTGCACCCGGCCACCCGGAGGGCGGCAAGGCCCGTCCCGAAAGCGTGGAGGAACGCCTGGAGCGCATCGAGCGCAGGCTGGCGCTGATGGACCTGATCGCCAGCTACGGCCCCTCGGTGGACAGCGGCTCGGCCGAGTGGACCGGGAGCCTCTGGGCCGATGAAGGTATCTACGACTTCGGTGACGCCCGCCTCGACGGGCGCCAGGCCGTGGAGGCCATGGTCGCCGGACCCAACCACCAGGGCCTCATCCGCCACGGCGCCGCCCACCTGCTCGGGCCGCCGTCGGTGAGGATCGACGGCGACCGGGCCGTGGTGGTGCACCACTCCCAGGTGGTTCTACAACGTGACGGCAAATACGAGATCTGGCGGGTGTCGGCCAACCGTTGGGAACTGAGCTGGGTGGACGGTGCGTGGCGGGTCGACCGTCGGCGGGCCTACCTGCTCGACGGCCAGGAGCGGGCCCGGGCGCTTCTGCGTCGCGACGACCCGTCGGTGGACGACGAAGGGGGAGTGCAGTGAAGCCGGTCGCCATCGTCACAGGGGCGCGCGTCGGGATCGGGCTGGCCACCGCCCTGGCCCTGGGCGAGCTCGGGATGCGGGTCGCCATAACCAGCCGGTCCGGGCCGGAGGACGCCACCGACCACGGGACCGAGACCCTCACGTCGGCCGTGGCCGCCGTCGAGGCTGCCGGGGGGGAGGGCATGGGAGTCAAGCTCGACCTGGCCGACCGCTCCAGCATCGACGCCGCGCTGGCCGCCGTGGCGGCGCGGTGGGGGAGCGCCGACATCCTGGTCAACAACGCCCTGTGCGATCAGCCGGCGGCGCAGGTGCCCATCGAGGACGTCGATTTCGGGGCCTTCGAGACCATGATGGTCGGCGAGGTGGTCAACACCGCCTATTTGACCCGGCAGGTGCTGTTGCAGCCGCGCTCGGGCCCTTTGTCAGTAGTCAACGTCGGCTCGGCCGCCGCCGACCACGTGCCCCCGGTGCCCGTCGGACGGGGCGGTTGGGCTTACACCTACGCTGCGACCAAAGCCGCGCTGCACCGCCTGGGCGGCTTTCTGCAACTCGAGTACGGCGACCGGGTCCGGGCCTTCACCGTCAATCCGGGTGTCGTGCGGACCGAGCGACTGATCGAACGGATGGGCGACCTGCTGCCCGGCGGCGTGGCTCCTGCGGTACCGGCCCGGGTGATCCGGTGGTTGGCGACCGATGCGGCCGCCGACACCCATCTCGGCGGCTACCTGCACGCCCAGGAAGTGGCCAAGGAGAAGGGGTGGCTGTGACAGAGACCGTCAGACCGGAGCCGGCTTCGTCGGTCGGCGCCTGGGACCGGGAGGTCGACGTGGTGGTGGCCGGTTTCGGCACGGCGGGCAGCGCGGCCGCCGCCGAAGCCGCGGTCAAGGGCGCCGAGGTGCTGGTCCTCGAGCGCACCAGCGGGTGGGAGAGCGCGGCGGGGGCCCTCGCTGGGGGTTTGATCTACATGGGCGGCGGGACGGCCATCCAGAAGGCCTGCGGCTTCGACGACACGCCGCAAGCCATGTTCGACTTCCTGAAAGCGGCGACCTCTCCTGTGTTCAACGAGGAGAAGCTGTCGCTGTACTGCGAGCTGAGCGTGGACCACTTCAACTGGCTGGTGGAGTGCGGCGTCGTGTTCAAACCATCGTTC
>JAGWSF010000137.1 GCA_028876385.1 Acidobacteriota bacterium | reverse complement strand
TTCAAAATCTTGACCACCGCCGGCTGGGGCAGTGCGGCGGGGGGGGACACGCCGGGACGCAGTCGGCGCCGTAGTCCAAGTGGTACCCAGCGGGCGCTCGGGCTAAGCCGCCACAACCGACGGACGGCGGCTCGTTCAGCAGATGGGACGGGCCCGGTGGAGGCGTGGCATGTCAACGGTCTCCCGCAGCTTCACCGTCTCCGCCCCACCCGACGTGGTGGTCCTCTTTGGACCTCAACGGTCTCGCCAAGCTCGTGGCCCCGATCACCAAGGTGCTGATGGAGCGGATGGGTGACGCCACCGAGGAGCGACTGGTCGAGGTGCTCGACCAAATGCGGAAGCCGGCCGGAGCCGCCGGCCTCGGTCGGGGTTTGGGGCTACTCGGGCCCGACCGGGTGGACCCGGTCGGGCCGGAGCGGGAAACCTGACGCGGCCCTACCGCCCGTCTGCCGAACGGTCCGCCCGACCCTCGTTCTGAAGGTCCTCGTCCAGCAGCCACCGCGCTCCCGGCCCCTCGGCCGCCGCGATGTCGTCCGGGTTCAGCAGGTGACAGACGCGAAGGGTCAGGCAGCCGCACCCGATGCAGGAGTCCAACTTGTCCCGTACCCGCTCCAGCTCGGCGATGCGCCGGTCGAGAAGGGGCCGCCAGGACCGGCTCAACCGCTTCCAGTCCGCCGAGGTCGGGGTGCGGCCGTCGGGCAGCGTCGAAAGGGTGCTCCTGATCTCGTCCAGGGTCAACCCGACCCGCTGGGCGGCCCGGACGAACGCGATGCGCCGCAGGGTCTCGCGTGGGTAGCGCCGCTGGCCGCCATCTGAGCGAGACGCAGAGATCAGACCCTCCCGCTCGTAGTAGCGCAGGGCGGACGGGGCGACGGCGGCCCGCTCAGATACCTCCCCGATTGTCAACATCCTTTCGAGATTACCCTTGACTTGAAGTCAACTTCAACAAATAGCCTCCGGACATGACCGAACGGAAGTACGCAATAGTCACAGGTGGATCGCTCGGACTCGGCCGGGCCGTCGCCGCGGAGCTGGTCCAGCACGGCTGGGAGGTGGTGATCGACGGGCGGGACTCCCACGCCCTCGAGGAGGCGGCGCGCCGGACCGGCGCCATCGCCATCCCCGGTGACGTGACCGACGAGAGCCACAGGGCCCGCCTGCTCGGCGGGGACCGGCTCGACCTGCTGATCAACAACGCCAGCGACCTCGGAGCCTCCCCCCTGCCCCCACTCGAGAACTATCCGCTGGGCGTACTCCGCTCGGTGTTCGAGACCAACGTGGTCGCTCCACTCGCCCTCATCCAGGCGGCGCTGCCGGCGCTGCGCCGATCGGGAGGGGCAGTGGTGAACGTGACCTCCGACGCCGCAGTGGAGCCCTACCCGGGCTGGGGCGGCTACGGGGCTTCGAAGGCCGCCCTGGACCAGATGAGCGCTGTCCTGGCGGCAGAGAACGACGCCGTCCGCATCTGGAGTTTCGACCCGGGCGACATGCGGACCCGGATGCACCAGGCGGCCTTCCCCGGTGAGGACATCGGCGACCGACCCGCACCTGAGACCGTCGCCCCCTACGTGCACCGCCTAGTCGTCGAGCGGCCGCCCAGCGGTCGCGTCCGGGCCTCAGACCTGGTGGGTCTACGGTGACCGGGCGCCTAAGTTTCGACCTCCCAAAAGGTCTGGAGGCGTCCGAGCCGCCCGAGGCGCGCGGCCTGACCAGGGACGCGGTGCGCATGATGGTCGCCCGGCGAGATCCCCTCTCCATCCAGCACTCGACCTTCGCTCTCCTGCCGCGATTCCTCGATCCCGACGACCTGCTGGTCATCAACACCTCGGGGACCATGGCGGCCGCCGTGGACGGCGTGGACCCCGGGTCGGGCCGCCTGGTGACGATCCATCTCTCCTCACGCCTGGCGGACGACGAGTGGGTGGTCGAACCCCGCATGCCGAGCGGGCGGGCGGGCACGGCGACCTCGCGCTGGTCGCCCGACGACCCCCCTCCTCCGCCGAGTCTCCGGCTGGGCGAGGACGGGGCCCGGCTCGACCTGCGCGGTCCCTACCTCGGGAGCCGACGGCTGTGGCGGGCCCAGCTCGCCGTCCCCGGCGATCCCGTCCGGTGGCTGGCGGTGCACGGCCGGCCCATACGCTACGGCTACGTCGAGCGCCCCTGGCCGCTGAGCGCCTATCAGAACGTGTACGCCACCGAACCGGGGAGCGCCGAGATGCCGAGCGCAGGCCGCCCCTTCACAGCAGAGATCATCACCCGGCTGGTCGCCAAGGGGGTCGGGGTGGCGCCCGTCGTCCTGCACACCGGGGTGGCATCGCTCGAGGCCGACGAGATGCCCTATCCGGAGCGGTTCCGGGTCCCCGCCACGACGGCCAGACGTATCAACGTCACCCGCCAAGCCGGAGGCCGGGTGATCGCAGTGGGCACCACCGCCGTGCGGGCCGTCGAGTCGGCCTTCGACGAAACGTCAGGAGCAGTGGTGGGCGCCGACGGCTGGACCGACCTGGTGATCTCGCCCGAGCGCGGCGTCCGGGTCGTGGACGGAATGCTCACCGGCTGGCACGAGCCGGAGGCGTCGCATCTGCTCATGCTCCAGGCCGTAGCCGGCCGAGCGCTGCTGGAGGCCTCCTATCGGGCCAGCCTGGACGAGGGCTACCTTTGGCACGAGTTCGGCGACGTGCACCTCATCCTCCCCTAGCCCAGGTGCCTGCTCCCCCGGGCAGGTGGTACTGCCCCGACGGACATTGTTGCATTGGCGGACCCGAAGCTCCTTGTCGCCGGCGGGGGCACCGCGGATCTGGAGGCCATCGCCGCAGAGGCCGGATTCACCCAGGAGTCCGGTCGGGGCGACTGGTCCGGCCGCCCCTACTTCGAGAGCGTCGGCCGTCACGTCTCGGTCTGACGGCGCTGCTGAACAGAGGGGCCTCCGAGTGACGACCGCCGCTGAGGCGTTCCGGCTTCGGTAGCGTCCGGACATGCACTCAGTCGAACTACGAAGCGTCGTCACCGGGTCCGGAATGGTAGAGCTGTCGCTCGCCGAGGTCGACCTGGTGCCCCCGGGACCGAACGAGGTGCAGATCCGGGTGGAGGCCGCCCCGATCAATCCCTCCGATCTGGGTCTGCTCCTCGCCGGCGCCGACCCGGCCACCTTCACCGCGGCGGGGACGCCCGACCGGCCCGTGGCCACAGCTGCGCTTCCACCGGCCGCCCAGCGGGCCGCGGCTGGACGGGTCGGGCTCTCGATGCCGGCGGGGAACGAAGGGGCCGGCACGGTAGTGGCCGCCGGAGCCGACCGCGCCGCGCAGGCCCTCCTGGGCAAGACGGTGGCGGCGGCCGGCGGGGGCATGTACTCGCAGTACCGCAACGTGCCGGTGGGACTGTGCCTCGAGCTGCCCGAAGGAGTGACGGCGGAGCAGGGCGCATCCTCCTTCGTCAACCCCATGACCGTCCTGGGCATGCTGGAGACGATGCGGGCCGAGGGCCACCGCGCCCTGGTGCACACGGCGGCCGCGTCGAACCTGGGCCAGATGCTGAACCGGGTCTGCCAGGAGGAGGGGATCGGACTGGTGAACGTGGTGCGCTCCGGCGCCCAGGCCGACCTCCTGCGCCACGCCGGCGCCGAGCACGTGTGCAACTCGAGCGAGGACGGGTTCATGACGGCACTGATCGACGCGGTCAGAGCCACCGGAGCGACCATCGCCTTCGACGCCATCGGCGGCGGCCGCATCGCCAGCTCGATCCTGACTGCCATGGAGGCGGCAGCCACATCGGGCGCCGAGTTCAGCCGGTACGGGTCGAACGTCCACAAGCAGGTCTACATCTACGGCGGCCTGGATCGGGGCCCGACCGAACTGACCCGCAGCTTCGGCTTCGCCTGGGGCATCGGGGGATGGCTGCTCACGCCGTTCCTGGTGAAGGCCGGACCGGAGAAAGTGCAGCAGATGCGCCAAAGAGTCGCCTCCGGTATCCGAACCACATTCGCCAGCGCCTACACGGCGACGGTGTCGTTGACCGGCGCTCTCGACCCGGCGTCCATCGCGGTGTACGGACGCCAAGCCACCGGCCAGAAGTATCTCTTGACGCCCAACTCCTGAACTCAGGACACTAGATTGCATCGAACACTTCAGCCTTAACCTGGGCGGTCCCCTTCTCCTGCCATTCGCTAGGCCTCGACCCACTCAGGTCCGATCGGACCAGAAACGCTGGTACTCCACAGAGCAGAAGGAATCGAATCGCTTCACCTTGCCGCCCTCGAACGAGTACTGGTGAACGCCGGTCCAGCTCAGCCTGTGACCATCGACCACACCCGACTCACGAGTCAGCACGACGCCATAATCATCGTCGGCCAGAACATCGAGCACCTCGACGGCGAACTCTCCCTTGTAGATGTCCATCATCTTCCCGAAGAACTGCGGTACCTCGGCCTTTCCGTGGTAAGCGCCGGCCAGCGGCCCCAGCGTGGAATCCACCCACACAATCTCCTCGCTCAGAAGGTCCAGCAGCGGCTGGATGTCTCCGCCTGCGAACGCGTCATACGCTCCCTTTAGCTGTCCGGCGTTGGAGTGCAGTGTCATGATCGGCTCCTCTCGTGGCAGCCACGCTCCTCGTAGCCACAACCCATACGACGAACAGCGCGGCTACGGAATGGACACTCCCCTTCGACCGCCGCGCCCAACTTCGGCAGAGCGGCTTATCCGGGACGCTACCTACTCGGGCGAGCCCGATCCGATAGAGGAACACCGTCGGCCTCAGCCAGCCCGCCCATGGCGCGATGACCAGAGCCGCGCGCCTGACCGCGCTCGGCAAACATTGTCGCCAGACGCCGGCGCGCTGCCCAACCAACGTCTTGGGTACTCCTGCGAACTGGCGGTAGGTGGTGTGGCGCCGGCCAGAAGTCGCGCGGCTGCTGGTCGACAACCACCATCGTTACATGTAACATGGGGGCGTGGCGTCTACCCGCGAGCGTGTACGACAACATCGGGAACGGCTGCGTCGCCAAGGCCTTCGTCCGATCCAGATCTGGGTGCCTGACGTCCGCGCGCCCGAGTTCGTAGCCGAGGCCCACCGTCAGTCTGCGGCCGTGGCCGCAAGCGAGCGCGAAACAGACGACCAGGCGTTCGTCGATGCGATCTCCTGGGACTGGGAGACCGACGAAGCGCCCAAGCCGGAGTGAGACGAGGCGACATCTACACCGCGGCAGCCCGTGGCGTCTACAGCGGGAAACCCCGGCCGGTCGTGATCGTACAAGACGACCGCTTCGACGCCACGGCGTCGGTAACTGTCTGCCCGCTGACGACGAATCCGGTGGATGCCCCGCTTTTTCGAGTACCCGTCGAACCATCCGAACCAAATGGCCTGGACGAGCGCAGCTTCTTGATGGTTGACAAAGTGACCACGATGCCGCGAGCCAATCTCGGCGATCACCTCGGGCGGCTCGGCGACAATCATCTCGTACAACTGAACCGGGCATTAATCGTGTCCTTCGGTCTGGCCGAGGCCGCCACCTGATCGAAATCGTGATCACGCGTCGGGTCGCCGAGCCTGCTCCTGCCACCGGCTGCTCCCCCCATCTGACCGTTGCAGAGCAGGTCAACATCGACTTCGCCGTAGACGTGGACCAAGATGTTCCGCTGGTTGACGATCCTCCGCCACGGAACCTCAGGGTGAGAATCACGCAGCGGATCCGAGACAGGGTCGGCGGCTTCACCCAGGATTGCCACTCCCAGAGGACCAGCACGACCGAGTCCTCGCGCATCAATCGCAACTCCCCAAGGTCATCTTTGACATACTCGGTGCGGGATTCGAGTTCAGTCTTTTGGATTGCGTAGTCCGTCGAGGGCCGGCTCAGTGCACAATCTGCCCGGGCGAGGATCGGCCGACGCCGCTGGCGCAATTGGAGGATGACGACCCCTGCCATCGGCCGGCATCAGCCGGCCGGAAAAACCCTTGGCCGAGGCACTGCTTCTATGCCGTACGATACTGAGGTACCTCATGGTGAGGTCTCTCTTGATTGTTTCTGGAGCGTTTCGTGCAGGCTCAGGATGTGTCGGCGCTCGAGGTGGGTCAGGCCTATTTCGAGTTGCACCACAGGTTGCACCGGCTGGTGGACCGAAGAATGTCCGTGGACGGGCTGTCCTTGGCCCGCTGCAAGGTGCTTCTGCGCCTGAGTGAGCAGGGACCGATCAATCAGGCCACCCTGGCCGGACTGCTCGGCTTTGCCCCCCGATCGGTCACCGACGTCGTGGATGCGCTGGAGCGCGAAGGTCTGGTTACCCGGACCGAGGACCGGGCCGACCGTAGGGCCCGCATCCTCGACCTGACCCCGGCCGGGCGCGACGCGCTCGCGGTGGCCCAGGTGAGCCGGTCCCAGGTAATGGACGACATCTTCGGCAGCCTGACCTCCCGTCAGCGGGCCGACCTGGTGGCTCTCTTCCAAACCATCCGCACCAACCTCCCGACAGGAGACACCAGCTGTGGCGACTGAAGCACTGGCTCGGGCCGAGTGGACAAACCCTCGGAACGACCATCGCTGGTTGGTCCTGGTCGTCGTGTCGATCGCCCAGCTCATGGTCGTACTCGACGCGACCGTCGTCAACATCGCCCTGCCTTCAGCGCAGGCGTCCCTCCACTTCGACAACAGCCAACGGCAGTGGATCATCACGGCGTACGCGCTGGCGTTCGGAAGCCTGCTCCTGCTCGGCGGTCGGGTCGGCGACATGCTCGGTCGCAAACGCACCTTCCTCATAGCGCTGGTCTCCTTCGCCACCGCCTCCGCGCTCGGCGGTGCCGCTCCCTCTTTCGCCGTGCTGGTCGTCGCCCGGGCCCTGCAGGGAGCGGCAGGAGCCATGCTCGCCCCGGCCGCCCTCGGCACCCTCGTGACGACGTTCCACAACCCTCGCGACCGCGGTCGGGCCTTCGGCGTCTTCGGCACGGTCGCAGTGGGAGGTGGGGCGGTCGGCCTCATCCTGGGCGGCGTTCTCACCCAGTACCTGTCCTGGCGTTGGTGCATGTACGTAAATGTCGTGTTCGCGGCGATCGCAGTCGTCGGTGCTCTTGCCTACATGACCGAGGTCACGATCCCCAACCCGCCGCGCATCGACGTGGCCGGCACTGTTCTCGCCGCACTGGGTCTGTTCGGCGTGGTGTTCGGCTTCTCCCAGGCCGAGACCGACGGCTGGGCTTCGGGCGTGACAGTCGGGTCGCTGGTTCTGGGCGTGATCCTGCTGGCCGTCTTCGTGCGGGTCGAGCAACGGGTGGCTCAACCTCTGTTGCCGCTGCGCGTCGTCGCCGACCGGGCCCGCGGAATGGCCTTCGCCGCTGTGGGCATCGCCGGTCTGGCCATGTTCAGCCTATTCCTGTTCCTCACGTACTACCTGCAGTTGGTAAAGCACTTCAGCCCGGTGACCTCAGGCCTGGCCTTCCTGCCGATGATCGGCTGCGTGATGATCAGTTCCAACATGTCGAATATCGTGACCCTTCCCCGCTTCGGTCCGCGGATCGTCATCACCACCGGGATGACAACGGTGCTTCTGGGCCTCGGCTACTTGAGCCGTCTGAACACCCACTCGTCATACACCGGCGCCGTGCTGCCGTCGCTGATCCTCATGGGACTAGGGATGGGCATGGTCATGGCTCCGTCGATGAACACCGCGACCGCCGGTGTCCGCCCGCAGGACTCAGGGGTGGCCGCTGCGCTGGTCAGCACGATGCAGCAGGTGGGCGGCTCGATCGGCACCGCAGTCATGAGCACGATCGCCGCCTCTGTGACCAGTTCCTATACCGCTTCGCATGCGGCGGTGGCCGGCTTTGACGCGGCGGCCGCCACCCAGGGGTACTCCCGGGTGTTCCTAGCATCGGCCCTGGTCTTCGCGGCCGGGGGGATAATCGCGGCCATGCTGTTCCCCAACAGGGCCCAGCTGGCAGCCAAGCGGGATGCGGTGGGCATCGCCGAGTCGGCGAGCGTCGATCCGAAAGGCCTCGACACCGTGCCGGCGTTCGAAGCCTGACCCGTAACCACGAGTCGCCCCGGTTTCATGACCGCTCTCCCCTCGGGCTTCACCTGGAAGCATGTCGGGAACCGACAGCCTGGGTGTTAGAAATACCGCCAAGCGGCCCCGAGGGATGACGCTCTGGCGGCCAGATGTCGGAATACGGCACCGGGTGCTGTCGAAAAGCGGTACTGATTAACGTCGAAAACTGGTACCTTTATACTGTGGCGCCGCCGGCAGAGTACAAGCGTCGCATCGTCGACTCGCGTCTTCGCGATCTCTTCTCGGAACTGCCGGCACTCATGGTCACCGGGCCTCGTGCCACCGGCAAGACCACGACGGCAGAGAGACTCGCACGGGCGGTGGTTCACCTTGACCGTCCCGCCGAGGCCGTCGCCTTCGAGGCTGACCCTGACGCGGCGCTCGCCGCAAGTGAAGAACCGGTCCTCCTGGACGAGTGGCAGGAGGTCCCCGGCGTCCTGGGCGCCGTCAAGCGGGCCGTGGACCGAGACGCCCGATCCGGCCGGTTTCTCCTCACCGGCTCCGTCAGAGCGGATCTCGAGTCAATGACTTGGCCCGGGACCGGCCGGATCGTCCGAGTTCCCATGTACGGCTTGACTATCGGCGAACTCGAGGGCCGACCAACTGCGGGACACTTCATCGACCGCTTCGCCGCCGGCGAGGCACCGCCGCTACCGCAGCAACGTCCCGACCTTCCCGGCTACATCGAACTGGCACTGCTAGGCGGGTTCCCCGAGCCCGCTATCCGCCTGACTGCACAGGCCCGGATGGCGTGGCTCGACAGCTACGTGGACCAAGTGGTGACCAGAGACGCCCCGGCTATCGGCGCGGTGCGAGACCCGGCGCTCCTTCGGCGCTACTTCGAAACCTATGCCCTCAACACCGCCGGGATAGTTGCAGACTCGACGATCTTCGAGGCGGCCGGGATCAACCGACGGACAGCCGACAGCTATGAGCGGCTCCTCACGAACATGTTCCTGATCGAAGCGGTCCCCTCATGGACTACCAACAGGCTGCAACGCCTGTCCTCCCGACCCAAGCGCTACCTCATCGACGCGGCACTGGCCACCAGCCTCATCCGCGTCGATCGGACAGCGGTACTACGAAACGGCGACCTCATGGGCCGCATCCTGGACACCTTCGTTTCGAGCCAGCTCCGACCGGAGATCGCCGTTGCCACCACCCGACCGCGGATCTACCACCTACGCGAAGAGCACGGCCGTCACGAGATCGATCTGATGGCCGAGCTCGGAGGAGGAACGGTACTGGCCTTCGAGATCAAGGCTTCGTCGGCGCCCCGAGCACACGATGCCCGACACCTGGTATGGCTTCGAGACCGACTCGGAGAGCGCTTCACCCGCGGCGCGGTCCTCCATACCGGCACCCGCATCTACGAGCTCGGCGAACGCATCCTCGCTCTGCCGATATGCGCTCTATGGGGCTGACGCCGTCCACCCGGCAAGTCGATCACGACGGACTTCCGCTCGGCATTTGACGGGTACGGCGTCTGGGCGGTGGGTCACGGATCACCGTCTCTCCCCTGTCATATCCTCGATGGCGTCCCCTCCTCGCAGCCCTGAAGGGGAGAGTTCGGCTCACACGGATCCTGAGACATGAAATACGACGAGATTGAGCAACTCCTCGGTCAGGGGATCGAGCCAGTAACCGAGTAGGTCGATCCAGTATCGAGACTCTGATTGAGCGCACCGATGACCTTGTTGACGACGCCCCGCTGGTTGGCCGGGTCGTCCTGGCACACCTCATCCGAGACGAGCGCATGGGCGACGGTGCTGCTACCGCTGATGCCGTTCACCTGGACCTGGAGGTTGTAGATGGTGAACTGGCCCTCTGAGTACGAACCCTGCATGTCCAGTCTCATCGTGCCGGCCTCGCGCAGCGTCTTGGATCCTCTCCAGATGTCCTCGTACTCCAACTTGTTGATCACCTCCTGAGCGTCCTCACGTTGTGATCGGTTGGGTTCGAAATAGTTGTTGATCCCGTTGCCCTGAGCGACTTCGATCGGCACTGAAATATTCCCCCTTGGTCGCTTCGTCGACGCCGTGCTGCGCCCACATCTGCGAAGCATAAATCCGTCCCGGGGCGCCGTCCACCCTCACGATGAGAGCATGGCTGACCGACCATACGGGCCACCGGATTCGGTGACCCGGGCCCGCCGCAGCCGATTCGTCGACGGTTTTCCGGTGGCCGCGCCGCCGTATCCCGTCGCGGCAGGGCAGACTCGTGGTGCAGGGCGGCCAGATCGGCCGCCGTCGCAGGGGGTGGCCAGCATCGAGGTACCGGTCGTCAGTCCGACATCCGGTTCGTGGTGGTGGCCGAGTCGTGAGCTGGAGGCCTATCCGGGGCGCAGAGCCCGACTGGCCTATCTGGGTCTGACCGCTCTGGTCACGGTGACGCTCTACTACCTCGTCGGTTGCGGCGCGTCAGTCGTGATCCTGCGAATGTCGTAGCTCCACATCCCGTTCCATTTCCTCTTGTGGACCGCAGCGGTCGGCAACTTGGTGGGTGTGGCCGGCGCCTGGTTCGCCGGGCTGACCGACCGAATCGGACGGGTGTGGACCATCATCGCCGGGCTGACCGTGGACAGCCTTCTCACGCTTCTCGCCGTACCCAACTCGCCCAACGGTTGGGTGTGCGCGGCACTCACCCTGTTCCACGGGACGCTGGAAGGGGTGGTGCTGGTGGCCACGCCGGCACTTATGCGGGACTTCTCGCCCCAAGCCGGCCGGGGCGGAGACATGGGTTTCTGGGCGCTGGGACCGGTGGCCGGCGCGCTCCCACAACCCCGCTCTCGCCGCCACCGGTTTGGCCGTGTGGGGGCTAACCCTGCGGCTGGTCACGTTCATCGCCCTCGGGCTGCTGCCGGCCGTGGTCGGCGCCATGACCCCGCTCGTCGACTTCGTCGTGGGCACCACCCCCTACACCAACGAACGGCACCCTCACCGAGTACACCCCCGAGGTCCAGGCCATCGCGGCCAACCAGGCTCGGTTCGCCAAGCTGGCTGCCAACCGCACGGGCATCCGCGGCCCTGCCACAGTGGCCGCCGGCGTCCGGCCCTTACGAAGCGGCGAGTCCGGGGGCGCCGGCACCCCGTCCCCGCAAGTGGCCGTGGCTGGTGGGGGTTCTCGTCGTGGCCGTGGGCGGTGTCGTCGGCGGCCTGGTCTCCTCGGCCGGGTCCGGCACGAGGACCGTACAGGCCATCGTCGCTGATTCGGTGAACCACACATTGTCGGCCAAGACGGCCCAGCTCAATTTCGAGCTGAAGATATCCACTCCTTCAGGGACGGTGACGGCGAGCGGGCCCGGAGTTCTCGACTTCTCTCGAGGCGCCATGAGCGCCACTCTTCAAATGGACCTGGCCGGACGGACGACAGATATATCGACGGTGTACGTGGGTGGGGCGGTTTACGAGCAGGTCCCGGGCCTGTCCCACTTGGAGCCGGGCAAGACCTGGATCACCATCGACCTCTCCAGCCTGATCAACAGTACCGGGAGCGCCCAGTCTGGCATGCTAAGCAGCAACCCCCTGGCCGGTCTGGAACTGCTGGCTCGCCAGGGTGCGACGGTGAGCCCGGCCGGCGCGACGACCATCGACGGCCAGACGGTTCAGGCCTATCAGATCACCATCACCTCCCAAACCATACAGAGCCGGCTATCGGCGCCGGGAACACCAGAGTGGCTGCGGTCGGCTGTCGGTAAGGTGGCGATAAACGATATCCACGAGACCGTCTACATCGGCCAGGGTCAACTCCGCCGAGCCCTGGTGGACTTCTCAGAGCAGGTCAGCGGGCAGACCATCACCTTCGAGGAAACCATGGATCTGAGCGCCTACGGGATGCCGGTGACCATCAGCGTTCCGCCGGCCAGCCAGACCGTGGACTTCCAGAAGTTGCTGCACGACGCCCAGGCAGCTGGATAGTCGGCCGCCTGCAGGCGGGCCATTCGGCGTCCTACGGGTGTGAGGCGTCGAAGGAGACGGCCAGACCGGTCCGGGGAGCAGAAGCTCGGTAGGAGCGACCAGCCGACACGTCGAGGGGTGGGGTGATGCCGCCCGTGAAGACGATGTCACCGGCCCTGAGGCGTTCACCTTCTTCAGCCAGTGCCTCAACTAACCACATGACCGCGTTTACCGGTGATCCCATGGCCGCCGCCCCCAGCCCGTCCATGGTCGCCTCCCCGTCGGAGAACTCGACGGTCCAGGCTGCCGTGTCGGAGGGTCCCGCGACCCAAGTGGACTGGACCACCCGGGAAGCCGAACTATTGTCTGCAGTGTTGTCGAGCCAATCAAAGCGGTAGTCGGGGAAGCGGGGATCGACGACCTCCAAGCCCACCGCCCAGCCTCCGCAGGCCTCCTCGACCATCCCCGTCGTCACCGTCGCACCGAGGCCGTCCAGGTCGGCACCCACCCGGTAGACGATCTCCGGCTCGACTTTGGGATGGCGCAGCATTCCCACATCGAGCATCTGGCCCGACGAGAGGACCTGCGACTCCCAGAGGGTGCCCCAGTTGGGCCTGGAAATCCCCAGCGACCGGCGCATGGCGGCCGATGTCCACCCCAGTTTGTAACCGATCCGTCGGTCACCCTCAGCGACCCTGAGGCGGTCACGGGCCCGGGCCACGGCTCGAGCGTCGGCCCTGGTCATGTCAGGGAAGCGCTGCGTGAGCAGCGTGATCGGCCGACACTCGCGTTCGGACGTCGCCAACTCGGCGGCCAGGCGGTCGGCGGTCGTCTGGTCGATCAGGCTCACCGCCCGAAGACTATTCGAGCCGGTGATCCTTGCCTCCGGGAGGACGGCGCGGGGTCGTCGACGCCCACGCCCATGAGTTGGCAGTCGATCGTCCAGGCATTACTGCAGATCGCCGCGGCCCACGGCTACGACTGCACCGACCCGCTACGCGCCGCGGAGTTGCTGGTGATCCGGGGCCGCCACCCCACCGTTGAGGACGCCTCCGTGGCCCTGCCCAGAGCTCAGAATGTCGAGCCCCGAGCCAGAGCAGGCGATCCGGGGCCGATGGTCGTGGGGTCATGCGGCGGGCTGGTTGAGGTCGGGACTGGAGCGCCTGCGGGCCGCATCTGCGGTCGATCTGGCACTCGGCGCGGTAGGAGTGGCCAGCTTCGTAGTGCCGTTCGTGGGGTACCCGCCTGCTCCTACGGAGCGGCCCGGGCCGCCCGGCGCCTCGGCCGGCGGGCCAACGAGTTCTACTCGACCGATCGCATGTTGAGCGACCGATCCCCAGAGTTCGGTTTGCCTGCCCCTCCATCGATCCGAGCCGGGCTGGATGCTGTCGGTGCAGTACTGGTCACCATCCTCCTCGGCGTGGTGCTCAGCGTGCTGTGGGTGGGCAACGGGCACCACGGGCTCTGGCGCATCGCTCTGGCGGTGCTGTGGGCGCTCGTGCTGGGCGCCCACATAAGGCTGGTTCTGCTCCTGAGATCGGTCATCCGCCCGGCGCGGATTGCGGCGCCGGGTCTGAACATCCTCGCCCACGGCGGCTGTGGCCACGCCATCGCAGTAGGCTGACGGCGAGTTCGCGCCGGCCGGCGCGGGGAGGGACAGCCCCGGATGAGCACGTGGAACAACTCGCAGAATCTCGAGACCCTCGGGTTCAAAGATGCCGGATCGGACGGATGGGTCCGCGCCGAGGAGCCCTGCACGGTGGTCCAGGCCAAAGCGCCGTTCGAAGTGACCTCGACGGTCCGCCCGGATTCCAATGGGCTCTGGAACCGGGTCCGTGTCACCGTCACTCACCCGGACAGCCAAGGCAACAGCTTGTGGTTCGCTTTCAATCTGTCAGCGGAACAGACCGACAGCGGCGGCTATCCCGACGCGGACCGCCTCGTCGCGGACTACATGGACGACGAGGAGGATGACGAGACCCGCCAGATGGGCGGGGCCCAGACGTTCTCCGAACTTCGCGAATACGCCGCTCAGGTAGCCCAACGCATCGTCCACGGCTAGGCATCCGGGCGGTGGCTGACTTCGTGGGGGCCGTCGATCAGGGCGCGACCAGCACCTGGTTCATGATCTTCGACCACGAGGGTCGCGAGCGGGGTCGCTATCAGCTGCCGCACGACCAGATTCTCCCCGCGCCGAGTGGGTGGAGCACTCACCAGTGGAGATTTGGGAGCGGACAGCTTCTGTTATTCAGAAGCCATGAATGGGCCAGCATCGAGCCCGAGCGCGGTGGACACCAAGTTAGTCGAACGCCACCGCAAGCTGCTCGACCAACTGCTGCGATCGTGTTGCCAGTTGAGCGGGTTAACCAGACCGCTGTGCCGCTGACGTTCACCCGTCCGGCTCGGTTGCTGGACAAGCCGACCTACACCCGGTTCCGCACGCCCGACGGCGGGCCGGTCGGCTACACGGAGATGACCGTCCGGACCGACGAGCTGGCGGCTCGCCCCCCGGGCATCTCGACGGTGTTCGTGGTGGAGAACGAGGTGACGCATCTGGCCTTCCCGTCGGTTCCCGACGCCATCGTCGTGTTCGGGTCCGGCTTCGCCCTCGGCGGTATGGCCACCCTGCCATGGCTCCCGGACAAGGAGATCGTCTACTGGGGCGACATCGACACCCACGGGTTCGACATCCTGAACCGGTTGCGAAGCCGCTTGCCGTCGGTCCGGTCCATCCTCATGGATCACCGGACCCTGTTGGCGCACCGCGAGCAGTGGGTCACCGAGCCGGTGCCCACCAACCGGCTTCTCCCCCACCTGACCGTTGACGAGCAGGCTCTCTACCAGGACCTGGTAGAAGGCACCTTCGGCCCTGCCCTCCGCTTGAAGCAGGAACGGGTCCGCTTCTGCCTGCTGCACGATGCCTTGCTGACATGGCATGACGCCGGCCACGGCTGGTAGGATTTCTTGGCATCTATCTATCGGATAGTCTGCGCTCCATGGCCAAGGTGAAGGTGTCTGCGACGGTCGACCCTGCCCACCTGGAGCGCGCCAAGGAACTCACCGGCGTCACGAGTGTCTCGGAGGTGCTCGAGCGGGGACTGGTGGCCCTGATCGAGGACGAGCTCGAACGGATCCACGCCGACGGTTACGTCCGGTCGCCCCAGGGCGGCGAAACCGTGAATGCCGTCGACGCAGCGGTGTGGGCGGACCTCCCCTGGGATGAGGAATGAGTGAGGGTGCTCCCCCCCCTGAGCGAGGCGACATCTGGTTCGCCGACGTTCCCGGCGACAAGCGCCGCCCCGTGGTCGTGCTGACGAGAAACTCCGTGCTGGCTCGGCTGACCACGATCCTGGTGGCGCCGGTCACCACCCGAGTGAGAGACATCCCGACCGAGGTCCCGCTCGGACCGACCCAGGGCCTTCCCCGCCCCTGCGTGGCGAACTTCGACAACATCCTCCCCCTGCCGAAAGTGCTGCTCGTCCAACACGTCGGGCGTCTCAGCACATCAGAGTTGCAGCGCGCCTGCCAAGCTGCACGCTTTGCCATCCAGTGCTGAAGCCACTCCACATTCCACGTACATGCCCGGAATCTGCGCCCAGTCGGAGCTGTGCGTATCCGTGGACGCCGCCTCGTCACCCCAAGTGGTTTCTGATCGTTTGAGGACTTCGAGGATGGGAACCGACGGCGTTCGTCGATGCGATCTCCTGGGACTGGGAGACCGACGAAGCGCCCGTGGCGGAGTGAGACGAGGCGACCCGAATGACCCGACATTTTGACTGACCACGGATCGCGCTGGACATACAGACACCCCGGCTGAGCTGGGGTTTCGTCCGCAGTGGGGCTAGATGAGATCGAACCACCGACCTCAGCATCATTAGAGTCATGCCACCCAAGCGGCTGACCAAGATGGGTGCTCGAGGTGGCTGTTCAGAAGCCGTCTTCGGGTGACCCTCGATGACCTTTGCGACGGCATTTCTCCCCCTGGTGTGGTGCAGTTGTGGTGCAGGACTTGGCCTCATCGGATCGGCGCCACCCGCACGTGGGAATGGTCGCGGGCCAGGCTGATCAGGTCGTCGGGGTCTCCGGTGGCGATGATGCCACCACCGAGGCGGATGCTGGTGGCCACCACGATGGCGTCGACGGTGTGACAGGAGTCCAACCGGTCTCGCGCTTTGAGGGCGCCGGCCAGTCGGGCCATGGCTTGGCCGGCAGTGATCGGGCGAACGCCCCTGCCGAGTACATGATCGATGGCCGCGTCGCTTCCCCGGCCGGTGTAGGTCTCGGACAACACCGCGGTCGGTACCCGGACGGTGATCCCGAGATGGGCGGCGGCGGTGAGCATCGCTCGCACCCGGGTAGTACCGTCCGGGTCGGCCCGCCGGTCGGCGAGGACCTCGAGGGCCCGGCTGTCGAGAACCAGTGCCGTCACCGCTCTAGGAGGCCCGCTTCGACGATTTGGTGTTCGCCCGCCTCGGCGGCGAGGGCTTCGTTCTTGCGGTCTGGGCGAACACGTCCATGAACGTGGCCACCTCGCTGTCATCGAGCGGGCCGAGTTCGTCGTCCAACTCTGCGAGGAACCCGAACAAGCGGCGCCGGTCCACCTCGTGGCGGATCGCAGCAGTAACGAACGCACTCACGTTCCCCTCAGCCAATCCTCGAAGTTCGGCTACGACGTCATCGGGCACACTCACGGATAGCTTCGCCACCGTTCGATCCTACCCTGGTAGGATCGAACGGTGGACGCCGTTCTCGGGGTGGGGGTGGGCGCAGAGCCGCCGTCGTAGGCGAGGAGGGTCCGGCGAGTCGGCGCAGAGCACCAGCGCGTTCCCCCCGACGTTCAGGGTGTCTGCGAGCGTCTTTCGAGTAGGAGGACGTCGCGCCAGGTTCCGTTGAGCTGGCCCAGGTAACTCGTTCTTGCCGGTGTCAGCCTCCCGATGCCCAGCATGTCTGGTCCTAGGCCGCGGCGCTGAGGATCAAGCGCTTCTCGGCCCGGGACCGCCGGCTCCTCTTGCTGGCAGCGCTGGTCCAGAGTTCGCAGTGGAGCTAGAGGCCCGGCCTCTCTCCTCTTTTGTCCTCGTCTTCTTCTTCTCAGGCGAAGGCTGACACGGCCGCCACGGCGGCGGTCCACATGATCGCAGCCGCGAGGGACGCGACGACGGGGGTGGCGGGGGCGTCGAGGCGGGCGTCCCGGGACCGGGAACGCACCCGGTGCGCCACCACGGCGCTGCAGACGGGCAGGCCGAGCGGAAGCAGCACGTACACGGCGGCGCCGGCTCCTCCGCCCAGGCGGTCCAGGCGCACGAGGAAGTGGAGCACGGGCCGGCTGAACACCGCGGCCACCAGGGTGGCGGTGCAGGCCAGGGCGACCGCCGCGCTCAACCCGGTCAGCCCGGCGGACCACCGCCGGAGCCGGGCGACCAGCTCCCGGGCCTCGCGGGTGCGGCGGTGGCGGTCCTCGTGTTCGTCGATCCAGTCCGCCACCGCCTGGTCCACCCTGTCCACCTCGTCTGCGTCGAGGCGGTCGGCGGCCAGGAGGGGCAGCCACTCCTCGGCCTGGTAGCCGCTGACCACCCGCACGTCACCGTATTCGTGATTGGGCAGTCGGATGCGTGACACCGCTGTCGGGATGGGTTCGATCTGCGGTCCCCAGCACACCACCATGGGGATGATCGGCGGCGGCCGGCGCAGGACGTGGCGGATCGGGCCGGCCAGACGCCTGGCGTTGTTGGCCGCCACCCGGGCCGCGGCCAGTAGCCACTCGTCGGCCGGGTTGGCCAGGTCCCACTCGTCGCTGGTCCACTTGGTAGACACTGCCAGGATGCCGGTAGGGCCGGTGGCCACGCAGTCGATGTCGCTCACCCATCTCTTGCGGTCGATGCGACCGTCGTAGAAGACGACGTTGTATCGGAACCGCCACTGCGGACCGAGCCGGCTCAGGACCTCGGCCGTGCGCCGTTCGGCCACGGCGCCGACCCGCCACGACAAGGAGCCGTCGACCGTGATGATCACAGTCCACAGGGTCCACGGGACGGACACGACAGCGGCACCCAGCAGGAAGCCAAAGACCGTGGGGCTCCATCCGTGCCCGGTCAGGCTGAGCAGCGCCTGGCCACCGACGAAGACGGCCACCACCAAGCCGACGAGGGCGACTCCGGCCAGGAGAACGGGTCGGGTCAGCAGGACCCGCTGGGTCCGCCGGCGGGCCTGACGGCGCGGTTCGATGCCGATCCGGTCCCTGGTCCGCAACAACCCCTCCGCCCTCCCTGTCCTGGTCCGCCGGCGGAGAAGCTACCGGTGCGCCGGCCAAGCGGCGCGGATAGGCGTGTGTCGGGTCGGGCCATCTGGCCCACGCCGCGGACGGTGTCGCCGCAAGCGGACTGGAGAGCGCGGCGACACAGTAGCGGGGGGCTAGGAACGGACGGGGCTTCGCTCCGAGGGTCAGTCGGTCGTCGCAAGGACGGCCTGGGCCAGCGCCTCGAGGTGCACGTCGGTGACGCGACTCAAGGTAACGCGTCCTCTACGAAGGCCAACAGCCCTGTCGGCTGCATCAAAGACCCCGGATTCTGGACTGGAGATAAGTGTCGATAGGGGTCATCGCTATCAACCGACTTCCTCACTCGCCTGTCCTGCCCTTACGACCTCAGCATATTTGCGTTTCGCGACGTCGGCTGACCGTGAGACTGACTGCAAGCCCTGGATGACCCGCACATTTTGACTAACCGCCGATCCCCGGCCCGACGAAAATGCCCGCTGAGCAGGGATTTCTAGGTGGTGAAGCTAGGTGGAATCGAACCACCGACCTCAGCATTATCAGCATACCGGAGGGGGTTATCAGCGAACACGTACGGCGCGAAAGTCCTGTTCGTGGACTCCTGAGAACGTCTAGATCAACCACTGAACGTGTGCGTACGGACCCGTCCGCGACATGAACGCGACATGATTCCGGTGTCAACTTGCGGTCACATATCGAATGCTTCTTGGCCAGGATCGTTGTCGCCGAAGCGGGAGGCAGTGACCCGGCTAGGCCCTCAGGGACCGGCCTGTTCGGTCCTCACGAAGGTTGAGGCAAGCTAGCAACCGTCTCCAAGGCTGTGCCTCCTTGCCGCTTCAATCGCACGGATTCTTCTGTCAGCACCGAGTAGCGCGTCCAGCCAAGGTTCGACACGACCGGATACTCGCTACCTCTCGCAGTGCTACATCAGAGGGCACGTGAGCGAGCTAGCGCGAGGGCGTCGAGCTTCTCCATGATCTCGACTTCGGTGGAGCCCATCACGGCCACGTTGCACTCGTCCACACCATTAAGGGCCAACGACTCGAGTCGGCGCTCATCGCACTCCGCTGGGGCGATGGCGATCTTGACGGACGAGGGATCCCGACCGGCGTCGGCCACCATTTTCCTGAACACGGGAGCAGCGCGTGTGAGGTCGGGGTCATCGAGTGGTCCGGTTGGATACCACGCGTCGGCCCACTCCGCGGCGTGGCGCATGGTGAGGGGACCATTGCCCCCGAGATAGATCGGCGGATGTGGCCGCTGGAGAGGCTTGGGCCAGGCCCAGGACGGCTCCAAGCGGACCTCTCTGCCATCGAATTCAGCTACGTCGTCGGTCCACAGCCGCCGGATGAGTTGAACCTTTTCGCGTACCACTGTGTGCCGGCGGTCGAAGGACGCACCGTGGTTCGGAAACTCGTCTGCGTTCCAGCCAAATCCGACCCCAAATACGAACCGGCCTCCCGACAAGAAGTCCAATGAGGCAATGCTCTTCGCGGTGTGCACGGGGTCTCGAAGGGCGAGCAGGCAGATGCCGGTACCGAGGCGCAGCGTGGTCGTTGCCGCGGCAGCGAAGCTCAGGGCCACGAACGGATCGTGAGTCCGCTGATAGAAGTCCGGAAGTACTCCTCCCCCATAGGCCTCGGGATACGGGGTTGTTCTCTGCACCGGTATATGGGAATGCTCCGGCAGCATGAGGGAGTTGAACCCGCGGGCCTCGACTTCTTGGGCGAACCGTTGCGGAACCAGGTCTCTGTCCGTTGCGAATGTGTATACGCCTACATCCATGTGTGGCCTCCGTCGTCGAGATCCCGCTCGATCGCCTCCATAGCGGCGACGAGCGATGAACGGGTGGGAACCGGGACTGTGTTGAGACAGTGGGGGGCCGAGAGTGCTGCTTCGGCGATGGCTTCGAGGACGGAGGGGGATGCCTCGGTACCTAAGTCGCCGAGACCGCGCGGGAGTGAGACGCGCTTGAAGAACTCCCCGACCTGGGCTAGGGATTCCTCGTCACCTTCGTGGGCCAGCTGTATGAGGAGGCCATACGCGACCTGTATTCCGTGAGGTCGCATCTTCGCCCCTTCAACTCGCATCAACCCGCGGGTGAGCGCATGGGCGAGGGACAGACCGCCGTTCTCGAAGGCCAAGCCTGACATGAGGACGACCGCCTCGATGACTCTCTCGAGCTGGGGGGAGGCAGGAGTCGATCCCAGTCCGGTAAGGGCCACTTCGGTGTCAGTCAGGATCGTCCGGTAGCAGGCGTCCGCTATGGCGCTTGGCAGATCAAGCGGACGGGTGCCGTTGGGGGTGTTTCCGGCCGCTCTGTAGCAGCCGGCGGCTTCGAAGCGCTTGGCCAGCGCGTCGCCGATACCGGAAAGCAGGAAGTCGGCCGGCGCCTGAGCTATCAGATCCGTGTCCACCACGACGACCGCGGGATTAGCCGGCATCTGAGGTGTAGAGATCAGCCGGTGGTGCTCGTCGTACTCCGCAATGGTCCGGGAGGTAGGGCCGTCGTTCGAGGCGATGGTCGGCACAGTCACCATATCGACCCCCAGCGCCACCGACACTCCTTTGCCGGTGTCCAGCGTCTTTCCTCCGCCAGCGGCGATCACTACGTTGGGCGAATAGGGATGTAGCTGCTCGGCCAGGCCGTCTATTGCGAATCGGGTCACTTCGCCGGTCCACGCGATCAGGTGTGTCCTTACAGATTCGCCTTCCAGCGACCTCAGGATCCGAGGGGCCAGCCGTCCGGCTAGTGCGCTGTCAATGATGACGGCAGCGACAGAGTAGCGATCCTTGAGGAGACGCCCGAGCTCGTCGACGGCTCCCGGCCCCTGGAGGTAGCGCGAGGGGGCGGTGAACAGACGGAGGTCGCTCATTGTGAGCTCAGTTTGAGGACCGCGGCGGTCAGCGTGTCTACGTCCAGTCCGTACAGTTCCTCGAGGTAGGCCTGCGAGCCGCAGGCGTGGAAGGTGTCACCCAAGCCGATCCGCTCTACGGGCATCGTCCCTAGCCCGGCGTCGAAGAGCGTTTCCACGACCCTGGATCCCAGACCGCCGAATCGAAGGTGATTCTCCACGGTGATCAGCCGCCCGACGCGCCGTGCCAGGCCGATGACTCCTTCGGAGTCGAACGGCTTGATGGTAGGCATGTGCAGGACCCCGCAGTTGACCCCTGAGCGCTCCGCCCGCCTCGCTGCTTCGAGGGCCCGGGCGGTCATGAAGCCGGTACTTACGATCCCGACATCGCCACCCGGTCTCAGAAGCTTGGCCTTTCCGATCTCGAACTCATAGGTCGAGTCCAGGACGACTGAAACCTTGCCTCTCAAGTTGCGTATGTAGAAGGTGCCTGGCGTGGTGGCCGCGGCCCGTACCGCCTGCCGGAGTTCTACGGCATCGCAGGGGTCTATGACCGTGACACCGGGGATGCTTGCCATGACGGCCAGGTCCTCGATCGCCTGGTGTGTGCCACCGTAGGGGTTCACGAGGCCCGGGGACCCTCCCATGAGCTTGACGTTGGCGTCACTGTGGGCGCAGGCGATCGCAACGAAGTCGAGTGCCCGCCGTGTCATGAAGGCGGCATAGGTGGCGACGAAGGCGACCTTCCCGGTCTTCGCCAGGCCAGCACCGACCATGATCGCGCTCTGCTCCGCCATGCCCACATTGAAGAAGCGATCCGGGAAGGCCTCCCGGAAGGGACCGATGTCGCTGTAGCGGCCCATGTCTGCGGTCACTCCGACGATCTCCGGTTGTGCGTGTGCAAGCTCGCGAAGCTCCTGGCCGAAAGGGGCTACCTCGTACGGGCCCTCGACATCGGCGATGTCGCCCATGGTTCCCGTTCGTTGGACCGCCTCAGCCACGATGGCCCTCCAGCTCTCCGATGAAGCCGTCCCACTCGTCGTCGGTGACTCTGACGAAATGAGCCCGCTCACGCCCTACGAGTGAGGGCACTCCCCAGCCCGGCGTGGTTCGAGCCACGATCACCTTTGGGCTGGAAGCCCCTCGGAGTTCGTCGAACGCGGAGACGATCTGACCCATGTCGTTGCCGTCCACTTCCCGGACGGCCCAACCGAACGCGTCCCACTTAGCTGCCACCGGTTCCATGTCCACGACGACGGGGCCGTCAGCTTGGATACCGTTGCAGTCGACCACCGCCCACAGTTTGTCGAGACGGAAGCTCGCCGCCGCCATTGCGGCCTCCCATGTCGAACCTTCTTGGAGTTCACCGTCCGAGAGTTCCACAAGGACAGTGGCGTCGGATCCATCCAGGCGCAGACCGAGCGCCATGCCGACACCTTGACCAAGTCCATGGCCCAGAGACCCACTTGTGATCTCCACTCCGGGGGTGCTGTCGAACGTGCTCATGGGAAGGGAGCTGCCGTTCAGAGCGTAAGTGGCGGCTTCGTCATCGGAGATGATGCCCAGTTCGCCGAGAACGGCGTAGAAGGCGATCGAGTAATGGCCAGTCGAGAGGATGAACCGGTCCCGGCCCGGGTCATTGAGACGGGCGGGGTCGATCTTCGCCTCCCTGAAGCAGACGGCGGCGAGCAGATCGGCGATACCCAGCCCTTGTGCGATGTAGCCCTCCCCCTTGTCAGCCGCCATTCGCAGCATCCGCTTTCGCAAGGAGAAGGCGATCTCCCGTAACTCGCCCACCGTCAGCCGAGCATCGGCATGTGCCACAGTCATGAACCCACCAACCTTCGGGCGACGCGACGGGTTCGGTCCGCGACGGATGCGCCCGATCCGCTGTAGACCAGTAGGGCGACGAGCGTAAGAGCGCCTGCCAGCGTCTGGCTCATGCCATTGCTGAGCGAGAGAACGGCCGGCAGAGCCTCGGCCATTGCCAGCAGGAGCGCTCCGACGAGGCAGCCAGCGAAACTGCCCCGTCCTCCAAGAAGGCTCGCGCCGCCGAGGATGGGGGCAGCGATGGCTAGAAGTGTGTACTGGCTCCCCACCGTCGAGTCGCCGGTCCCGACCTGCGCAGCGAGTAGCACGCCGGCCATGGACGCCAGAATTGCGCAACCGACATAGCCTACTTGTCGGATACGGGGAGTGTTCTCGCCCAGCCTGTAGGCGAGCACCGAATTGAGCCCCACGGACCGCAACCGCAGCCCTCGACCGGTGGTGCGCAGCCCTATGTCCGCCAGCACGAAGACCGCCACGACAATGAGAAGGGGTATGGGGATTGGGCCCACTTTGGCGGTCAAGGCGCTCACCACGTGGCTGTTGATGGTCCCGGCAGCCTGTGGGCGGATCACGAGGCCCAGCCCTTGGAGGATACCGAGGCCGGCAATGGTGGCGATGACCGCCGGAATGCGGATGCGCTCTATGACGAAGGCGTTCGCCGTCCCGAGCACGATCCCGATACCGATAGCTGTTAGCAGGAAGACCGGTAGTCCGACAGCGAGCCCTGCCCCTGTGAAGATGAAGGACAGGAGGGCGACCGTTAGACCCATGTTTGACCCGACCGACACATCGATACTGCCTGTGAACATGACCAGGAACTCCGCACCGGCGACTACGGCGAGTGGCAGTGCCAGAAGCATCACGTTGTAGAGGCTTGCCTCGCCGAGGAAGGAGCTCGCCCGGCTCTGTGTGTAGGCGCCCAGGATCAAGAGCATGAGGACTACCAGTCCGAGGCGACGAGCATCCTGACCTAGACGCAAACGCCCCCAACGCCTTGAGGCGTCGGCTGCGGCTGGAGCACCCTCCCGATCGGCTCCCACTTGGCGTGCCCCGGTGAAAGCGTGGATGATGCGCTCTTCCGAGGAGTCCTCTCCGCCGAATTCGGCCACGGTCCTACCGCGGGAAATTACCAGAATGCGGTCACACAGCCCGGCCAGCTCGGCAGCATCCGACGACACTACGACGACGGAACTGCCGGCATCGGCTGCGTTTCTCAGCATGTGGTAGATGTCGATCCGCGATCGGACGTCCACCCCCTGCGTCGGTTCGTCTACCAGCAGCACCGATGGCTCGGTTGCGAGGGCGCGGCTCAGCGCCACCTTTTGCTGGTTGCCGCCCGAGAGCGATGTGATGTGGTCCTCCACGGACCCCAGGCGGATTCCGAAGGTCTCGACACTTGCACCGGTCAGTCGTCGCTCGTTTCCGGCGCCGATGTATCCGAGCCGAGAAATCCTCCCGAGAACTCCTGCCACGAGGTTCTCGCGTATTGCCAGCGACGGGAAGAGCGACTCCTCCCGCCGATCGCTGGACAGATAGGTGATACCGGCACTGCATGCGTCCTGAAATCCGCGGACTGTCTTCGTCCCCGCCGTGAGGGAACCTCCGGTCAGACCCATGCCGGCGAGCGCCCGGAGCAGCCCCAGCTGACCGTTGCCGTCAGCGCCAGCCAAGCCGAGTATTTCGCCCCTCCTGAGCTTCAGATCGACAGGGCCGAAGTTGCGCCCCCGGAGACCGGTTGCGGTGAGCTGAGCCGCAGTGGTGCCTCCACTGTCAGAGCGCTTTGGGAATTCGACGTTCACGGTCGTTCCGGCCATGAGTTCGACCAGTGTCGTTGAGTCGACGTCTGAGGCTGACCAGGTTCCCTGCCATACCCCGTCCCGGAGCACGGATATGACGTCGGCGACCCGGAACACCTCGAACAGCCTGTGGGTCACCAGTAGCACCGCGGCGCCCTGGTCGGCGGCCCGACGCATCAGGTCGAGAGCGGCGTCGACGCCTGAGGCGTCGAGGCTGGAGGTGGCCTCATCCAGCAGCAGAACCTTCGGTCGGGTGGCGAGCGCCCGCACGATGTCGACGAGCTGACGGTCACCGGGTGGGAGGTCGCCCGCTCGTCGGGCCGGATCGATCTGGTCAAGACCGTGTTCTTCCAGTCGTCGGCGGGCCCAAGCGGTGATGTTGCGGTACGCCGGCCGTTGGTCGCGGGGAGTGCCCAGGTACAGGTTCTGGGCGACGGTCAGCTCCGCGATCAGAGTGCCGTCCTGGAACACGGTCTGTACGCCAAGTTTCTGGGACTCCCACGGGACGGACCGCCTCAGGAGGCAGTCACCGCATGAGACCGCTCCCGTATCGGGACGGACGGCACCGCTCAGAATCCCGACAACCGTCGACTTTCCCGATCCATTCTCACCTACTAGAGCGTGCACCTGGCCCGCTCTGAGCTCAAAGTCGGTAGGCCTCAACGCCTGCACGGGGCCGTAGGTCTTGGCGATTCCGGAGACCTTCAGTACCGGAAGCGTCCCCGTTCCTGTCCCCTCGGATCGTGTCCCCGGTGATTCGATCTTCTGTTCGACGTCGCTCACATGTCTCCCATCAGCCAGTTCGTAGACCACGCGGGCCGACAGCCTGGGGGGAAGGCTGTCGGCCCCTCGTGGCGGGGTTCAGTCAGCTCCCAAGCATCTGCGTGACCAGCGAGCTGGGGACCAGCGCCGACGGACCGGGGTAATCGGCCGGAGCGCCGGTGGTGCACTGGGACGCCGAGGCTTGGAAGAACGGCATGGGGTAGTAGATGGCAGCCGGCACGGACTTCCCTTGGATCTTGTCCATGAGAGCCGTAAGAGATACCCGGGCCGCCCAGTTGAGGGCATTGGTCAGATACATGGTGAAATGGTTCTGCTGGAGCAGGCAGACGGTGGAGTTGTTGGTCGTCCAGTCGATGATGGCGGGGATGGGCTTACCGGCCGTCTGGTAGGCCTGCACGATGTTCGGGACGGGGTTCGAATAGCTGTACAGGATGGCCTTGACGGTCTTGCCCGAGGCTATGAGTGCCGAAGCCGCCTGCTGCGCGCCCGACGGTGTCCAGTTGGTCGTACCGTTGAAGACGGATTGTATCCCTGCGTCCGTCGCGCACTTTTGCCAGCCAGTATCTTCCGGGTTCGCCGGCGTTCCGGTGAAGTAGGCCACCGGCCCATTGCCTCCGATGACCTTCTGGGTGACGGCCGCCATATCCTTGCCGACCTGACAGATGTCGGGCTGCACCCGAGTCGTGATCGCTGATGTGGGAGCTCCATCGGACGGGCCGACGAAGGTGGAGACCACGGCACCTGAGCGCTGGGCCGCTTCGAACGCCGGCCAGGCCGCCGGTCCGAAGTCGTTGTAGGCCACAATGGCCTTCACACCCTCAGCCGTAAGCTCCCGGATATTCGACTCGTAGGTCGAGAGGCTGCCGTTGGCGTTGGTGTAGATGAATTTGCCGATCTGCGGGTATGTGAGCGCCTGAAGGATGATGTTCATCTTCGAGAAGGAGCGCCACGTGTTGCCGCCGAACCCGTCGGCCTCCGCGACGGTCACGTTGCCGCTGCCGAGGGTGCACGACGTGGCCTTCCAGCACGAAAGCGCCTTGCTCAGCTGCGCAGGTGTCAGGGATCGGCCGGCGATCGTCAAGGCCTCGCTCATGATCGGCGGGATCGAGGACGCAGGCACTGACGATGTGCCGAGGGCCTGCGCCAACGTGGTCGACAGCCCAGTGTCGTTAGTCGCGCCTGATCCGGCCGCCGCGGAGCCGGCGGGTGCGGTGGTGGCAGTAGTGGCACCCGCACTCGTGGCCGACGACGCCGATTTGCCGCTGCTGCCGCACGCGGTGAGGCTGAGGGCAGCGGCAGCCAGTGCTGCCGCGAGCGCAATGGCCCGTCGCCGGTGATAGTGCGGATGAGCGGCCTTCTGGAGCGAAGATGACATGGTTCTTTTCCTCCCCTTACTGGTTCTTGGATCGTTGGATATGGGCGCTGGGGCGCCGGTACGAGACGGGCTCTACCGCTATTGGGTCGGTTCCGGGGTGAGCGCCCGCTTGGATCTCAGGCGATTGCCAATCCCTGACCAGCGCCCGGCGCCCACGGCCAGCGCCAGGGCCAGAACAAGGGCGATGCCTTGGGCCATGGTCTGGACCCCGTTCGAGTAGCCCTTGACCTGAAGGTCATAGTCCAGGATTGTCAGGAAGGCCGCCCCCATGACGCTCAGTCCCAGGTGGGCGCGGCCACCGGTGAGGACGGCCCCACCCAGCACTGCGGCCGCGATCGTGGCCAGGAGGTACGGATCACCTAGGAGGGCCCTGAAGTAGTCGCCACGATCCACCATCTGGGGGGCGGGATCGGGAATTGTTGGGCATGGCGTTGGGTGTTGCGAGGTTGCAGGCCCGGTTCGAGGATCCCAGGCTGCTGTTGGGGGATCGTCTGAAGGGG
>JAGWSF010000136.1 GCA_028876385.1 Acidobacteriota bacterium | reverse complement strand
GGGGCCTGGCGGGGGGGTTGCGGGGGTGCGGGGGCCTGGCGGGGGGGTTGCGGGGGTGCGGGGGCCTGGCGGGGGGGTTGCGGGGGTGCGGGGGCCCGGCGGGAGGGTTGCGGGGGTGGGGGGACAGGCGGTGAGGGGGCCGGTGGGCGCAGCCGCGTCGGGGGACGCTCGACTTCGGGCGGGGCGGGGTCGGGGGGCGGCGGTGCCACCGGGACTGAAGGCCAGTAGACGGGGGCGGCACGCGAGGAGATGCGCAGCACCGGCGTGTCCGGTCCGGCGGGAGGCGGCGGTCGGCGGGGGGTCCGCCGGGCGGTCGGGGCAGGAGGGCGGGGCACCGTCGAGCTTCGACCTCGATGCTCGACTTCCCGCTCCCGCTCCCGCTCCCGTTCCCGCTCCCGTTCCCGTTCCCGCTCCCGTTCCCGCTCCCGTTCCCGTTGGCGGTCGAGGTCGCGTTGGCGGTCCAGATCCCGCTGGTACTGGGCCACGAGGAGGGGATCGAGACGGGGCAGCTCCATCGACGCGTCCTGGTCGAACAGGGCCCCCCGGCTGGCGCGGCGCGCTGCGCCCCAGGGTCCCTCGGCCGGTTCGCCGTCCTCGGCGTCCTGGTCGAAGAACTCCCCTCGGCGTCCCATCCGACCATGCTTGTCCAGTACGGGGCTAGGGTCCAGTTCTGCGCTCAGAGGAGTCGTCGGCATCCGCTGCGGCTCCCCGCCCCGATGGCCGGCGTGACGCCGGGGCCGGGGCCTTGATCGGTCGACCGGCGGCCCGAAGTGGATGAGCAGATCGCCCCTCTGACCACCGTCTGTGGACGGTGGCGCCCGAGAGCCGCTGAGCGGGCTTGACCGCAGGGCTGGGCCCGGTGGGCCGCCGGTAGTGTCTAGGCGTGAGTAACGAAGTCAGCTCCAGCCCGCTCGGCGCTCTGTCTCCGCTTGATGGCCGCTACGCCGCGTCAGCGGCGTCCTACGCCCGAGCCTTCTCGGAGGAGGCCTTTTTCCGCCAGCGGTTCCGGGTCGAGGTGGAGTGGCTCCGGTTCCTGGCCGCCGAGCCCTCGATCGAGGAGCTCGGTCCGCTGGACCGCGAAACGGACATCACGCTCGGAGCCTGGGTGGAGTCCTTCGGGGTGGAGGACGCCGAGCGCATCAAGGAGATCGAGCGGGGCATCAACCACGACGTGAAGGCGGTCGAGTACTTCTTGAAGGAGAAGCTGGCGTCCATCGGCTTCGGCGCCCAGGAATCGGAGTTCGTCCACTTCGCGTGTACCTCCGAGGACATCAACAACCTGTCCCACGCTCTGATGCTGCGCGATGGGATCGACAGGGTGTGGCTTCCGTCGGCCCGCCAGCTCATCACCGACGTCTGGGCCCTGGCCACCGACCACGCCGCCTTGGCCATGCCCAGCCACACCCATGGGCAGCCGGCTTCTCCGACCACCCTCGGGAAGGAACTGGCGGTGTTCGCGGCCCGCCTCGAGCGCCAGGCCGACGCCGTGGAAGGGGTCCGCCTGCTCGGGAAGTTCAACGGTGCGGTCGGCACGTTCGGCGCTCATGCGGCGGCCTATCCGAACGTCGACTGGCCGAGCGTGTCTCAGCGGTTCGTCGAGAGCTTCGGGCTGGAGTGGAACCCGCTCACCACCCAGATCGAGAGCCACGACGCGGTGGCCGAGATGTTCCACGCCCTGATCCGCTACAACACCGTCCTCCTCGACTTCTGTCGGGACGTGTGGGAGTACATCAGCCGCTCCTACCTGCGCCAGCGGGCGGTGGAGGGGGAGGTGGGCTCGTCCACCATGCCCCACAAGGTCAACCCCATCGACTTCGAGAACGCCGAGGCCAACGCCGGTATCTCCTCGTCCCTCCTCGGCCACCTGGCGTCCAAGCTGATGGTCTCGCGCATGCAGCGGGACCTGTCGGACTCCTCGGCCATTCGCAACATGGGGGTCGCCGTCGCCCACTCAGGGCTCGCCGTGGACGCCGCCCGAAAGGGGCTCCGGAAGGTCACGCCCGCCCCGGAGGTGATGGAGTCGGAGCTGAGCCGTCAGTGGGAGGTGCTCGCTGAGCCCGTCCAGACCGTAATGCGCCGCCACGGCCTGCCTGAACCCTACGAGAGGCTGAAGGCGCTCACCCGGGGTCATGTCGTGACCGCCGATGACGTCCACTCCTTCATCAAGGACCTGGGCTTGCCGCCCGATGCCACGGAGCGCCTGATGACGCTCGAACCCGCCACCTACACCGGTCTGGCCGCGGAACTGGTCCGACGGAACGCCCCGGTCCGCTGACGCCCGTCTCGCGCCAGGCCCCGCCAGGGGCCGCGCCGGCGGGGCGGTCCGTCTCTGAAGCGGGGCCGGAGGGCGGCCAGGGAGCGTTCGGTCAGCACCCCCCGCCACACCCCGGCCTGGTAGGCGAGATCGTCGGCCAAACCGAGCAGCCGATCCCCCGGGGCGCCCGGCGGGCAGCCGTCGGTTTCGGCATCGAGGGGGCGGTCATCAGCTGATCCGCCAGGGGGGCGGCCGCAGGCGACGGCCACGGCGCTGAGCAGCAGCGCCAGACGGGTTCGTCGCCCGCACCAGCGCCAGGCCGCGGCCCCCGCGGGGAGGGCCACCGGCAGCCAGGCCCGGCGACGGGCCCGAGCTGTGGCCGAGCCCACGCCGATGGTGCCGGTGACGGCCAACCGGCGCAGCTCGGCGGCGACGACGGGGTCTCCCTTGGCTCGCCGGGCGAGAGCCTCGGCGGTCGCCGCGGTGACGGCTGCGCCGAGGAGGGGATACCCGGCTGCCACTAGCAACCAAGTGCCGATGCTCCAGGGTTGAGCGGCCAGAGGGGCCACGGCTCGGCCGTGGCGGCGGGCCAGCGGACCGGCCGAGGTCCCGTACCGGAAACGTTGCAGGACCCAGGCCCGGTAGGTCTGCCGCGCCGGGTGGGTGGCGGTCACCGCCGGTTCGTAGCGGACCCGCCAACCGGCCCGGTGCAGTCGCCACACCAGGTCCACGTCCTCACCGAAGCGCATCGATTCGCGAAAGCCGCCGCATTCCTCGAGGGCGGTCCGGCGCAGCGCCAGCAAGGCGGTGGGCACGTAAGCCACCGCGCTTCCGGGCCGTACCGAAGCCGGGTGCGGCCCCATGTCCAGCGGGGAATGCCGCAGCTCGTAGCAGGCCAGCCGAGCCGGGGTGGCGGGATCGCGACGGCAGACCACCCGGGGGGCGGCCCCCCCGACCGTCGGGTCGGAGAAGTGGGCGAGCAGCGGCTCGAGCCATCCGATCCCAGGGACGCAACCGGCGTCGATGAACACCACGATCTCGGCGCCGTCGGCCACGGCGGCCCGCCACCCGACGTTGCGGGCGGCGGCCGGTCCGCCCGGCTCCGCCCGCCGCCGGAGTTCGACGCCCGGATAGGCGACGGTGAGAGGCGGCGACGACCCGTCGTCGACCACGTGTACGGGGATCGCGGGAGCCCGGAGTAACAGCGCCGCCAGGGTGGCGCTGAGTCCTGCCTGGTCGTCGCGAGCCGGTATCACGATGGCGCAGCTCGGGAGGGTCGTGCCCTTCGGGGTGGGAGGGATCGGATGGGCCACCCCCGCGTCCACGAGGCGGCCGGCCAGTGACCGCTGAGCGGCGTCGTCGCCCACGGGTCGGCCGGCCGCCCACGAGTCGATCAGGGCCGCACCGGGCGACGACAGCCGGAGGACCCGTAGCGGACTCCCGCCGATGAGGACCTCGGGCCGCGGCCGCCGGCATCGGGGATCGAAGCGGAGGCGGTAGCCGGCCGGTAGCGGTGGGGGCGCCCCTGCCGGGTCGCCGGTGGTCGGTCCGGTGGGGTCGCCGGTGGTCGGTCCGGTGGGGTCGCCGGTGGTCGGTCCGGTGGCGGCCCGACCCCGGAGGGACAACGCTTCGCCTGCCCTCAGCGGGCCGTCATACCGGCGTCGACGGGAAGGACGGCGCCGGTGATGCCGCTGCTCCTGGTGCTGCACAGCCAGGCGATGAGGGCCGCCGGCTCGGCCGGGTCGAGGAGGCGGGGCAGCATGTGGTGGGTGGCGAACTCGGCGGTGTCATCGAGGCCGTAAACCGCGGCACTGGCTTCGAGCATGGCGCCGGTGGTGGAGCCGGGGGCGATGGCGTTGGCGGTGATCCCGTACGGTGCGAGCTCGGCGGCCAGGCTCCGTACGAGCCCAGCCACTCCGGCCTTGGCCGCGGTGTAGGCCGACAAAAGGTACAAGCCGACGGAGCTGCCGGCCGACGCCACCGCCACGAACCGTCCCTGGCGGGGTTCGGGCCGGTCGATGAGGGCCGGTACCGCGGCCCGGGCCAGCCGCCAGGTGCCGTCGAGGTTGATCGACATCATGGTGCTCCACGTCTCATCCGAAAGCTTCCACGTCTCCTCGCCGCCGGCGACCGCGCCAGCCACCGCGACGGCGGCGTCGAGGCCGCCGAAGCGCTCCCGGGCCACTTCTACGGCGGCGTCGAGCGCCGCCTGGTCCCGCACGTCGGCGGTCACGCCGACCGCCGACTCGCCGCCCCCGCAGGCCTCGACGACGGCCCGCAGGTCCTCGGGGCGAGCCAGGCGGTAGGGCAGGCCCGGGTCGTCGGCGCAGCGGTCGACGAGGACCAGCTTCCAGCCGTCAGCGGCCAACGCTGTCGCCGTGGCCGCGCCGATACCCCGCGCCGCGCCGGTGATGATGGCCACCCGGCTCACGGCCACCCCGCCAGGGCAGCCCGAAGCGCCCCCGACCAGGCAGACAAAATCTCCTCGCCTTCTTCGGCGCTCGCGCCCGAGGGGTCTCCGAGGACGCCGTTGGCGCTGACCGCCCGGACACCCTCCTCCCGCAGACGCCCCATCAGTTCGGGCAGCGGGGTGGTGCAACCCGCCTCCGCCCGCTCCGAGCGGACATACCCGGGCGAGAGTCGGAGCAGCACCGAGGTCTCGGTGCGTCCGGCGTGGGCGTCGCCGGGTCCGCCCGCCGCGCCGATCGCCCCGGGCATCCAGGCCCGCACGTTGCGGGATTCCGCCGCCAGAGTGGCCACGGCGGCCCGCACAGGAGCCGCGTTCCCTCCGTGGGTGGAGACGAACAGGACCCCGGCGAAGGCGTCCGCCGACCGGCCGATCTCCACGAGCAGGCGCTCGGTCACCGCCGCGCCGACCGACAGGGTGCCGGAGAAGCCGGTGTGCTCCCCCGAGGACCCGTAGGCCACAGCCGGAGCCACGAGCACGTCCTCCCGGGAAGCGGCCAGTTGCTGGCACAGGGCCACCGCGATGTCGGTGTCGGTGGACAGCGGCAGGTGGGGCCCGTGCTGCTCGGTCGAGCCGACAGGGACGGCGAGCAGGGAGCCGGCGGCGCGCGCCGCCACCTCCGTCCAGGGCATCCGGTCGAGGCGCCCGCCGGTCCGGTAGGAGGGCAGGTCGGACTCCGCGGGGCCGCTAACGCCGGCGCGCCGACAAGGCGACCGGAACGGAGTGTCCCGGACCGGGGGAGGGCCGACCCGAAGCCGCCACCCCGGCCAGAGCGGTTTCGCCGTGGCCTTTCACGCACTCCGGGTCGGGCCCGTCGAGAGGTAGGCCGGTGAAGAATTTGGCGGCCATGCAACCACCCTGGCAGGCGTCGTAGGAGCCGCAGGATGCGCACGCTCCGGGCGAGGCGGGCTGGCGCAGGTCCACGAACAGAGACGAGTTGCGCCACACGTCGGTGAAGCCGCCCGGGGCGCGCACACTTCCCGCTTTGAACTCGGGGTGCAACACGAAGGGGCAGGCGTACACGTCGCCGACCGGGTCGATCAGGCACACCACCCGGCCGGCCCCGCACAGATTCAGCCCGGGAAGGGACTCGCCGAGGGCCGAGAGGTGGAAGAACGAGTCGCCGGTCAGCACGTCGGGACGCTCGACCAACCAGCGGTACAGGTCGACCTGCTGCTCGGCCGTCGGGTGCATCTCGTGCCACACGTCGGCGCCCCGCCCCGAGGGACGCAGTCGGGTCAACCTCAGCTGCGCCCCGTAGCAGGAGGCCAGCGCCTCGAAGGCGTCGAGCTGTCCGACGTTCTGTCGGGTGACGACCACCGAAATCTTGAAGGGGCCGAATCCCGCCGAGGCGAGGTGATCCATGGCCTTCCGGGCGGCGGCGAAGCTGCCCCGGCCCCGGACCGCGTCATTGGTCTCGGCGTCGGCGCCGTCTATGGATATCTGCACGTCGACGTAGTCGCTACCGGCCAACCGGGCGGCCCGCGCCGCGTCGATGGTCGACCCGTTGGTCGAGAACTTGACCCCCACGCCGCGCTGCACGGAGTAGTCGATGAGGTCGTAGAAGTCGGGGCGGATGGTCGGCTCCCCACCCCCGATGTTGACGTAGAACACCTGCAGGTCGTGCAGCTCGTCTATCACCGCCATGGCTTCGGCCGTGGACAGCTCGGCCGGGTCCCGCCGGCCCGACGACGACAGGCAGTGAACGCAGGCCAGGTTGCAGCCGTAGGTGATCTCCCAGGTGAGACAGATCGGGGCGTCGAGGCCGCCCTTCAACTGCTCTACGAGGCGTCCGGGGCTAGCAGGCATGAATGAACTCCGAGGATGCGAGCTGCGCCAGCGCGGCGCGGTAGGAGCGGTGCTGATCGGGAGGGACCTGGGCGTCCAGCGCGCCGTCCACCGAGTCGAATTCGGCCAGGCGGCCCACCAGATCGGCCAGCAGCTTGGTACGCAGGAACGTCAACCTTCGGCTCCCGTAGTGGTAGGCGAGCGCGCCGAACGGCTCGGGGCGCAGGGCGACCTTGGGATCGAGGCTGTAGCGGACCGAGCTGTCGAAAGACACCCGTCAGCTCAGTAGACGCCGCACATGCCGTCGATCGAGATCTCCTCCACCAGGAGGTCCTCGTCGACCAGCTCGTCGTCTGCGGTCTGGACGGTGTCGTCCTGTACGGGGGAAGTGGCCGGGTTGTTCATGGTGGAGATAGTAGGTCGCACGCCCCTAAACCCGCTGCCAGTCCTTCCAGACCGGCTCCAGTCCGGCGGCCCGCAGGGCGGCCGCCACCTCTGCCGGTGTGCGGGTGTCGGATATCTCGAACTGGGGCTCCGAGTCGCTGACCTCGGCGTAGCCGCCGGGCTCGGTGTGCGAACCGGCTGACATCGAGGTGATCCCGAGCGGTACCAGACCGTCGCGCAGCGGGGCCGGTTCGCGGGTGGAGAGGGTCACGCCGACGTCGGGCAGGGCGATGCGCAGGGCGCACAGGAGCTGCACGAAAGAGGCGTCGTCGAGCGGGTCGCGGGGCTGGTAACCACCCGCTGCCGGCCGGAGCCGGGGGAGGGCCACCGAGACCTCGCAGCGCCACCAGCGCCGCATCAGCGCCGAGGCATGGGCGGCCACGGATATGGCTTCGGACCGCCAGTCCGGGTGCAGTCCGAGCAGGGCACCCACGCCGAGGCGGCGCATCCCGGCTTCGGCGGCCCGGTCGGGTGCCGACAGCCGCCAGGCGTAGTTGCGCTTCTTGCCCTTCAGGTGGACCTCCGAGTAGGTCTGCTCGTCGTAGACCTCCTGGTAGACGACCACCCCGTCACAGCCCTCGGCCAACAGCCGCCGGTAGGTGTCGGTGTCCCACACCTGGACCTCGACGCTCACCTGAGCGAATAGCGGGGCGACGGCGGCCACGCACTCGCCCAGATAGCTCTTGCTCACGATGCGGGCGTGCTCGCCGGCCACCAACAGGATGTGACGGAAACCCCGTTGGTGCAGTTCGGCGGCTTCACGTCGGACCTCGTCGATGGTGAGGGTGCGCCGGGCGATGTCGTTCCCGGCCGAGAATCCGCAGTAGGTGCAGGTGGAGACGCACTCGTTGGACAGGTAAAGCGGCGAGAACAGCCGCACCGTGGCCCCGAAACGAGCCCGGGTGATCCGTTGGGCGGTGCGGGCCAGCTCCTCGAGGCGTTGGGCGGCGGGGGCGGACAAAAGGGCGGCGAAGTCGTGCAGACCGCGGTGACTGCGCTGCAGCGCCCGGTCCACGTCGGCGTCGGTGGCGGCGTCGACGAAGCGGCGCAGGTCGGCGACGGGCGTGGCCACGACGTCGGCCGCGGCGCTGCCCTCGGGCACCCGGTCGGGCCGGGACTCGAGGGCGACGGGGACGCTGGTCACGACAGGAAGCCGGTGAGCGGCGACGAGGCCGAGGCCCCCGGTCCGACCGCGGGCAGGCCGGCCAGATACCCGCCCCGCCCGGCCTCCACGGCCAGGCGGAAGGCCGCGGCCATGGCCGCCGGGTCGGCGGCGGTGCCTATCGCGGTGTTCACCAGTACGGCTGCCGCGCCGAGTTCCATGGCCTCGGCGGCGTGGCTGGGAGCGCCGATCCCGGCGTCGACCACCACCGGTACCAGCGCCTGCTCGACGATGATCTCCAAGGCTCCCCGGGTACGCAGGCCCTGGTTGGATCCGATCCACGACCCGAGCGGCATGACGGTGGCGCAGCCGACCTCCTCGAGCCGCTTGCAGAGGATCGGATCGGCGGGACAGTAGGGGAGCACGGTGAAACCCTCAGCGACGAGCTGCTCGGCCGCGGCGAGGGTCTCGACGGGGTCGGGCAGGAGGTAGCGGGGCTCAGGGGTGATCTCCAGCTTGATCCAGTCGGGCAGGCCGGCGGCGCGGGCCAAGCGGGCCAGCCTCACGGCCTCGCCGGCGTCCACGGCTCCCGACGTGTTGGTCAGGACCAGGACGCTCTCCGGTATGGCGTCGAGGATGTCCTCGGCCGCCGAGGGGTCGATGCGGCGGAGGGCCACGGTGACCATCTCGGTGCCGCTGGCGTCGATGGCCGAGCGCAGATGCCCGTTGGACGGGAACTTGCCGGTCCCGACGAACAGGCGGGATCCGAAGTGTCGTCCAGCTATGACCAGATCGTCAGATGGCATGTGCAGCACGCTCCCTGGTTCGCGTTACCGAACCGGTAAGTGTGAGGGTCGCCGGCTGGTGCCGGCCTCTCAGCCCGATGGTGCGAGCTCCCCTGCGTTGTCCCGAGCAGCCTATCCGCGACCGTGTCGAAAGGGCCTAGATTGCATCCGGATCTAGGAGGTGGTTCAGACGCCGCAGGAGTTCGATGTCGTGATCATCGGGGGTGGCCCGGCCGGGTACGCGGCCGCGCTCAGGGGGGGCCTCGCCGGTCTGAGTATCGCGCTGGTCGAGAAGGAGAAGGTGGGGGGGACCTGCCTTCACCGGGGCTGTATCCCGGCCAAGGAGTTCCTGGAGACGGCCACGGTCTACCGCACCGTGGTGGGAGCCAAGGAGTTCGGCGTCTCCGTCGATGCACCGACGGTCGAGTTCGCCCAGTCGCAGGCGCGCAAGCAGAAGGTCGTGGACCAGCTCTGGAAGGGGCTGCAGGGCCTGTTGAAGAAGCGCAAGGTCACGGTCTTCGCCGGCACGGGCTCGCTCGGGGCGGGGCACGTAGTCACCGTCGACGACGGGACCGAACTGGTCGGCCGTCACGTCATCCTGGCGTCGGGTTCGGTGCCGCGCACCATTCCCGGCTTCGAGGTCGACGGGCGGACCGTGATGACCTCCGACGAGGTCCTCGGCCTCGATCGCCTTCCGGCGTCGGCGGTGGTCATCGGCGGAGGGGCCATCGGCTGCGAGTTCGCGTCGATGCTCGCCGACTTGAACTGCGAGGTCACCATCCTCGAGGCACTCCCGAAGATCCTTCCCGGGTG
>JAGWSF010000135.1 GCA_028876385.1 Acidobacteriota bacterium | reverse complement strand
GTGTTTCCGTCCACCGACAAGGTGTAGTAGATGGCCGTGCCCTTCCAGGGACAGCGGGTATGAGTGTCGCTGTTTGTGAGGTATTTCCTGTTGACCGACTCGGGAGGGAAGTAGTGGTTGCCTTCCACCACGACGGTGTGGTCGCTTGCGGCGATGACGGCGCCGTTCCAGGTTGCTCGGATCACGGGTCGGGAACCCGCTTGGCGGCTGGCCCCATTCCATCGGATCCGTGACTGTGAGCTGGGGTGATCGGGAAGATCACCATTGACTGGTGGACGAGACCGCCGCCCGACCGGGTCGACGCGTAGGTGGCAGGAGCTCTACTGCTGGCGGCGGCCCGGATGAGGCTCTGGCGGTCCCGTCCATCAGCTTGAAATCCGTTCGGTCAGCTTGATAGTCCACAAATCGTCGGAATTCCTGAGGGACTTGTTCGTGGCCCGGCCGGACGGCGCGGCGATCTCAGGCGGAGGGCGGGGCCTCGTCTGCGCCTGGCTTGCTGTCCTCGGCGTCGTGACGTTGGGTGAGAGAGAGGCTGAACTGGCGCAACCTCCCCAGAGACTCGTCGTCGAGAGGCTTTGCCTGTCGGGCCAACGCCGCTTTCATCTCTCGGTAGATCGACGCCTCCATCCCGCAGCGACGGCAGGCCTCCAGGTGGTTGGCTACCCGTCGGGCGGTCATCTCGTCGGTGTGGCCGTCGAGGTAGGACTGCAGGACTCGCATGACCTGCAGGCAGCTGGCCATCTCCTTGTTGCCGAGCATCCGCCGCGGTTTCGTGCTCATAGCTTCCTCCTGGGGGCCAACCCGGCCGCGGCCAGGCGTTGACGCATACGAGACCGGGCCCGGTGAAGCCGGCTCATGACGGTCCCGATCGGAACGGCCAGAGCCTCGGCGGCCTCCGCGTAGTTCAACCCTTCTATGTCCACCAGGGTCACCGCCTGCCGGTAGCGTTCGGGAAGGCTGTTGAGGGCATCGCTGATCACCGCGTCGAACTCCGCTCCCACTACCAGCCCCTCGGGGGTCTCGTCGTGCGTGGTCCCGGCCGTGGCCGCCAGGCGTTCGAGGGTGGCGTCCTGGTCGTCCAGCAGCACCGGCCGGCGTCGGCGGTTGCGGTTGATGTGGGTGTTACGCAAGATCGTCAACAGCCACGCTCGCGGGTGGCGCCCGTCGAAGCGGTCGATGCTGTTGTAGGCACGCAGCAAGGTGTCCTGGACGAGGTCCTCGGCGTCGGCCGACCGGCCGGTCAGGGAGCGGGCCACCCTCAAGAGGACTTCCAGTTCGGGGACTACATACCGGGCGAAGGCCGCGTCCGACCCCTGTGAGGCGGGTGGGGCGGCCTGTTCCACGCCAACAGAAACCCTCCAGCCGCGCCGCTCATTCCGATTTCATCCGGCCCGGTGACCGCATCGGAAGCGATATGGAAGCTGACGACCTCGAGCCGGGTTTCCGGACCCAGATGACCCCACCCTCGCATCCACCAACGAACCTGACACCTCGACTGTGACAGCAGCCACTGTTCCGCCGACAGGCGATGGGGCCGCACCTATCCGGGACTACGGCCTGCTCTCCGACTGCCAAGGCGCAGCGCTGGTCAGCCGGGACGGATCGATCGACTGGGCCTGCCTACCCCGCTTCGACTCCCCGGCCGTCTTCGCCCAACTCTTGGGCCGAAACGGCGGTCACTGGCAGATCCGACCACCCGGCCCGTACGAGACGACACGCATCTATCTGGACGACACCCTGGTGCTGAGAACCGAGTTCCATACCCCAGACGGAGTGGTGGCGCTCACCGACGTCATGGTCTTCGGCGCCGACGAGAGGGGCCATCACATCGGCCGGCAGTCCCCGCACGTGATCGTCCGGCGGGTCGAGGGGCGAAGCGGGACCGTCGAACTCGACATCCACTATGCCCCCCGGGCCGGATATGGGCTCACCGCCCCGGTGCTCATCGCCGAGGACGGAGGGGTACGCTCCCGGGGAGGACCCTCCAGCTACCTGCTGTCCAGTCAGACGCAACTGCACATACGACACAGTGACGCCACCGCCCGCGTCCACGTGACCGCCGGCCAGATGCTGCACTTTGCCATGGAGGTGACATCACCGTGGGGAGAGCCTCGGGCGTACCTCTCTGACGGTGAAATCGAAGCCATGCTGGAGTCCACCATCAGCGGCTGGCGATCCTGGTCGAACCTGCACCAAAGCTACCGCGGTCCCTACGCGGAGGCGGTACGCCACAGCGGCCGCGTCCTGCAAGCCCTCACCTACGCCCCCACCGGCGCCATGATCGCGGCCCCCACCACCTCCCTCCCCGAAACAGTGGGCGGATCGAGAAACTGGGACTACCGGTTCTGCTGGGTCCGCGACGCCAGCCTCACCCTCGCCGCCTTGTGGATCGCCGCCTGCCCCGATGAGGCCGGCGACTTCTTCTCCTTCCTGGCCACCGCAGCCGGCGGGCGGATCGCCCCAGGCGAGAACCTGCAGATCCTCTACAGCATCGAAGGAGAGCGCCTGGTACCCGAACACCACCTCGACCACCTCGACGGCTACCTGAACAGCCGCCCCGTTCGCATCGGGAACGGCGCTTGGAACCAACCCCAGTTGGACGTCTACGGAGAACTGCTCGACGCCGCGTGGACATACGCCGGAGAGATCGACAGGTTCGAGCCGGTAACCGCCCAGTTCCTCATCGACGTCGCCAACACCGCAGCCGATCGCTGGACCGAACCGGACCACGGCATCTGGGAGGTAAGAGGGCGGCCCCGCCACTTCGTTCACTCCAAACTGATGTGCTGGGTGGCTCTAGACCGAGCCATACGACTAGCCGACAAGCTCGAAGCGAGCCACCGACTCGACCATTGGAGCGCGGTCCGCGACCAGATCCGGGGCGCCCTGGAGACCCAGGGTTGGAACGACGCAGCAGGTGCCTACACCCAATCATTCGGATCGGAAGAACTCGACGCGTCCAGCCTGCTGCTCCTGCTCAGCGGCTTCCTGCCACCAGACGACCAGCGGATGCTCGCCACCGTCGAAGCCGTCGCCGACAGGCTGACCGACAGCCACGGCTTCGTATACCGCTACCGCAACCCCGACGGTCTGGACGGCGAGGAGGGCACCTTCGCGATCTGCACCTTCTGGCTGATCCAATCCCTCGCCGAAATCGGGCAGCAACACCGGGCGCGCAGCCTCTTCGAGAGGATCAGCGCCTTCGCCAACGATGTCGGGCTCTTCTCAGAAGAAATCGACACCCAAACCGGCCAGCTACTCGGCAACTTCCCCCAAGCCTTCACCCACATCGGACTAATCAACGCCGCATGGGCCATCGCCCGAACGGAAGACACTGCGCCGGCCCGAACACCACCGGAACCCCCACCAGGCACGGTCCCATAGATACGGACCAAGCCGCGGTCCACCTTACGAAAGCTGTCCGCTGTACGAGAACCGGGAAACCCGACCGAAGGCAATGATCCCAGGCAGAACGGAGATTTACGTGGATGCCGACGAATCACCTGATAGACCGCTCGGACGTTCTTCGACTCCCCCCGCGTGGTGTACAGCGTGGGAATGCTGCGTCCTCATCACCAAGGGCTACACAGCACGCACCGCCATACGAGTCGCAGCCGTCGTCGGCACCATCCTCTCGGCCGTCAACCAAGGATCAGTGATCACATCAGGACGCTTCAGCGCCGTCACCGGCCTACGGATCGCCACCAACTACCTGGTCCCGTTCATCGTCGCCAGCATTGGGTACCTGGCACCGTTCCGCCGCCCACGGTAAGGCGGCGGATGAAGCAGCAGCCCCACGGGTACTGTCACAGCGAAGGACATGAGCAGCCGGCCGGCGCCCCCCAATCGACACCAGCAGCCCCTTCGGATTGTTACTGCGAGAGGCCGGGGCGAATGGCGTCGACCGGTCGGGAACTTCTGGCCAGACAGGGTGTCGAGGTTCAGCGGGCACAGGTGCCCCCGAGCCTCTACAGACAAGTGCCGGTGGAGCGCAGCAACTCCAGCAAGCACCAAACACCACCCGAGGGGTGCTGGGCAGGGGTTCGATACTTGCTATAGATCGGGAGCTGGTGGCTCTGGCGCTGCAGTCGGTGACTGAGGGGCGGAGACGGTCCGCTTGGACTTGGTTGCCGTGATTGCCGCCAGAGCGACCACGCCGCGCTCGGCGCCATCGATGGACGCCCACAGTCGACGAGAGTCGTCTAGCGCCGTGAGCATGGGGATCAGGTAGTGGCGGTCCCGGGCTCTCAGTTGCTCGCCGATTTGGACAGCTCCCCGAGCCGTCGCCGCCAGCGTGGCGAAGTCCGTGAGATGACGCTCCTTCCCCGGGTCGCTTGGGATGGAGAACGCGGCTGCCTTGGCGACGAGTGCGCCGAGCATGTTCGGGCGCCGGATGGTTCCGACCCTGTCATCGACTTGTACACTCACCGGCTCGGATCGGCTGATCGCCTGCTGGGCGCCGGGCGTGGCCAGAGTGGTTCCACCGGTTACCCCCTTTCTGGAGGCAGCGGTCCGTCCGAGGCTCTGGGGTATCAGCACGTCGATGGTCGCCTTGTCCCTGACCCACCGATGCTGATGGCCATCGGTAGACACCCCAGCAGAGGTGAAGCCCACGCTCGCTAGCGACCCGGTGAAATCGCCTAGCACGTTGGGCTGTGCTCGCGCATCGAGTACGACGTCACCGTCGTTGGTGGGACGGGAGGGCGACAACCGGCGTTCCTGGCAGTACAGATGGACCATCTGACCGCCCACAAGACACCACCCGTCGGGGAAGTCGGCGGCGACATCGAGCAAGCCGAGCCAGCTCTGCCGTTGGCGTTCCGTCAGTCCGGTGAGTACCACCGTCATCGTCTGGCAACCCGTAGAAGCTCCTCGACCCGGGCATCCTCACGAGCTCGGTCGTGGTCGGCGAGGTCGGCGATAACCAAGCCGAGGGGGGCCGGCCGCGCCAGCGGTCGGTCGATTACGTGCAGCCACACGTTGGCGGGATTGACTGCTGCCATCAGGTGGTCGGCCATGAGCTGCTCTAGGTCGCCAGGTCGCACGTAAGCCTCCGCCTCGCGCCCGGCCGACATCTCGGATCGGGCATCGCTGATCCCTGAGGGGACGAGCCTCGGGTCCTGTAACAGTCCGTCCACCTCCGACGGTGAGACAGCTAGGCGGAGCAGCTGTGCACGGCTTCGGAGCCAGGAACGCAGTAACACCGCGGGCCTAGGAGAGGCGAGCAAGGCCCGGTGCTTCGCCTCCAACCGGGCACGCTCGCGATCTGAGATGCCCGCAACGGGCTCACTGGAGAGCAGGGCGATGAACGCCCACGCGATCCGCGGAGACATCGGACGAGCCACCGGGCGCGACCTCGGGATACCGGCCTCGTCGACGAGCAGACGCCCCGCCACCCGGCGCGCCGGAAGATCACCGGCATCTATGAGCTGGCGAACCCGCCGCTCGGACACCCCAAGCTGGGCGGCAACCTCCTTGACGCCGACCTCCATGACACAACTCTACCGTAATCGGAAGACTTGTGGTCGGACCAACTGCCCGGAGGAGGCGGGGGGATGCAACGGCTCCGCGCGAACCGAGGTTGGTCTGGGGTGCCTAAGTGGGTGCCTAACGCAGAGGGATTCGATGGCATCAACCGGTACCCACCAACACGTCGCAGGGCTCTGACCTGGACTTATTCACATAAAGAGGGACTCGTCGTGACGGACCGGTAGGTAGGAAAGTGCATGGCATGCAAGAGGTTCGTGGGTTCGATTCCCATCGCCTCCACCAGAAAAACCGCAGGTCAGACGACACCGCTACCATCGAAGCGGCACTCTGACCACAGCATCGAGTAGACGGCCGGAGTGGCCACCGAGAGGCTGACTGTCCCCGGTGCTGCGATGATCCCGCTCAGCCTGGCCATCGCCCCGGCCGGTTGATCGCTTGCTGCGCTCCGGGTGTCGCCAAGGTCGATCCGCCCGTGATGCCCTTCTTCGAATCAGCAGCCCCGCCAAGGCCACGGGGGATCAGCACGTCGATCGACGCCTTGTCCCGCACCCAACGGTGCTGGTGGCCTTCCGGACTGACTCCAGCGGAGGTAAATCCAACGGCGGCCAGTGCGCCGGTGAAGTCCCGCAGCACATTGGGTTGCGCCCGCACATCCAGGACGACGTCACCGTCGTTGGTGGGCCGGGAGGGTGATAAGCCGCGTTCTTGGCAATACAGATGGACCATCTGACCGCCCACCAGGCACCACCCGTCGGGGAAGTCGGCGGCCACATCGAGCAAGCCGCTCCAGCTCTGCCGTTGGCGTTCGGTCAGTCCGGTGAGCACCACGGTCATCGTCCGGCAACCCTGAGTAGCTCTTCGACTCGGGCGTCCTCACGGGCACGGTCGTGGTCGGCGAGGTCGGCGATCACCAATCCGATCGGGGCCGGGCGCGCCAGCGGGCGGTCCACGACGTGCAGCCACACGTTGGCGGGATTGACTGTCGCCATCAGATGATCGGCCATGAGCTGCTCAACGTCGCCGGGTCGCACGTACGCCTCCGCCTCGCGCCCCGCCGACATCTCGGATCGGGCATCAGCGGAGATTCTCGGCACGACCACGCTGCGGGCGACGATCGACGATGCCCGGCACGAGATCGTTCACGCACGGGTGGGTCAGACGGCCCGGAAACCCACCGCCGGGAAGTGGCTGTAGCGGGCCGTGACCACCGACCCGGGGTGAAGGGCATGGGCGTCGGTGGGCGCCCCGGCGAGCACCGTCCACCCCGCCTCCAGCTTGCCGCCGAGGCGGGTGAGGTGGTGGACCAGGAGGGCGACACAGTGGGCCGGCTGGCCGAGCAGGGCCGAGCCGTCGGCGCGGGCCACTTCCACCCCGTCGATCTCGAAGCTGCAGGTGACGGTGGCCAGGTCGACTTCCCGTGGTGCGATCCCGTCGGGACCGACGACCACCCGGGCGGCCGACGTGTTGTCAGCGATGACGTCGGCGAGGGCGAACTTGAACCGCTCGTAGCGCGAGTCGATCACCTCGATGCCCCCCGCCACTCTCTCAGTGGCGTCGAGCACGTCGTCGGCCGTCACGTCCTCGCCGGCCAGGTCCTCGCCCATGACGAACACGAACTCGGGCTCCACTCGGGGGTGGATGAGCTCGGCGGTGTCCAGCTCGGCGCCGGCACCGAGCACCGACGACGCCAGCAGCCACCCGTAGGCCGGCTCGTCGACCCCCATCTGCTCCTGCTTGGCCTTCGACGTCAGGCCCAGCTTGGCCCCGGCCACCCGGTCGCCGGCCGCGAGGCGCGCCGCCAGCACCTCCCTCTGGACCTCGTAGGCGTCCCCCACCCCGAATCCGTCCACCCGCGATGTTATGGCCGCCACCTCCCGGCGCTGGTCGACGGCATCGATCAGGTAGCGGGCCCAGCGTTCGGTATCGACGGTCACCTGTCAATCATTACTGGTCGGCCGCCGCGGCGGCGACCGCCGCCGCGGCGGTGACATGGAGCTTCTTCAGATCATCGGCGAGCGGGCTGTAGCGCATCGAACCCCGGTCGATCCACTGGACGGCGAACTCGGCGCCCCGCCCGAACTTCGACCGCTCGAGGGGCAGCGGGATGACCTCGTGCGGTTGTCGTATCACCGCGACGGGGTCCCGTCCCTCGGCCACCGCGGTCATCGAGTCGCGGAACATCTTGCGCAGGGCGACCACCCCGAGGTCGCTGCGGGTCAGGTGCTCGCCCGGGCGGTCGGCGATCGCCCCCTGGGTCACCCAGGCCATGATGTCCTGGCCCTCGATGTAGTCGACGATGTAATCGCCGTTCGAGTCGACCCATTCGATCTCGTAGTCCACGGGGTACATCTGGTCCGCGGGAGCAGCCCCCTCGGGGGCGTGGACGGTGTAGAACATCACCCACGTGGTGGTGTCATCGACCGGGACCCGGATCTGCATCTGGTAGACCCCGTTGCCCCCCACCCACATCTTGTAGGGGAACACGAGAGGGTGGCCGATCTTCCAGTCGTCGCTGTCCTCGGTCTGGCCGACGAGCAGGCGCCGCTTGATGATCCCGTGCTCGAAGGGGTCGAACGAGACCTTCTCGTGCTTGTTCTTGAACGCCGAGGGCATCTCGAAACCCTTCCACCGGGCGATGAACTCGAAATAGTTCCCGTGCAGCGCCTCGACGTGATAGGGGTCCACCGAGTTCTCCATGATCTGCAGCCAGTTGCACGGCAGCACCGTGTGGCCGATGTCGCGCACCCCGTCCATCACGTAGGCCTCGTAGCGGGGCAACTCGGGGGCCGACCCTTCACCGATCCAGGCCCACACCAGGCCGCCGAGAGCCTGAGCCCGCCCCGCTTTGACGCACACGCCGGCCCGAAAGCGCGCCGAGGAGTCCGGCTCGGCCAGGATCTCGGTGCAGGCCCCCTCACGATCGAAGAGCCAACCGTGGTAGCCGCAGCGCAGCCCGCCGTCCTCGACTATGCCGTAGGCCAGCGAGGCCCCTCGATGAGGGCAACGCTCGGCCACGATCCCGTACTGGCCCTCCGGTGTCTTGAAGACGGCGAAGTTCTCGCCCAGCAGCCGGACCTTCTTCACCGGGAACTCGTCGAGCTGTCGCTCGAAGCACACCGGATACCAGTAGTGGCGGAGGAGGGCACCCATAGGCGTACCGGGGCCTACCCGGGTCAACTCCTCGTTCTGTTCCTTCGTGACCATATCGGCTCCTCCTTGGGGCGGTAGCGGCGCGGGGCGGTCAGTCGCTCAGGATCTCGACGGTGCCGGCGACACCGTCGACTCTGATGATCTGACCGGTCTTGATGGTCGAGGTGGCGAACGCCGTGCCGGTGACCGCCGGCACCGCGTACTCGCGGCACACGATGGCGGCGTGGCTCATCATCCCGCCGATGTCGGTGACGCAGGCTCGGATCTTGGGGAACACCGGCGCCCAGCTCGGGGCGGTGATCGGAGCGACCAGGATCTCGCCGTCCTGCACGCTGCCGATGTCCTCGGCGCTGAAGACCAGCCGGGCCGGCCCCTCGGCCACCCCGGGTGACGCCGACATCCCGGTCAGACCCGAGGCGTCTTCACCGGTACCGAGCCAGTTGCGCACCGAGTCGGAGGTGATGCCCCACAGCATGATGGTGAACGGTTCGGTCACCACTTCGGGCGGGATACCGAGGGCCCGCGGCGCCTTCCACTGCCGGAAGGCCTCGACGATCCGCTTGCGACGGGCCAGCTTGGGCGGCCAGTAGGTCGGGCCCGCCGCCGGGGCGTTGACCGCCCAAGCCGAGTAGAGGTCCCAGAGCGCCTCGTCCATCTCGTCGCGACGGATCAGCACCACATCCTCGGCGTCGTCGAGGAAGCCCTCCTTGGCCAGGACGGCGCCGAGCTCCCGGAGCTTGCGCCAGGTGACCGACATGGTCCAGTGCTCGATGTAGAAGTTGTGGTTCTCCACGTAGGGGAACACCGTGCGGGCCAGGCCCAGCTTGGCCTGGAAGGTCTCGCGGTCCTCCTCGGTGAGCAGCAGGTCTCCGTACTCCTCGACGATGCGGTCGCGTTCGGCCCGGATCGCCTCGATCGGCCGGGTTATGTCCTCGCCGGCCTCGATCTTGGTGATGTAGTCGCGGATGAAGGCGTACGGGATCTCCGGGTAGTCCCGCCAGGTCTTGTCGGAGTAGTAGAACCCGGTGCCGTTGCTGAAGTTGAACCACGGGTCGGCGGCCGCGTCCCACGCCTCCAGCCACTTTCGGCCGGCGTCACTTTGAAGCTGTTCGGCTATGCCGACCACGTCGTCGGGCCGGTCGAACAGTCGGGCAAGGTCGAGCTCCACGGCCAGGTGGGCCAGGTCCTTCAGCTTCTCGTTGGGCTTGAAGAGGTCGACTTCCACACCGGCGACCATGCGGGCGATGGCCAGGTCGGGGATGGTCGGCCACGCCTGCTTGCAGAACCCGAAGAAGTCGAGGTAGGCGGCGTAGCCGAGGTTGAGGAACTCGAAGTGCAGCTGCCAGGTCTTCAGGCACAGATCCTTGAAACGGTGGTACTGCTCCTGGATGTCCCAGCCCGAGCCGACGCCGCGACCGCTCGTGACCACCTCCAGGGCCTCTATCTCCGGCAGGGGGGAGAATTCGATCGCGGCGATGGCGTCGACGTTCTCCTTGACCTTCACCAGCCAGTTCTGGTAGAGCTCGTCCCAGTTGGCGAAGTAGTAGCCCGCCCTCTCGACGAACTCGGGGGCGCGAGCCTCGATGCGGGCCCCGTCTTCGATGGTCACCGGGGAGAAGTACGGGTACCCGTAGAGGACCCGGAAGTCGATCCCGTCGGCCGGCGGGACCCGGTAGTGACGGCTGTTGAACTGGCTTAGCGAGGCGATGGCGAACTCCAGGTGGCTGGAGTCCCACGGCGTCATGGCCCAGCCCCAATGCATGCTGTCCTGGAACCAGAACCGGTTCTCCTCGTATTTCCGGCGAGCCTCGCTGAAGGTGAGCGAGTAGGGGTAGAGCTCCTCCCACCCCTCTATATCCCCCTCCGGCGGCTCCACCTCGAACGGGTTCGGGAAGCTGCGCTCCGACACTTGGTTAACCCCCTGTTGTAATTTGCTTACGAATCGATTGGCTGCGGCTAGCGCGTGTGGATGGGCGCGCTGAGAGTCGAGATGATCGAGCGCACCGGGTCTTTGGTGGCTCCAATGGGCTTGCACGGAACCCGTGACCAAACGGTTTCGGGCCGGCTCTGCAGGAGCACCACGTTGAACCCCTCCGGGAGGTGACGGTCGATCGCCCACTCCACGTCCTGCGGGCAGCCGTAGTGCTTCTCGGCCCGGCGAGCCAGGGCGCAGATGTTGCGCAGGTCGTCGTCAGAGACGCACGCCTGACGCCGACGGTCGTCGGGCACGGCGGCCTTCACCACCGTCCCGTCCTCGTCGAGGCAGTACTCGAACTCCTTGTCGGAGATACGGCGGCTGACGACCTCCCTGATGACCTTGTCCACGAGGAAGTTGTCCGGCGTGACCTCGCCCGACACCACGGCCTCGCCGAGACCCCAGGAGGCGTCGATAGCCACCTGGGAGCGGTCGCCGTTGGACGGGTTCAGCGTGAAGGCGACCCCCGCGGCAACCGGGTCGACCATCTTCTGGATCCCCACCGCCATGGAGATCGAGTGGTGCAGGAAACCCATGGCGTGGCGGTAGGCGATGGCCCGATCGGTGAACAGCGACGACCAGCAGCGGCGCACCGCGGCCATCACCGCCTCCTCCCCTTTGACCCAGAGGAAGGTGTCCTGCTGGCCGGCGAAGGAGGCATCGGGGAGGTCCTCGGCCGTCGCCGATGACCGCACCGCGACGGGCACGTCGGGCTGCGAGCAGAAGTCGGCGAGGGCCCGGTAGCTGGCGCCGATGGCGTCCACCGTGGCCGCCGGCACGGGTTCGTCCTCGATCCGCTTGCGGATCCGCGTCGACACCTCCATGTTGGCCACCAGGTCGGTGTGGTCGAGGCCGGCCAGCTCCTGGTTGATCTCGGCGACCAGATCGTGGTTGGCCCAGATCTGCTGGTAGGCGTCGGTGGTGATGGCGAAGCCGGGAGGCACCGGCAGGTCGGCCATCATCAGCTCGCCCAGGCTGGCGTTCTTGCCGCCGACCAATCCCTTCTGCGATCTGTCGTATCTGTCGTACCAGACGATCAGGTTGCTCAAGACTCCCCCCAACTTCGGCGCGCCGCCAAACGACGCAACGGTGGCGATGGCTTTCTCCCAGTCGATGACCGGGCATGACTTGCACATGGTCTGTTCCCCCCGCGGACGCTCACCTGCCCGACGACCCGACCTCTTCTCGGCCCCACACCGGCAGAGCGTCGAGGTCAGGGACCTGAAGCTCCTGCACCCGGTTCCGGTAGGTGATGAGGGCGGTGCTGCCCCCGTCCATCAGCTTCACCCGCACGTGCTCGGTGTTGTACGGCTCTCCCGGGTCGTATCCGAGGGCGAAAGTGGCGAAGGCCCGGATGGGCCCCGAGTGGGTGGCGATCATGAGCCGGGACCCCGGATGCCCGGCGGCCAGGCCGAGGATGCCCTTCCAGAAGCGCCGGACGCACATGGCTGGCGGCTCGAAGTGCACCAGCGGGGTGGTCAGCCAGTGCTGGATGGGGTCGCCCCCCGCCTGCTGGAGGCGCCAGAAGCGATCCATCTCGACCAGCCATAGGGGACGCTCGCCGGTGGCCCGCCGCTCGTAGTCCTCGCGCACCGCGTAGAAGTGGCGGAAGGCGGCGGTCACGTCGCGCAGCCCCTCGGGCGACACGAACTGGAAGTTGCGGAACTCGTCCATGGGCTCGGGGCCGTCCACGTCCGCCCGCTTCTCGTACTGGTGCAGCCCGTCGCCGAGTCCCCGCTCGATGTTCTCGGCGGTCTCGCGAGCCCGGGCCGTGGCGGCATGGCGAACCACCACGCGCTCCCCGCTGCGCAGGCGCCGGGCCAGGGTCTGCCCGTAGGTGTGCGCCTGCCATACGCCTTGCGGGGTCAGGCCGGAGTCGGTGGAGTAGCCCTGCGTCTCGCCGTGCCTGATGAGGAACACGTCGTTGGCCATCGGGCGGGCCGCCGACGGCGGAGCCGATATCTCCTTGTTGCGGTTGTCCTCGGTGAGCGCCCGCTGAACGGCCAACGGCGCCCGCTCCCACAACGGCCGCGCCGGGGCCGCCGTGACCGCCGCTCGGCCCCGGAATCGCCTGATGTAGAGCGGGACCGAGGTGTCGGCCGTCTCCTCGGGCACCGAGGCGGTGGCCCGGGCCCGGTAACGGGCCATGTAGAGCGGGGCGTCGACGCGCTGCATGCCTTCGGGGCGGTCGTCGCTCACGAGTGCACCGTCATGAAGCTCGGGTTGACCTTTCCCTGGTAGTAGAAGATGGCCCGACCCATCTCCGACTCGGTCCAAGTGGTGGGCTCGTCGTCGGGATCGAACCGGTAGCCGCCGGTGTAGACCTCGTTGCGGTTCCCGGCGGGGTCGAAGAAGTAGAGACCACACCCCCTGGTGGCCCCGTGCCGGGTGGGGCCGGCGTCGACGTTTACACCGTTGTAGGCGCACGTGTCAGCGGCGTGACGCAGGTCGTTCCAATCGTCCACCCAGAACGCCACGTGGTGGAAACCGCCGTCGGGGCCGGTCAGGAAGGCCACGTCGTGGGTGGAGTGGCTGCGTTCGAGGAAGGTGGCCAGCTGATAGCCGTCGTCGGCGATGATCTGCTCGGTCAGGCGGAACCCGAGCACCTCCCGGAAGAAGGCGGTGGCCCCGTCGACGTCCTCGCACATCAAGAAGATGTGGTCGATGCGGGGCGGGTGCATGCCGGTGAGGTCGTCGAGGCCGACCGGCGGGTTGAGCAAGGGCAGCCGGTTGCCGACCTGCTCCATGCCGTGGACCAGGTCGACGGTGTGGCCGCTCGGAGCCCGGAAGCGGACCACCTCGCCCGCGCCCTTGCCGAGCTCGTCCTCGCCGGGCCGGTGGGTCTCGATCCCGGCGGCTCGGACGGCCACCTCGAGCTCGTCGAGGTCGGCGGCCGACTCGACCTTGAAGCCGACCGATTCGAGCCCGTAGGTGGGGGCGTCGACCAGGATCAAGCTGTGATGCTGGTGCTCGTCCCAGGCCTTGAGCCACGCCCGGTGCTCGTCCCGACCGGTCTCGACCAGCCCGACCACCTCCACGTAGTAGGCGAGGGCCAGCTCCAGATCCGGCACCCGGACCTCGGCGTGGGACAGTCGAAGGACCCCCATCAGGTGTGCACCGTCAGGAACCGGCCGTTATCGCGGCCCTCGTAATAGAAGATGGCCCGCCCGAGCTGATCCTCGGTCCAGGTGATGGTCGGGAAGTCCGGGTCCGGGCGGTAGCCGCCGGTGAACACCTCGTTGCGGGTGCCCATAGGATCGAAGAAGTAGATGGTGTTACCCCGGGTGATTCCGTGGCGGGTCGGCCCTATATCGATGGAGATGCCGTTGTAGGCGAGTATGTCGGCCGCCCTTCTAACGTGGTCCCAGTCGTCGAGCCAGAAGGCGAAGTGGTGCAGCGCTCCGTTGGGGCCCTGGATGATGGCGATGTCGTGAGGCTTGAGGGAACGCTGCAGGAACGCCCCCATCATGTGGCCTTCCCCGCTCAGCACCTGCTCGGTCAGATGGAAGTCCATGGTCGTGCGCATGAAGTGCGCCATTTCCGGCACTTCCTCGGCGTGAATGAGCAGATGGTCGAGGCGGGGCGGGGCTATGCCGACCAGCCCGTCCACGTAGGGTGCCGGGTTGAGCAGGGGGAGCCGACCGCCGACTTTGGTGATGTCGGCGACGAGTTCCATCTCGTGACCCGAAGGGGTCTCGAAGCGAATCGACTCACCTTGGCCGACGGCGTCGCCTTTGCTGACCCTCTCGACGGCGTAGCCGTATTGCTCGATACGCCGTTCGAAGTGGTCCAGATCATCCTCGTGTTCGACCTTGAAGCTGAACCGGTCGATACCCACGCGAGGATCGAAGCGCACGGCCACACTGTGGTGATCGCGTTCGTCCCAGCACTTGAGGTAGAGGCTGTCCTCGGTGCGTTCGGATATGTCCATCCCGATGACCTGGGTGTAATAGGCGGCGGCCAACTCCAGGTCGGGGGCACTTATGTCCACGTGGGCCAGGCGGAGGACTCCCATGGGTTGAACATAAGGCTGTTGTTCTGCAGCGTGGGACATTGTCCCGCATCGCAGAACGGAGCGGTATCGTTCGGCGAGTGCCCGATCGAGCGACACCGAGGAGCGCCACACTGGGGTCGGTCGCCAATGCGGCCCGGGTGCTGAAGTCGTTCACCGCCCACGATCCCGTGTGGGGTGTGACCGACATGGCCCGCCATCTCGGCATCGCCAAATCGACGGCCTACCGCCTCCTCGCCACCCTGACCGAGCAAGGGCTGCTCGACCAGGACCCCCTCACCGGGCGGTACCGCCTCGGGCTGGTCGTGTTCGACCTGGCCGCGGCGGTGCAGAGCTTCGACCTCCACGAGGCGGCCCTGACCGCCATGTCCGATCTGCGCAACCGGACGGGTGAGACGGTGCAGGTCGCCGTCCTCGACGGGCGAGAGGTCGTCTACGTCGAGCGCCTCGACAGCCACCACACGCTCAAGGTGTTCCTGGACGTCGGTCGGCGCAACTGGATCAACTGCACCAGCACCGGCAAGGTTCTCCTGGCCTTCGCCTCCCCCCAGGTGCAGGAGCGGACGCTGCGGGGATGGCAACTGCCGTCCCGTACGCCGTTCACCATCACCGACCCGACGGCCTTCCGGACCGAACTGGCCCAGGTGAAGCGGGCCGGATTCGCGGCCAACCGGCAGGAGTCGGCCCTGGAGGTGATCTCGGTGGCGGCGCCCATCCGCCGGGTCAATGGGCAGGTCGTCGCCGCCCTGAGCGTCGCCGGGCCGATCGACCGCATGGGTCCGCACGAGATGACCTTCGCTCAGGCCGTGGTGCAGTCGGCGGCGGCCATCTCGCGCCGCCTCGGCTACCGCCGATCGGCGGGAGCGGCGTGACCGGGCGGGTGTGCGCCGGCCCGTTGGAAGCGCTGGCCGGCGATCGGCTCAACCCGATCGCCGACGGCCGGGCCGTCGCCGTACGGCGGGGCCGGGCGGTTCTGGCCTACGCCAACGTCTGCCCTCACACCGGATCGCCTGTCGCCGGCGGGCTGGTGCGCGACGGCGTGGCGGTCTGCCCCCAGCACTTCTGGCGCTTCGAGGCCACCACCGGAAGGTGCATCGGCCCGTCGGGCGGACTGCACCCGCTGCCCGTCACCGTCGTCGACGGCCAGGTGTGGGTGGAACTCGACGACCCGGCGCCGCCGGTCGGGTGGCGCCAACGCCTACTGGCCCGGGCCCGCGACTACGACCGGGCGAGCGACTACGCCGTTCGGATGGCGGGACCGGACCGTCAGCCCCCGCACCCGAACGGGGCCGGACATCAGCATCTGCCCACGGCGGCGCCGCCCCCGCCGACCGCCGTCGCCTCGACGGAGTCGGGATGAGTCGCCTCGACGGAGTTGGGATTAGTCGCCCGGCCGTCCGCCCATTCGACGTCCTCCTCCTCGATTTCGGTGGGGTGTGCCTGGTGAGCCCGGTGGAGCTGCACCGCCACGTGGAGACCCGCTTCGGCTTGGCCGAAGGGACCCTCCACTGGACCGGCCCCATCTCCCCCGCCGACGACCCGCTCTACATGGAGTCCATCGGGAGCGACGGCATCACCGAGCGGGAGTACTGGGAGATCCGGGCCCGCCAGATCGGGGATCTGGCCGGAATGGAGGTCGACACGCGCGCCTACATGCGGACCGCCTACGACCACGACGAGGACCACCTCATTCGACCCGAAGCCGCCGCGGTACGGGCCGCCGCGGCCGCCGCGGGTATGGGGGTGTCGGTCCTGACCAACGACCTGCGGGCCTTCCATGACGACGAATGGGTGAAGGGAATCTCGTTCCTCACGGCCGTCGACCAGGTCATCGACCTGTCGCACCGCGGCATCCTCAAGCCGGCCCGCGAGGCCTACGAACTGGCCCTGTCCCACCTCGGCGCATCGGCCGACCGGGTGCTGTTCGTGGACGACCAGCCGGCCAACGTGACCGGGGCCGAAGCCGTCGGGATGGCCGCCATGTGGTTCGATATCAGCCGGGCGGCCCGGTCCTGGCAGGCCGTCGCGGAGCGGATCGGGGTCCACCCGGACCTGCCTGCCAGATCCTCGCCGGCGACCACCGAGAAGCGTCGGTGACCGGTGGCGTGGCAGTCATCGGCGGGGCGACCGGCACCCTCGGTCGGGCCATCACCACTCGACTGGCGGGACGGGGGTTGCAGGTGGTGGCCGTAGCCCGCGGGCGCGAGGGACTCGACGCGCTGCGGATGTCCACCGGGGCCGTGCCGGTCGTCGCCGACCTGGAGGACGACCAGGCCGTGGCCACGCTGTCGGCGGCGGTGGCTGAGGCGGTAGCCGGCGCGGCCGGGCCGGTGAGGATGGTCGTGCAGGCCGCCGGCCTCGCCGGCGGGGGCGACATAGATCACGTGGGCGGCCATGACCTGGCGAGCGGGGTCAACCGCAAGGTCGGCGGGTTCCTCCGTCTCATCCGGGCGTCGGCCCCGTGGCTCGCCCCGGGATCCCGGCTGGTCGCCTTGGGCGGCCATTACGGAACCGAGCCTTCGCCCGCCGCACCTCTGGCCGGCGTCGTCAACGCCGGGCTGGCCAACCTGGCGAGGGCTCTCGCCGTCCGCCACGGTACCGACGGGGTGACGGTGCACGTGGTGGCCCCCGGCCCGGTCGAATCCGAGCGGATGGGGGTCATCGCCGCCCGGATGGCCTCTTTGCGCCCGGCAACCTCGACCGACGATGTGCTCGATGAGCTGCGGGGCGAGTCTCCCCTCGGCCGGTTCACCCACGTCGACGAGGTGGCCTGGGCTGTGACCCTGCTCCTCGACGACGAGGCGGCGGCGATGACCGGGGCGGTACTTCAACTCGATGCCGGTCGGAGGAAGGGAGTGGGCTGATGCCTTATCTGCGAGTGGACCTGGCCGGGCCGGTGGACAGTTCGGTGAAGCGACAGCTGCTCGGGCGCGGCGCCGAGGAATTCGCCCGAATCGTCGACTCCCCGGTGGAACGGGTGCGCACCCAGGTCCTCGAATGGCCGCCCGACAGCTTCGCCGTCGGCGGTGTCCCCATCTCCGAGTCGGGCCAGCAGGCTCCCATCATCTGGGTGGAGATGCTCGAGGGCCGCCCGCCGGAGATTTACGGTCAGTTGATCTCGGGCCTGTCGGAACTGGTGGCCGCCATCCTCGGCATCGAGCTGGACCGGGTGCGGGTTCGCATCAACGAGATCCGGCCGGAGCTGTGGGGCATAGCCGGACGTCCGGCAGCCGAGGTCCGGGGCGCAGAGATCGCCGCCCGCCGGGCCGACCACGGCGCCTGAGATTCGGCAAACCGCCGCCGGGGCGGTGCGTCAGGCGTTTGACACAGGGTCACCACCCATGCCAGCTTCGTCCGGAGGGCCTTCCCCAGCGAGGAGCAACCAGATGTGGCAGAACCTGAGCGACGAGACCAGGCAGAAGATCGCTTCGGCGGGGATGCCACCGACGATCACCTTTCTCGACGACCTCCAGTCGGCGCCGAATCATCAGGAGCTCTTCGCTACGTACTTCCAGGACAACTGTGACACCGAACAGGATCGGCGTCACTGGGAGTGCTACTGGTGGCTCTCCCCCCACAGCTACGAACTGAAGACGCGGTCCCGCTCCACCGCGGACATGCGGAAGCGCTTCGAGGAGACCTACGGACCCAACGGCGGCTTGGCCATCGAGTGGTCGTCGGAGATAACCAGTTGGTTCGCCCAGCGGGACCAGATGGAGGCCGAGCGAGCGGCCCTCTGGAACCCCAAGTGGGATGACATCGAGGATCCCAAGGGGGCGGAGTGGAACCAGTACAGCGAGGCGAATGACCGTCTTTACCGCTTCGAGCAGGACAACCCCTACCCTTGGGCACTGATCCTGGACGAGCACGGAACTCGGCTGCGCAACTGGTACAAGGCCTACACCGACGAGGTGGCACGGATGATGGACACTCCGATGCCGGCCTACGAGCTGGATCGGGACTACATCGACTCGATCAACAAGGTCAACCTAGACAAGTTGGCTGTCGAGGAGGAGGTCCCGTACCTGGGCTTCGGTTACTACGTGCTGATCGGCGAGCACTCGTCGGGCTACCAGAAGGCCGTCACCAGCTACGACCACTCCTGGTCGGGAACGGTCACCATGAAGGCCCGGGGGGGCGCCTTCAGCCCGGGCAAGGTCGAGGTCACAGGGTGCTCGGGCGACGACCAGAAGTGGTTCAAGGAGGCCTTCCGCCGGGTCTCCAAGAAAGCCATCGATTTCGCCTGACCACGCCGGCCTAACCGGTTCGGCCTGAGCGCCCTACGAGCCGCCGTCAGCTGGACGCGGCGGCGGTTCCTGCTGCGCAACTCGGGCACCGGCCGGGCGCCCGGAGGGTCATCCAGTCCATCTCGGGAAAGTCGAACAGCTCCCGCAGCGGGTAACCGCAGACCACCCGACCGAGGCTGACGTCCACCGCGTGGATGGTCCCCACCGGCGAGACGGCGGTCCCGGCGATTCGTCCGGCGGTGATCCTCTGCCGGCCGTCAGACGCGACCGTGTAGCGCAGCGGAACCCGGGTCAAGGTGCCCCGCGCGAAACCGCGGATCGGGCGGGCCTCAGGAGAGGGCATGGACGAAAGCAGCGGCGGAGGCGTCCGCTACCGGGTCACCGCTCGAGCGAGGAGGCAGCGAGAGCTGGGTGATCTCGCGTAGATAACCGAGCGCCGACAGCGGGCTGAGCGTCTGATCCCTCAGGTCGATGGTCAGAGTCTCATTCTTCATGGCGTGGCCTCCTGTGCCGTTGATATCCGTGGCAGCCTTGGCTGCGTCGGGATAGAGCCAATCGCCGGGTGCCCAACGGCTTGACTCCCTTGAATCAACAGGGGAACAACGAGGCAAAAGTCCAGGTATAGGGCCCGTATCCCTTAGGAGCGATTTGCCGGTTCTTCCTCGACCGGACAAATTTTCGGGTTGTTCGAGTCCCGGCTACTCCGCCTCCGATACGTCTTTCGTATGTGAGAGGACTCTCATTCCAGCTTCATTGGCTGGTCAGCACACCTGCCGATACTGCAGATGTGGATCAGGCCGAGTGGCCTGGAAGGGAGAGCATCAGATGACCGGAATCAAGAAGTGGATGGTCGGACTGGCCGTGGCCGGCACCACAGCCGGGGCGACCGCCGCCATGGCTGCGACCCCGGCGCCGGCCCATTCGACCGGGACCACACCCATCGGCCTGGCCGCCCAGGTCGCGTCCCCCACCACGACACCGGGGAGCCAGTCGGTCGATTCGCTCGTGGCCGAGGCCGACCAACTCCACAAGACCATCACCACCCTCGAAACCGAGGTGAGCAAGGAGCTCAGCACGACCTCCAGCTCCACCTCGGCTCCGACCTACTCGGCGGCGCCGACGGTTACGGCGTCCGAGCAGGAGGCGCTCAACGCCGAGGCCTCTTCTCTCGCCAACGAGAAGGCCCAGCTGGCTGCCGAACAGCAGCAGATCGCCAGCGAGCAGGCCGGCCTGCAGTCCTCGGCACAGCAGCTGGCCAACGCCGAGCACCAGTTCCAAGCCGAGGAGGCCGCCGCCCAACAGGCGAGCACGCCGGCCACGGCGCCGCCTGCGACGCACAGTGGGGGTGGCGATGGTAGCGGCGGGGATGATTGATGCTCGGACGCCGCGACCAGCCCGGCCGAACCAAGCCGAGTGAGCCCGTGAGCCGGGACCGGCCCCCTCGTCCCTCGACGCGCCGTCTGGCTGCATCGCGGCGGCGCGCTCTAGGTATCAAGGCGCGCCGTCTGGTACCTCCTCTCGTCGTCGGGACCACCACCCTGGCGGGGACCGGCGTACTCGTGGCGTGGGTATCCAACCAGCCAGGGGTGAAACCGACCACGACCTTGACCATCAGCTCGGCCTCGGCCAGCACCCGGCCCACCACACCCACCACCAACGCCGCGGCGGCGCGAGAGGTCCAGGTCCTGACCGCGCTCCAGCAGCAGCTGAAGGCCGAGGAAACCGCCCTGCAGGCCCTGCAGACCACGGTGACCCAGGCGGCTGCCACCCGCCAGGCTGCAGCGGCTTCGGTCGCGTCATCGTCGGGCGCCGCAGGCGGCTCGCCGGTCGCTTCTTCATCGCCGGGCGCCTCACCCGTGGCTCCGCTTCCCGCCCTGACCCCGCTCCCGACCATCCCGACCGTGGTCGTTCCTCCGCCGGCTCCCGTGGTCGCCGCGCCGGTGGTGAGCGCCACCACCGGCGCGTCCCATGCCGTCCCTTGATCATCTGAGCCCGGCTGCGATCCGGACGCCGGCCAGCTCCGCCTCGTCGCGCCTGGCGGTGCGGACGTCCAAAGCCATGGCCTCGATCATCACCATCCAGGTCAGGGAACGCCCCCTCCGCCCGGGGACCACCTACGCCATGGACAGTGAAGCGGTCATGGACCGGGCCCTGGGCGAGTTTCACCGGATCGAGAAGCACTGCTCCCGCTTCTTGACCACCAGTGCCCTCTCGAAGATCAACCGTCGCCCGGACCGTTGGCATCTCGTGCCCGAACCTCTGATGGCCGTGCTCGCCTGCGCCTACGACGCCCACGTGCAGACCGGCGGGTCGTTCGACCCCCGGGTGCTCGACCGCTTGACCGCCCTCGGCTACGACCGGTCCTTCCACCTCATCGCCGACGATCCGGTCGCGGCCGCCGCCGATCGGTCCGGAGACGGGGTGGTCGTGGATCATCCGTCCCGCTGGCGGGGCGAGGCCGAGGCGGACGACATCGACCCCGATATCCCTCCGCCGTGGTCACCCAGGCTCAGGCGGGGCTTGAGGCTGGTCCACCTGCAGGGCCGGCGCATCGACCTGGGGGGCATCGGCAAGAGCGTGGCGCTCCGGCGGGCCAGTTCGGTCCTGAGGCGGGCCACACCGGATTTCCTGATCGACGCCGGAGGGGACCTGGTCCTCTCCGGGCATCCCTCACCCGGAACGCTCTGGCGGGTCGGGGTCGAAGCGCCCTCGGGCGGCGACGAACCTCTCGCCGTGCTGGAACTCAGTGACACCGCGGTGGCCACCTCGTCGGTCCGCGTGCGCAACTGGGTCCACGCCGGCCGGCCGGTCCACCATCTCATCGACCCGAGCACGGGTGAACCGGGGGGACACGGCCTGCAGGCGCTAACCGTCGTACATCCGGACCCGGTGGAAGCCGAGGTGTGGGCCAAGACCCTCTTCCTCCGCGGCGCCCACGGGGTGGAGGAACTGGCCGACCGGCACGGGATCGCCGCGCTGTGGGTCGATTGGCGGGATCGGCTCCTCATGACTGCGTCCATGGGCGAGAAGGTCATATGGAAGCAGGCGTGACCGAGCCGGCCCGGCCGGGCCGGCTCGGAGGTTCAGGGGGGGCCATCGGGCTCGGTGCTGCCGGCACAGTGGCTTTCTTCGCCGTGTCCGGGTACCTGCTGGGCCACGGCCTGGCACCGGCCACGTCCAACAAGATGTTCCCGTGGATCGTGGCTCGCGCCACCGGGATCGGGGCCTACCTGGCCCTCACCGCCATCGTCGCCGTGGGCCTGTCGTTCCGGCGCCCCATCCGCCAGGTGGCGGTGGTCCGCCCGGAGACCTTCCTGCGTTTCCATGCCTACCTGGTCCCGGCCTTCGCCGGGCTCGTCGTGGCCCATGTCTGGGCGCTTCTGTCGGACCGCTACGCCGGCGTCCCGCTGCGCGCCCTGGTGGTTCCCAACGGGGCCACTTACCGGCCTGGAGCCGTGACCTACGGGATGATCGCCAGCTACCTGATGATCGTCGTCATCGCCACCGCCGCCCTCGCCGGGCGCCGTCCCATCGGTCGGCGCTGGGCCGGCGTGCACCGGCTGGCCTACCCGGCTTTCGTCCTCATCTGGGTGCACGGGGTGCTGGCCGGATCGGACACGCCCACCCTGCGGTGGATGTATGTGGGCACCGGTGTCGTGATCATGGCCGCGACCGTCCGGGCGGCGTGGCGCCGGCCGCTGACCGAGCCCGCGGCGGACAATCGATGAGGGCGCCTCTCCCGATTCCCCCCCAAGCCGGCGAGAGGCGACCCCCGGTGGGCACCTCCGAGCGCCTGGCGACCGTGGCCCGCCTCGGCGACGCCGACGCCCGCCTGCTCGGCGGTCCGACCGGCGCCGAGCGCCTCGACCGTCACCTGTCCCGTCTCGGTCCACTCGCCACCGACACCGGCGCCGACGATCTGCTCGCCCTGGTCGAGCAGGCCGGTATCACGGGCCGAGGGGGCGGCCACTTCCCGCTGTGGCGCAAGATCGAGGCGGCCCGGCGCCGCGGCGGCCCACCCCTGGTCGTGGTCAACGCCACCGAGGGCGAACCGGCCAGCGCCAAGGACCGGACCCTTCTCGAGCTCAGGCCCCACCTGGTGCTCGACGGAGCCACCGTCGTGGCCCGAGCGGCGGGCGCCTCGACGGTGCTCGTCGCGGTGCACCGCGGCTCCATGGGCGCCTCTTCGGTGCTGGGCGCCGTCGCCGAGCGTCAGGCCGGCCCGGTGGCAGCCACCGCGGCGGGCACCGGCGCCCTGGCGGGCCCGGCCCCCACCTTTCACGTGGTCGACGTGCCGGACCAATACGTCGCCGGCGAGTCCAGCGCCCTGGCCTCGTTTCTAGGTGGCGGCGAGGCGCGTCCCACCTCCAAGGTCCGTCCCACCGCCGAGTCGGGCATCGACGGCCGCCCGACGGTGGTCAGCAACGCCGAGACCGTCGCCCACGTCGCTCTGATCGCCCGCTTCGGCGCCTCGTGGTTCCGCACGGCCGGCGGGGCCACGGGGCCGGGCAGCATGCTGCTCACCCTCGCCGGTGACGTACAGGCACCCGGGTCGGTGGTGGAACTCCTGCGGCCGACCACCGTGGCCGACATCGCTTCCTGGGCGTGCGGGCCCGACCGCAACTGGCAGGCCGTGCTGGTCGGCGGCTACTCGGGCACCTGGCTCGACCGCCAGCAGGCCACCACCACGCTGCTCCAGCCGGGGCGCCCCGACGCCGACGGGGTGTCGGCCGGCTGCGGGATCCTCGGGGTCATAGACGAGGACCGCTGCGGGCTGGGCGAGGCGGCCCGACTGGTGCGCTGGCTGAGCGACCAACGGGCCGGTCAGTGCGGGGCCTGCGCCTACGGACTTCCCCTCGTAGCCACCCAGATGGAGGCCCTGGCCGCCGGACAGGCCGGCGGCCGGAGGACGGGCCGGCGGCTGGCGTCCCTGGCCGAGAACCTCGTGGGCCGGGGCCTGTGCTCGCTTCCCGACGGGACGGTGGCCATGGCCGAGTCGGCCCTCGAGGCTTTCCACGACGAGGCTCGTCTCCATCAACGCCGCCGGTGCAGCGGCGCGTCGCCGGTCGGGGCATTCCCCCTCACCAGGGAGCGGAAGAGGGATCATTGGGCGTGACCGATCAACCGTCCGTCCGTTTGTCCTTCGACGCCTCGAGCTGTGACGGTTGGGGCATGTGCTCGCTGGTCTTCCCCGAGGGCATCTCCTTGGACCGTTGGGGTTTCGCCCACGTCATGGACGAGCCCGTCCCGGGACCGCTCGTGCGCAAGGCACGTCGGGCCGCGGCCTGCTGTCCCCGCCAGGCACTGACCATTCTCGAGACTGACCCGGCCCCCCGGGCCGCTTCCAACGAGTCAAGATGAAGGTGATGATCATCCTCTGCCGGGCCTGCGGCGCGACGCCCAGATGAAGATCGTGGTCCCCGGGCGGCCGAGCGCCCCGGCCATGCTGGCTCTGGCCGCCGTGGTTCTGATCGGTGTGGCCACCGAGGTCTCCACCGTCGGGATTCGCACCCAACTGCCCGGTGCGGTCGACCTTCCGGCGGCGACCTCGTCGCGACCCCCCGCCCCTGGGGGCCGAAGCCATCCGACCCCGCTTCTCGTGACGTCGCCGCCGGCACCGGCCCCGCTCAAACCGGCACCGACCACGACTACGACCACGGCGACCGCAGGGTCGGCCGGCGGCTCGGGCACCACCGGAGGTTCATCGCCGTCGACTGCGGTCGGTTATGTGGTGCCGGCCCGCTCCAGCCCGGCGTCGTCCAGTGGCCAGGTGGTAGCCAGCGCCCCGACGGCCTCGAATTCCGGCCCCGCCGCGACCAGCGGCAGCGACTCGGCGTCATCAGGGTCGGGTGAGCCCCAGAGTGACACCTCCACTGTCCCGCCCTACTACCCCGTCGTTACGGCCCCCTCGAGCCCGACCACGACAGTGGTACCTCCCACCACATCCACGACCGACGACAATTGACCGTGCTGGGGCCACCCACCCGCTCCGATCAGGTCGAAGCCCGCATCCACCGTGGTGACGTGCCCGGCGTCGCTCGCTCAGACGATCCCCCGGACAGCCGAGAACGGCCCCGGCCCGGCCGCAACCCCCGCCCGAGCGGCCACGACGGCAGCAGCCGCGATCCCCGCCCGAGCGACCGCGACGACAGCAGCCGCCGGGGCGGCGGCCACGGCCACGACGATGGCGGCCCCGACCCGAGGGGGCCAAGCGGTCTCAACCGGCGGCGGAGAGCGGTGCGGACCCCGAGGCCACCCCGGGTGGACCGGCACGGCCGTCGATCGGCGATGTCGCGCCGGCCCGGAACCGCCACCCGCCTGGCCGCACTGTTCGCGGTGATCCTCGCCGCGGTGCTGGCCGGGTCGCTGCTGGCCCTGCTGCACACCACCAACGCCGGTATGCAGCAGATCGCCGTCCGGCAACTAGACGCCGAGCTGGTCTCGTTCCAACAGGCCGCCGCCGGGCGGCCGGCCACCGAGAGCCTCCGCGACTTCGCGACGGCCTATCTGCATTCCCACGCCGTCGCCGACGGGGACCTGGTGGAGATCGCGGCGCCGAAGTCTTGGGCCGTGGCCAACGCCGGTGGCGGAGCCGTCGCCAACGCTCCGGTGATAGTCGCGCTGGCGGCGTCGATCCCGGCCCGCAGCCAGCTCCACGCTGTCGGCGTGCGGGGGCGCCAACTCGAGGTGCTGACCGCGCCGATCCGCATCGAGAACACCACGGCCGGGTTGTTCCTGGCCACGGTCGACACCACCGCCCTCAAGCCGGCCGGTGACACCGCCGACCGGGTCGCCCTGCTGGTCGGGGCCATCGCCCTGATCGCCGGGGTGGCCAGCGCCTATCTGGTGCTGAGGCGCCTCCTGAGGCGCATTGGCCACATCGCCGAGGCGGCCGATCGGATAGGCCGGGATCACATCACCGACCGCCTGGGGGACCAGGGGACGACCGACGAGGTCGACCAGCTGGCCCACAGTTTCGACGCCATGCTGGACCGGATAGAGGGAGCCGTTCAGGCCCAGCACGAACTGCTCTCCGACGTCTCCCACCAGCTGCGCACCCCCCTCACCGTGGCCCGCGGCCACCTGGAGCTCCTCGGGCGGGCCGGCCACGGCGACCCCGCCGTATCCGAAACCGTGGACACTGCGGTCACCGAGCTCGACCGCATGGCCGCACTGGTGGACCGGTTGCTCACCCTCGGCCGGGCCCGCGAGCCTGTCCGCTACGACGTCCACGACGTCGACCTGCGAGCGTTCATGGGAGACCTCCACCGGGACGGGTCGCTGCTGGCCCCCCGCCGATGGGAGCTCGGTCCGGTACCTGACGCCGTCGTGCGCTTCGACGAGACCGAGGTCCGCGGCGCACTGCTCAACCTCCTGGAGAACGCCGTCCATGCCACCTCGGACGACGACACCATCCGGCTGTCGGCCGCACTGGACGGACGATTCTTGTCCCTGGTCGTCGAGGACTCAGGTCCCGGCATCCCGCCGGCGGAGCGGGTTCGGGTGCTCGACCGCTTCGCCCGGCGTTCGACGACCAAGGGTTCCGGCCTGGGCCTGGCCATAGTCCGGGCCGTGTGCGAAGCCCATGGAGGGTCGGTGACCATCGCCGAGTCGGACCTCGGGGGAGCGTCGGTTCAGATGCGCATCGGCCCCCAACCGGGTGGAGACTCGATCCAGCCATGAGGGTGCTCTTGGTGGAGGATGACCCCGGGATCTCCTCCTTCCTGTCGAAAGGACTGGCCGCCGAGGGCTACGGGACGGTGGCCGCGGGGGACGTGGCCACCGCTCTCAGCCATCTGAGCCTCGACAACGACGGCTTCGACGTGGTTCTTCTGGACCTGAGCCTGCCTGACGGCACAGGGGAGGAGGTGCTCTCGGCAATCCGGCGCCGCGACCCGGCCACACCGGTGATCATCCTCACGGCACGGGGTCGGGTGGAGGACAAGGTCAAAGGTCTCGATATGGGTGCCAATGACTACGTCACCAAGCCGTTTTCCTTCGAGGAGCTTCTGGCCCGGGTCCGCGCCGCAGTGCGCGGTACCGGTCAGCCCGCCGGCCACGAGCTGGAATACGGCGACCTGCGCCTCGATCTGCACACCAAGCTGGCGTGGCGGGCCGGGCGGCGTATCGAGCTAGCGCCTCGTGAATGGGCGCTGCTCGAGCTCTTCCTGCGCAACCCGACCCAGGTCCTCAGCCGGACCATGATCCTCAGCCACGTTTGGGACTTCTCCTTCGACCCGGGGAGCAACGTCGTCGACGTGTACGTCGGCTACCTCCGGCGCAAGATCAACTTCGACGGCCTCGACCCGCTGATCCAGACCATCCGCGGCGCCGGCTACCGCCTGGCCCGTCCCTGAGCCCGCCCCGCCAGGGGCGCCGAGAGCCCGCCCCGCCAGGGGCGCCGAGAGCCCGCCCCGCCGGGGGCGCCGACGGCCGAGGGGGAGCGGGCGAGGCTACGGGTCAGGCGCCGAGCGGCCCCCTCGACTTCCACGAGTCGGGGTCATCGACCAGACGGGCTATGTGGTCGGGGAGCTGACCTTTGACCATGTCCTCGAGGGTGACCTGCTCCAGAACCGACCGCAGGCTGGCTCGGGTCGCCACCCACAGATCCTGCAAACGGGCCGCCGCACCGTCGTACGCGGTCATCTCGGGGCGCTGACCCCGCACCTCGGCGAGCGGACCGTCAAGGGCCCGCATGACGTCGGCGGCGGTGATGGCCGACGCCGGGCGGCCCAGTCGGTACCCCCCGTCCAGCCCTCGCTGGCTCTGGACCAGACCGGCCCGCCGCAGGTCGTTGAGGATGGCCGCCAGGAACTTTGCCGGAAGGCCCTGGGCCCGGGCCAGGCTCTCACCGGTCACGGGGCCGTCTGATCCGGCCAGCTCGAGAAGGGCCCGCATGCCGTAGTCGACCTTGGCCGGGATGTGCACGCCGAGCATTGTTGCACCGGGCCGTCCCGGACCCTGCGACCTGACCCGGTGCTACTCCCCCGCGGCCCTCGCCCCGGGCGGTTCCCAATCCCATCGCTGAGCGTCGGACCACAGGCGGTCGAGCTGGTAGAAGTCCCGCGCCTCGTCCAGCAGGATGTGTACCACGAAGTCCCCGTAGTCCATGAGAACCCACCGGGCGTCGTCGAGACCTTCGATGCGCCGCGGCGCAGGGCCACCGGCCTGCTTGACCTTCTCCTCCACCTCTTCGGACATGGTGCGGACCTGTCGGGGGTTGGTGCCGGCGGTGATCACGAAAGCATCGACGATCGACAGCGTGTCGCCGACCGACAGGATCACGGTGTCCTCACCCCCCTTCTCCCAGCACGCCCCGGCGGCGATCCTGCACCAGGTCCTCACCTGGTCGAGGGTGATCTGCTCCGGTGTGCTCATCACCGGGGCGTGCCTGCCGGTTCGGTCATGTGGTTCCTCCATGGGACGTAGGTGCTGCTGACGGCGTGCTCGGATTAGGGGGGACAAAGAAGTGGGCTGCGGCCACCGGGGCCGACGCACCGACGGAGTTGGCGGCCTGCCCGTTGGACAGCCACTGAGTGGCGAGAACCGCGACGGTCACAGCCAGAAGAGCCAGTAGGACCAGTACGGCCACCATCTCCTCGCGGACGAGGCGCCGCCGACGCTGCAGACGGCGGACCCTCGCCCCGGGCCCGGCAGCCTGCGACGCCGGACCGGACCCGTCGGTGATCCGGTTGACCGTCTTCATCCACCCCCAGCGTACATATTGCGAGCCCGGATGCAGCGGACACCTGCCGCCGGGATGAGATAGTCGAGCGGGCGGCCGTCCGCGGCGCGGGCCCGTAGGTCGGAGCTGGATATCTCCAGGTTGGGAACCGTCACCTCGGCGACCCGCCAACCCCGCTCGGTGAGCTGGCGGGGGGGCGGGGAACCGGGCCGGTTCACCACCACGAGGGTCGCCAGCTTCTGGACCTCCTCGTAGCGCTCCCAGGTGGTCAGGGCCGGCGCCACGTCCCAGCCGATGATCAGGTACAACTCGGCGGCAGGGTGCCGCTCGTGCATTTCGACCAGCGTGTCGGCGGTGTAGGACTCCCCGCCCCGATCGATCTCCAAGGATCCGGCCTCCACCCCTTCCACGCCACCGACGGCCGCCTCGACCAGGGCCAGGCGGTCGGCGGCGGTGCTGACTGTGCGGGTGTCGGCCTTTTGCCAGGGGACGTTGGCCACCATCATGACGACCCGGTCGAGGCCCATGGCGTGGCGGGCATTGACCGCCGCCACCAGGTGGCCCACGTGAATTGGGTCGAAAGTCCCCCCGAATATCCCGATCTTCTCGACCATCGCAGGTCAGACGTTACGACTTGGGATTATCGCTTGGAAAAAGCCAGCGGTTTAGGCCACGCTGGTGGAGTGAGCGATGCGTGGACGCCGGACAGCTGGAGGGACCACCCTGCCGACCAGCAGCCGGACTGGCCCGACCTGAACCTGCTCGAGCAGTCACTCAAGACGCTCGCCAACCTTCCCCCTCTCGTGTTCGCCGGTGAGGCCCGCAGCCTGCGCTCGGCCCTGGGCTCAGTGGCGGCCGGGGAGGCCTTCCTTCTCCAGGCCGGCGACTGCGCCGAGTCCTTCCACGACTTCAGCGCTGACAGCATCCGGGACAAGCTCCGGGTGATCCTCCAGATGGCCGTGGTCCTCACCTATGGGGCGGGCGTGCCGGTCGTGAAGCTGGGACGCATCGCCGGGCAGTTCGCCAAGCCCCGCAGCTCGCCCTACGAGATCGTCGACGGGGTGGAGCTCCCGTCGTTTCGCGGTCACGTGGTCAATGACGACGCCCCCACTCCCGAAGCCCGGGTGCCCGACCCGGGGCGCCTCCTCACGGCGTACCACCAGTCGGCGTCGACCCTGAACCTCCTGCGGGCTTTCACCAAGGGTGGTTTCGCCGACCTGTCCCAGGTGCACGTGTGGAACCAGCAGTTCGTCGCCGACAGCCCCGGTGGTCGTGACTACGAGGCGCTGGCCGCCGAGATCGAGCGGGCCCTGCGGTTCATGCGGGCCTGTGGCGTCGACCTGGCCGGAGCCGCTCTGCACCAGGTCGACTTCTGGACCAGCCACGAGGCGCTGATCCTCGGCTACGAGGAAGCCATGACCCGTCGGGACTCGCTCACCGGCGACTGGTACGACACCTCAGCACATCTGCTCTGGGTCGGCGAGCGAACCCGTCGTCTCGACGGCGCCCACATCGAGTTCCTGTCCGGCGTGTCCAACCCGATCGGCGCCAAGATCGGACCCAGCGCCGAGCCCGAAGCCGTCGTGGCCCTCTGCGACCGCCTCGACCCCGGTCGCGACCCCGGTCGCCTCACTCTCATCACGCGGATGGGAGCAGGGAAGGTGGCGGCAAGGCTGCCCGCTCTCCTGCGGGCCGTACGCGACTCCGGCCATCCGGTGGTGTGGGCCTGTGACCCCATGCACGGCAACACGTTCGTTGGCGCGGGGGGCCGCAAGACCCGGCATTTCGACCACGTCCTCGCCGAAATCCAAGAGTTCTTCGCGGTTTGCCGCGACGAGGGCGTGTGGCCGGGCGGAGTCCACGTCGAACTGACCGGCGACCATGTGACCGAGTGCCTCGGCGGTACCGACGAGATCCTGGAGAACGATCTCGACCTGCGCTACACCACCACCTGTGATCCCCGCCTCAACGGGCGCCAGTCGCTCGACCTGGCCTTCCAGGTAGCCGACTTACTCCGCCACTAAAGCTTCCGAGGCGCTCCCGAACCCGCCGCAGGCGGGCGACGGCACAACGGCCGGGCGGCGGGTAGCCGGCCTGACGGCTGGATGGCTGACGGCTGGACGGCTGGACGGCTGGACGGATGGACGGCTGCGAGTCCACGAACGAAAGCGAGTTGGCGAACGAAAGCGAGTTGGCGAACGAAAGCGAGTTGACGAACGAAAGCGAGTTGGCGAACGAAAGCGAGTTGGCGAACGAAAGCGAGTTGGCGGCGGGAAACAGACCGCAGACTCACCATCGTTCGCAGACTCACCATCGTTTCCAGAGTCACCATCGTTTCCGCTCGGTTTTTTCTCCACGGCTCCGAGGGCCTCGTGGACCTGAATCTTGGGCCAAGGGCCTCGGCTCGCCGAAGCACTTGGAACGCTGAAGTCAAGCTGATATATATGAAATACTATGGAACTAGACGAAGTCATCCGTCAGGTGATCGACCTGGGTCGTCGCAGCGGCGCCGTCGTGACACGGAACGAACTCCTGGGCCTGGGAGCCCATGGCGGACAGGTGACCTCTCTAGTGCGGAAGGGCATCCTCGTCCGCCACCATCCCGGGGTCTACGTGCTCGGAGGCACCGAGGAGACTCACGTGATCCGGGTCCGCAGCGCGATCAAGGCCCTGCGCCGCCGTGGCCACGAAGCCGTAGCCTCGCACCATTCGGCCGCGTGGCTGCAGGGACTGTTGGACCATGAGCCCGACTCAGTCCACATCACGGCCAGCACCTTCCGGCCCCTCGACGGGGTTGAAGTCCATCGCAGCCGGCACTCCCCCACGCCCACGGCCACCTTTGCCGGAGTCTTGTGCACATCCACGGCGCGCACCCTCCTCGACCTGGCCGTCGCCGGCTCCCCGGCGACTCTGACCGGGGCGGTCAACCGGGCACTGGCGCAGCGCCTGGTACGGGTGGGCGACCTGTCCAGGGAAGTTGCCTCCCCAGCCAACCGGGGGCGACCCGGGACGGACCGCCTGAGACGCCATCTCGCCGAGCGCGGCCTGACCGGACCGGCGCCCAGCGTGCTCGAGAGTTCCATGGCTCGGGTCTTCGAGCGCTACAACCTGCCGAAGCCGCGGCCAGAGGTGGTTGCCGGTCCCGACGGCCGCTACCGGATCGACTATGCCTACCCCGCGGCCATGGTGGCCATCGAGCTCTACGGCTACTCGGCTCACCACTCCCCCGAACACGCCGCCGCCGACCTCAGGCGCCAGCGAAGGCTGACCCTCGACGGATGGACGATCCTGATCTTCACCTGGCAGGACGTCATCCATCATCCCGAGCGGGTGGCCTCAGACATCGAGCGGGCTCTCTCAGGATCTTCTCAGCGCCGTCATATCTCGGTGTGAGGCTGTTGCCGTCATCCTGATGGGGTGCTCCTTCCGGCCCGTCCCACCAACAGGCCCACGAACAGGCCCATCAACAGGCCCACCAACAGGCCCACCAACAGGCCCGCCGACACCGCCGACCCCCCCACCACCACCATTCTCGCCCGCCGCCGGCGGCCCTACGCCCATCTCGATCGACCGGGGCAGCACCTGCGGACGGGGCCCCGAAAAGCGTCACAATTCGAATTCCCGCAAAAGTTGATAATCCAAGTCGGAATTTGGTCTACTGGAGGGGTGACGACCTCCCCCCCCTCCACCATCGACCCCGAGATCGCCGCCGACATCGAGAAGTTCGAGCGTCTCCTGGCCGACCACCTGGCCGGGCGGGTGGACGAGGACGCTTTCCGGGTCTTCCGCTTGAACAATGGCATCTACGGCCAGCGCCAGGGCGGACACAATCAGATGGTCAGGGTGAAGTTCCCCTACGGCTCGGTCACAGCCGAGCAGCTCGAGCGGTTGGCCGATATCTCCGACCGCTACAGCCGGGGTTGGGGCCACCTCACGACCCGCCAGAACGTGCAGTTCCATTTCGTGCAGCTGGAGCGGGTACCGGACCTCCTGAGAGACCTCGCCGAGGTTGGACTGACCACCCGGGAGGCGTGCGGGGACACCGTCCGCAACGTCATGGGCTGCCACCTTGCCGGCGCCTGCCCGTTCGAAGTCCTGGACATCTCCCCGTGGGCGGAAGCCACCTTCCGCTACTTCCTGCACCACCCATACGCTCAGCGACTGCCCCGCAAGTTCAAGATCAACTTCTCGGGTTGTGTCACCGACTGTGGCCAGGCCATGTTCAATGACGTCGGCGTGGTAGCCGTGGCCCGACCCCGCGCCGACGGCACTACCGAGCCGGGCTTTCGGGTCTTCGTGGCCGGCGGCTTGGGCGCGAACCCCCACCCGGCTCAGGCGCTCGAGGAGTTCACGCCGAGGGAGGAGCTGCTCCCCACCATCGAAGCCGTCCTTCGGACCTTCGACCATTTCGGTAACCGATACAACAAGCTGCGGGCCCGGCTCAAGTGGGTCGTCGACGAACTGGGCATCGACGAACTGCGCCGGCGAATCATTCGGGAACGCACTCTTCTCCTAGCCAGCTCGAGCTGGCCGGGTGGCATTCCCGCCATAGTCGAGGAACTCGGTGACGAGCCGGCCGGGGTGGCCACCAACGTGGAGCCCACCCCCATGGGGGTTCCCGTAACGCTGAAGGTGAGCCCCAAGGCCAACTCGCCCGAGGCCAACTACAGCCGCTGGGAGTCCACCAACGTGGTGGTCGGAGCCGCCAAGGGGACGGTGAGCGCCATCGCCTACGCCCGCCTCGGGGACATCACGAGCGCTCAGTTCCGGGCCCTCGCCGCCATCGTCAGGGATTTCGACATCGACGTCCGGGTGACCAACCGGCAGAACCTGGCCTTCCGGGGCCTGCGCTCGGAGCAGTTGGCCGATCTCTACCGCCGCTTGGACGACATCGGCATGGCCGAGCCCGGAGCCGAACTGGCCCGCGACGTGGTCTCCTGCCCCGGTGCCGACACCTGCAACCTGGCCGTCACCCAGAGCCGCGGCTTGGCCGACGACATCGGACGGGCCCTGGAGGACGCCGGCCTGGCCGACGTCGGCGGGGTGCGCATCAACATTTCGGGTTGCACCAACAGCTGCGGACAACACCACGTCGCCGACATCGGCTTCCACGGAGCCGAGCGGCGGGCCCACGGTCGCCCGGCTCCCGGCTACCAGTTGCTGCTCGGCGGTCACGTCGGCGACACCGAGATCCAGTTCGCCCAGCGGGCGTTGCGTTTGCCGGCCAAGGCGGCCGCCGAGGCCACCGTACGGGTGGTGGGGCGCTTCGCCGACGAGCGCGACGCCGGTGAGCCCTTCGCGGCGTGGCTGGAGAGGGTCGGGGGAGCCAAGATCGTGGCCGCCGATCTCAAGGACCTCGACGACTGGCCCGACCCTGAGGCCCATCCTGAGTACTACATCGACTTCGACGAGACGGGGCCCTACGTGGCCGACGTCGGCGAAGGCGAGTGCGCGGCGGGATAGACCGTGACGTTGCCGACTCGGACATCCCCGACCCCGACCCGGACCCCGACCTTGCCGACCCCGACCCCGACCTTGCCGACCCCGTCGTCGCCAACTCCCCTTAGTTCTGTGGTGGTCGGGCGCTCGTCTCGCGGCCCGGCGTCCTCCCGGGTGGCTCTCCTGGGTTCGTACCGAAGTGACCGCGCCGGCCAGTGTGACGGCCCCTCCGACAAGGAGTTCCGACGTTGACGACACTGATGGAATCCGGTAGCCACCTCCACGCCCCATCGTTCACCGACGCCGAACTGGCACGCATCAACGAGAAGTTCGAGCGGGCCCCGGCATCGGCGGTGATCGAGTGGGCCGTCGAGCAGTTCCACCCGTTCATGTGCCTGGCTGCGTCCATGACCGACGCCGTGCTCATCGACCTGGCGGTTGCGGTGGAGCCGTCCATAGAGGTGGTGTTCATCGACACCCGCTACCACTTCCCCGAGACCCTCGAGACGGTCGAGCTGGTGCGTCGCCACTACGGCCTCAACCTGCGTGTCCTCACCGTCCCCCCGCAGCCTGTCGAGCTGTGGGAGGCCGACCCGGTCAACTGTTGTTCAGCAGCCAAGATCGAACAGCTGGACCGGGCCCTCTTCGGCAAGATGGCATGGATGAGCGGGCTGCGTCGGGCCGAGTCCCCGACCCGGGCCCGGACGCCGATAGTGGCCCGCGACCTGCGAGGGCTGGTGAAGGTCAACCCGATCGCCACATGGTCCGATCTAGACGTGAGTGGCTACATCGCGGACCACGACATACCGGTCAACCCGCTCCTCGAGCAGGGATATCCCTCGATCGGCTGCCGGCCCTGTACCCGACCGGTCCAAGCCGGCGACGACCCGCGGGCCGGGCGGTGGGCGGGCACGGCCAAGACGGAGTGCGGCCTGCACATCTAGCGCTCTGTTAGATTCGGGTTTTGACGCCCTTGGGCGAAGGGTTCCGGAATGCCTGCGTCGAAGCCTTCGAAGTTGAGAGTGCCCGTGTCCGCCCTCCCTGCGACTGCATCCGACGGTCGGACCGCCGATACTCCCTTGCGCAAGTGGACCGCCGCGTTGGCGGCCATCGCCCTTCTGGCCTGGGTTGCGGTGGGTCTGGTCCCGGCGCCGGCGGCTAGCGCCCAAACTGTCATCACCCTCCCTGGGGCCACTACCACCACCTCCACCACCGCGGCGGTGCCGGCGACGGATTCGACGACGTCGACCACCGCTGCGCCCGCCGCCCCGACGCCATCCCCCGCTTCCACCACCACGACGTCCACCACCCAGCCGGCGCCCGTCAAACCAACCGGGCCGGGGGTACCGCCGGTGCCGGTGGGAGGACCACCGACCACCGCCGCTCCGCCGGGGACACCTCCCGCCCCGATGCCCAGCCCCGACGCCATCGTGGCCCAGGTCGACGCCGACCTCGGCCAGCTTCAGGCCATATCTGATGTCACGGTCGCTCAGAGTTACGTCGCTCAGGCCCAGACCGGTGTCACCCAGGCCAGCGCCGCTCTGCTCACCGCCCGCCAGCAGCTCGGTGCGGCGCAGGCCGCGCAGGCGTGGGCCGCGGCCGGCCAGGCCGGTGCCGATAAGCGGCTTCGCCAGTTGGCTATAGACGCCTACATCGGGGTGGGGTACACCAATCCCGACCTGGCTCAGGTGACCGACGGCTCCGCACCCAACCCGGCCGCCGCACCCAACCCGGCCGCCGCACCCAACCCGGCCGCCGCACCCAACCCGGCCGCCGCACCCAACCCGCAGTCCGCTCCCGCCCACGGCTCCTCCCCGGTCTCCGCGGGACCCGTCACCCCGGCGGGCGTCAACGGGATCAACACCACCGAAGCGGTGGACGCCCAGGAGATGCTCGTGCTGGCCGGTGAGCACGTGCGCAAGGAAGCTGCCGATGCCGCCCGGGCCACCGCCGCCGCCGGCCGGGCCGTCGAGGCGGCCCAGGTCGTCTACCAGACCCGGCTGGCGTCGGTGAGCAACGCCGAAGCCCGGCTCCTGGCCGCCCGCCAGACCCTGGGGGTGATCACCACGGCGGCCACCACACCCGGGGTGGCAGTGGGAACGCCGGTATCCGAGCTCATCGCGGCCGAGCAGGCCGGTCGGCCCCTCACCCCCGCCGACCTGCCGACCACCACCACGACCACGACCACCACCACGACCACCACCACGACCACCACCACGACGGTGCCGGCGGTCGTTCCGGCCGACCAGAGCCTGAGCCCCGCGGCCGCCGAGCCGGCGCCGACACCGGGACCGCATCCGGTGGCTCCCGACATCCTGGGACCGTCGCTGCTCAACGCCACCCAGCTGCAGGCCTGGTGGGCCAGCCTGGGCCGCACCCCGAACCTGACCGTTCCCGTCAACGACCTCATCGCGTCCTACGCCAAGTGGGGCGACCGCCTGGGTGTCGACTACGCCGTGGCGTTCGCCCAGTCCATCGTCGAGACGGGATCGTTCTCCTTTCCCTCCTACGGACAGCTGACCTCCAAGGACAACAACTTCGCCGGCATCGGTGCCTGTGACACCTGTGCCCACGGCTGGAGCTTCCCCGACGCCGACACCGGCGTGCTGGCCCAGCTGGAGCTCCTGCACGAGTACGCCACCACCAAACCGTGGCCCAAGGACATCTCCGACGTCATCGGTGGGTCGGGTATCGGCGGGTGCTGCGAGACCTGGACGCAGCTCGCCGGTAAGTGGGCGTCGAGCACGGTCTACGGGATATCGATCATGACCGTCTACCACCAGATGCTGATGTGGCTCATCCCCCAGGAGGAGATCCGCGCCGGGTTGATCGCCGTCCCGAAGACCGCTCCTGCGGCAGGCCCCCAGTTGGCTCCCCTGCCCGGGGCACCGACGACGGCGGGGGCATCTTCCCCCCCGCCGAGCGGAGGCGTGTCGGCCGCGTCCACCAAACCGGCAGGCTGACCAGGACGCCGGGGACGCCGGGGCTCAGTAGGCCGGGGGAACCCGGGCGATGCGGGTCAGCACCCAGTCGTAGGTGCCGGTGGAGACGAGAGCTTTGCAGTAGCGGCAGATCCCGTTGAAGTCGAGCTGGAGGGGCGCCCCGCAGTTGGGGCATTTATCAGTGAGGGTGCCACCGGCTTCGGGGGTCACCGCACCCGAAGCCCGCTGGAACGTCCAGTCCTCGGCCCACTGCTCCTGATCGCGCGAGCCGCGCACGACCCGCCCCGCGTCGTTGACGTCGTAGTCGGCCGAACGGGCCAGGATCCGCACCGTGATGGTGTCGTACTGGGCGTCGAGGTGCACCACCAGGATGGTGATGCTGTCCACCGACAGGCCTTCCAGGACCGTGCGCTTGCCGGCGCTGCGATAGCTCTCGATCTGGAACCGGTGCTGCTGCCACAACCCGTCGGCCATGACCTGGCGGCTCATGTCGGAGTTGCGGGTGGTCCACGCCTCCTCGACGAGGAAGAAGGCCCGCTGGACCTGCCCTAGGAACGTGTCACGCTCGAAGCGGGGATCCTTGGCCTTGATGGCAGCCAGGCCGGTCTCCGGGTCGTCTCGGGCCGAAGATGGAGCCGCCCCGGAAAAAATCTCCCCCCTGACGCTGGCTATCGCCGGCTGATCGGAATGGGTCCAGGCGCCATCGATCGGCGATGGCGGCGCGCCGGCTCCCTCCCCCATCTCCCAACCGTCGCTGTCGCGCCGACGCCCGAACAAGCTCATAGTCCCCCAGGTTAGGACCCGGCGGCCGCGTCACCACCGGCAGGGGGGGCGCCGGCGGAGGGCGTCCCGCACGACGGGCAGAACTTGGCCCCGGGCGCCAACTCCTCCCCGCAGTTGGTGCAGTGGGCCACCACCGGGGCGACGGGCGTCCCGCACGACGCGCAGAACTTGGCCCCCGGAGGGTTGTCGGCCTGGCAGTTGGCGCATTTGACCGTGGGGGGGGCGAGCGACGTCCCGCACGAGGCGCAGAACTTGGCCGACGGGGTGTTGTCGGCCTGGCAGTTCGGGCACTTGACCCCGGGCTGGGCCTGGGCCGCATAGCCGGCGCCGCCCCCGGCGAAGCCCGGTCCGGGAGGGGGCGGGGGCCCGGGCTGGGCCGGAGCCGCGGCCTGGCCTCCCATGCCGAGGCCGGCGGCCAGGAAGGCGCCGCTCACCGCGCCGCCGCCCTGGGCCATGCCCTGGCCGGCGCCGAGAGCCATCTCACCGGCCGCATACTGCTGGAATCCTCCGGCCAGGCGCGAGTAGGCGGTGTCTTTGGCCAGGGTCTTGAGCTGGGCTTCGTCCTCGGCCGACAGGTTGATGTCGAAGTTGCCCATCCGGATGATCTCGACGCCGTAGCTGGCGAGCTGCTCGTTGCCGGAGGCCACGACCTCCTTCTCGATGTCGGGGGTGTAGGCCGACAGGCCGAGGATGGGCCATCCGTTGCGCACGATCTGCACGGTCATGTGGGTGCGCATGACCTTGAGGAGCTGATCGCTCATCCAGCCGGTCACGGCGTCGTTATCGGCCACGTCGACGGTGCCCACCAGGTTGGTGATGAGCGCCACGGGATCCTTCACCTTCATGGAGTAGTCGCCGAACACCCGCAGGGTCACGATCATCCCGGTCTGGGGATCCTGGACGTCGTCGATGCGCCCACCGAAGGGGTTGCGGGGATACTCACGGGTACCGACGAAGTAGAGCTCGGCCTTGTAGGCGTTGCCCCCGGTGGCGAAGTCGATGAGGACGCCGAGTCCGGGCAGTTCGTCGGCGTCGATCTGGTGGCGCCCGGGTCCCATGGTCGCCACGACCTTGCCGGTGTTGACGAACAGGGCCATCTCGTCGGCATTGACGATCGCCCTGGTGAACTTCCGGATGTTGTGGTCCGGCCATTTGAAGACGATCTGGTTCTTCTTGTCATCGGGGACGGCGATGAATTCGCGATCGAACAGCGGCACGGAAATGGCCTCCTGGGTCTCACCCGGTCTCTCGAGGCTCAGGGTAGACCGTCGCAAGCCCGGTGGGAGGTTTAGCGGGACGAAATCATCCTCTCGGAGGATGGGCGAGGAATAGGGCGCACCAGGCCGCCGCCGACTGCTCACTCCCGCCGGTCGCGCCCTCGAGGAGGGCCAGGCCGTCGAAGGAGATACCCGGCGCGTTGGCCGCGCCCTGCGGTTGCTGCAACTCGACTGCGGCCTGGGCTGCGCCGGGGCCCCCCTGTTCGAAGGTGAGCAGGGCACGGCAGAGGGGGACCAGGCTGGCCGACGCCGGCACGTAGGGCACGGACACGACGAGGTTCCCCGCCTCGAATGCGCCCGCTGCGCCGGCCGTCGCCGCAGGGACGGCGTGGCGCAGAGGCAGCATCGGGGCCAGTACCGCGATCATCACCAAGCTGCCTAATTGGGTACGCAGAGGACGGTTCACCGCACCAACTCCTTCCCACCCGCGCTTCCATTCTCGTCCCAAGCCGGCGCCGGGGGGTGAACCGGCCGTTAAGTCCTCGGACCCGGGCGGTGAACTCCGGCTTGGGTCGCCGGCGGCCCGCCCCGGTAGACTTGGCCCTTCAGCCAAGGAAAAGGACCAGATGTAGTGACCGACGCCGCACCCTCCCGCTTCGAGTCCCCTGCCGCCGTTCGCGACGGCCTGCGCACGGTCTCCTACCTGGCCGACGAGGGCATCGCCGGGGTGGTGTTCCTGGCCGAACGTCTGGGCAAACCCATCCTGGTGGAGGGTCCGGCCGGGACGGGCAAGACCCAGCTGGCCAAGTCGGTGGCCGAGCTGACCGGGTCCCGCCTCATCCGCCTCCAGTGCTACGAGGGACTCGACGAGTCCAAGGCCCTCTACGAGTGGAACTACAAGAAGCAGCTGCTACGCATCCAGGCCCAGCGGGTCGCCGAGTCCGACGGCCACGAGGGTTGGAGCGACATCGAGGAGGACATCTTCTCCGAGCCGTTCCTGCTCACCCGCCCCCTCCTCGAGGCCATCCGGGCCGACGAACCGGTGGTGCTGCTGATCGACGAGGTGGACCGCGTCGAGGTGGAGACCGAGGCCCTCCTGCTCGAGATCCTCTCCGACTACCAGGTGTCCATCCCCGAGCTCGGGACGGTCAGCGCCACCCAGATTCCTCTGGTGTTCCTGACCTCCAACAACACCAGGGAGCTGTCGGAGGCCCTCAAGCGCCGCTGCCTGTTTCTCCACATCGACTACCCCGACATCGAGCGCGAGAAGGAGATCGTCCTCACCCGGGTGCCGGGCATCACCGAGGCGCTGGCCGACCAGGTGGTGCGCATCGTGCGGTCCATCCGCAGTCTCGAGCTGAAGAAGGCCCCGTCGGTGTCGGAGACCCTCGACTGGGCCCGGACCCTCCTGCTGCTCGGCATCGAGTCGGTGGACGCCCAGACGGCCACCGAGACCCTCCACATCCTGCTCAAGTACCAGTCCGACATCGAGAAGGCCGCCAAGGACCTGACCTCCTCCACGACGACCTCGGCGTCGCGGTAGCGGCTGGTGAGCATCGCCGAACCCGAGCTGCCCGTCGGCAGCTCCGCCGGCCTACTCGAGTCGCTGTCGGGCTTCGTCAAGGAGTTGCGCAACGCCGGGATCCCGGTGAGCCTCACCGAGAACCTCGACGCCGTGGAGGCCCTGCGCCACATACCGCTCGAGGACCGTGACGCGTTCAAGTACTCGCTGGCCGCCACGATGGTGAAGAACAACGCCCACTGGAAGACCTTCGAGACCGTCTTCGAGGTTTACTTCTCCTTCCGCGGCCGGGAGTACCGGCTCGGCGGCGGCGAGGAGGGTGAGTCCGACGCCGAGGATCTGCTGACCACCCTGATGGGAGCCCGCGAGGGCGAGGGGCAGGGGTCGGCCGAGGGCCTGACCCCCGAGCAGCTCGCCGAGATGCTCTTCCGGGCCCTCATGGACGGCAACGACGCCATGATGCGGGCCCTGGCCCGCGCCGCAGTGACCCGCTACGCGGGTATGGAGCCGGGCCGGCCCGTGGGAGGCACCTACTACCTGTACCGGACGCTGCGCAATCTCGACCTCGACTCCATGCTCGAGCGCATGATGGCCCAGGAGCGGCGCCGCAACACCGACGAGACCGACCTCGAGGAGCGCCTCGTGCGCGAGGAGTACGAGGCCCGCCTCGATGCCCTGCGACGGGAGATCGAGGCCGAAATCCGGCGACGCCTGGTGGCCGACCGCGGCGCGGAGGCCGTGGCCAAGTCGGTGCGCAAGCCGCTCCCCGAGGACATCGACTTCATGCACGCCAGCCGTGAGGAGCTGGTGGCCCTGCGCAAGGCCATCGCCCCGCTCACCCGCAAGCTGGCGGTTCGGCTGGCCCGCAAACGCCGCCACGGGCGCAAGGGGCCGCTGGACTTCCGCAGCACGGTCCGCCACTCTTTGTCCTACGGCGGCGTCCCGGCCGACCCCAAGTTCCGCTACCCCCGGCCGTCCAAGCCCGAGATCATGGTCATCGCCGACATCTCGGGCTCGGTGGCGGCTTTCGCCCGTTTCACCCTGCAGATGGTCTACGCCATCAGCTCGCAGTTCAGCCGGGTCCGCTCGTTCGTGTTCATCGACGGGATCGACGAGGTCACCGACTACTTCAAGGCCACCGAGGACATCTCCCTGGCCATTCACCGCATCAACACCGAGGCCGACGTGATCTGGGTCGACGGCCACTCCGACTACGGTCACGCCTTCGAGGCGTTCTGGGACCGGTGGGGCCGCGATATCAACTCCAAGACCACCGTCTTGCTCCTGGGCGACGCCCGCAACAACTACCACGCCGCTCAGGCGTGGGTGCTGGCCGAGATGGCCAAGAAGGCCCGCCACGTCTACTGGCTCAACCCCGAGCCGCGGTCCTACTGGGACACCGGCGATTCGATCGTCGGCCAGTACGCCACCCACTGCGACGGGGCCTACGAGTGCCGCAACCTGAAGCAGCTGGAGCGCTTCGTCGAGCAGCTCGGCTGAGCATCCCGGGTCGCCGGTCCCCGGCGCCGTAGAGTGCATCTCATGTCGTTCGGAGGTTTCGGCTCGGAGGGCTACGACTTCGAGAGCCGCCCGGAGGTGGACGAGTGGTTGCGCCGGCGGGCCCAGGCCTCTCCCCCGCCGGCCCCTACCCGCTTCGAGGTCCTGGACGGCGAGCAGGTGGCCCTGGCCCCGCTGACCGAGGCCCAGGCGGCGTGCTCCATCCGCCTCAACCGGCTCCTCGGTGAGGCCGTCGGCGATCTGGCCACGGTGTCGGTGCACAATCCGGTGGATCTCGGCGGAGGCTCGCAACCCTGCCCCGACGTGGCCGTGCTGCGGCGCCGGCCCGACGACTACCGCGACGGCTTCGCCGGGGTCGACGACATCCTCCTCCTGGTCGAGGTGGTCGACAGTTCGTTCGGGCTGACCCACGCCAGGGGCCGCAAGGCCTCGCTGTACGCCCGGTGCGGGATCGCCGAGTGCTGGATCGTCGACCTCATGTCGCAGCAACTGCTGGTGCACCGCCAGCCGGCGTCGGGCGGCTACCGCGATCTGCGACATCTACGGTCCGGTTCGGTGATCATCTCCGTCGCGCTACCCGGCGTGACCCTGCCGGTAGGGAAGATTCTCGGCGAAGCGGACTTATAGCCTCCTCCGACGCCCCCAACCACCGATTATTCACCTCCTGTTTGGTTGGATTTTCCCGGCCTTGTGCAACTGTGTCATCCGCTGCCGAACGGGCGTTCCGCAGTGAGAGAACCACAGGAGAAGGACCTCACCAGTTGTCCGGCCAACAGCTCAACCATTCGGCGCACCGCGCCATCTACACCCTCGAAATGGGTATGTGGCATGCAACTTGTCGGGAGTGCGGGCACCGGGTGGCGGATCCCAACCGCCGTCGTCTGGCCATGATCTTCCGGGAGCACATCAAGGAGACCAACCGGGTGACGACGGCGCCACGCGACATCCCGGACGCCATCTGAGTCATCCCCTTCGAGCACCGGCGTCGCCCGCCGACCGAACCATCACGCTGGCGGGCGACACGTCGCTCAGGTGACCGCCAGGTCCACCCCAGAGATCGTCTTGTAGGCGTTCACCCAGTTGGTCCACAACCGGTCGATGGAGTAGGTGCTGGCCCATTCCAGCTGCGTTGCCCGCTGTAGGGCCCGCTCGGAGGGGTCGATGAGCACCTCCAGGTGACGCTGCCAGTCCTTGGGACGGCGGGCCAGCCGTCCCCCCTGGGAGCTGCGGTAGGGGCCGATGTCCGAGGCCACCCAGGGGATGCCCGAGGCCGAGGCTTCGAGCAGCTTGATGCTGCTCTTGGCCAGGTTGAAGGGGGTGTCAGCGAGGGGCGCGATGAACAGGTCGATGCCCTCGAACAGGCTCGGGTACTCCGAAACCGGCACCATCAGCCGCTCGGTCGTCGGCGTCTCCGGGCGGAGACCGAGCAGGTCCGCGGCCCGCGGCGCAGCAGGCACATGGCCGCCGTGGATGAAGGAGAGGCCGTGGCGTACCATGTACGGCCCGAGCACCCCCTGCAGGATCTGCAGGTCCCGTGACCGCCACGGCACTCCGCCCACCCAGCCGACGACCGGCCGCTCGGTGTCACGCACCGGCTGGTCGGCGTAGCGCGATAAGTCGATGGCGTTGGGGACCACCACCGTGGGTACGTTCAGTTTGGCCAGACGCGCTGCCAGATAGTCGGTGGACACGGTGATCAGGTCGGCCCGGGCCAGCGTTCTCCAGTAGTGGTTGCGGTTGGCGGTCGGGCTGGCCTTGGGATGCGTGGCGTTGAAGGCGGTGTGGTCGGTGTCGAGGCCCCAGTGCCAGTCGTCGATGTCCTGCACGACGATCTGGCCGTAGGCCTGGGCCCGTTCGGTGAGCACCGCCCCCGACTCGCGCATCCAGCGCTGGAAGACCACTATGTCGAAGCCGCCGACGGGGTCGGCGTCGGCGTCGGGCCGCCCGAGGATCTCGCCGGTGGTGGAGTCGTAGGAGAAGTGCTTGACCACCATGGTCTCGATCCCGTTCCGGGCCAGCGCCTCGGCCGGCTGCACCACCCGATAGAAGCACGAGCCACCCGGGGTGGGCTCGCCGTCCCGTCCCGTTCCCCAGTCGGCGCTGATGTACAAGATCTTGGTCATCCGTCGATCGCTCTCGTCCTGGTGCCGTCACCGACGCGGCCGGGCCCGGCCGTCTGCACCGGCCGGGCCCCGCTCGTCATCTACGTGTTCTTCCGTCCTTGGGACCGCCTCAGGCGGCGCCGATCACGTTGGTCACCGAGGCGCCGGTGCCGGGCACCGAGCCACGGTAGAGGGCGTCTCCGAAGCTGAACACTCCGCCGTCGGCCGCTACCAGCCAGTAGCCGCCACCGTCGGAGGTGGCCACCATGGCCACTATCGGTTGGGCCAGATGGACGTTGCCGAGCGACCCGTGGTAGGTGGCGTCACCGAAGGTGAAGATTCCTCCGTCGGCCGCCACCATCCAGTAACCGCCCCCGTCGGAGGTGGGCGCAGCACCCACGATGGGCTGGGCCAGGTGCACGTTGCCGAGCGAGCCGTGGAAGGTGGCGTCACCGAAGGTGAAGATCCCGCCGTCGCGGGCCACCAGCCAGTAGCCCTTGCCGTCGTGGGTGGGGATGAGGGCGATGATGGGCTGGACGAGGTGCACGTTGCCCAGCGAACCGTAGAAGCCGGCGTCACCGAAGGTGAACACGCCGCCGTCGGCCGCCACCATCCAGTAGCCCCCCTTGTCCGGGGTGGAGGCCACCGCCACGATGGGCTGGCTGAGGCGCACTCCCCCGAGCGAACCCTGGTAGTTGGCCCCCCCGAAACTGAAGACCCCGCCGTCCCGGCCGACGATCAGATAGCCGGCCGAGTTGACCGGGGTGGCCGATACCTCGGTCGATGGCGCCGACAGACCGACGGCGTTGACCGCCTCGACGGTGAAGTAGTACTTCTTGGCGTTGGTCAGGCCGGTGACCGTATAGGTCGTGCCGGTGATCAGGGCCGAGTTGGCGGGGGTGGCCGACTCGCCACCTGCCGAGGTCCCGACGTACACGTTGTAGCCCAGTATGGTGCTGCCCCCATTGGACGACGGTGCCGTCCAGGAGAGCGAGACCTTGGTGTCGCCGGGGGTTGCGGCCGCTCCGGTCGGTGCTCCGGGGGCGGTGGGGTTCTGGACCGTCTGGGTCAGGGCCTTGGTTGCTGAGAGGAAGTTGGGATCGCCGGCATAGGAGGCCGTTATCGAATGCGGGCCAGCGGTGACCGGCGTCTCGTTGCAGCCAACCGTGAGGCTCGATCCGAGCGCCACCGTACAGAGGGTGGTGCCGCCGTCCTGGAATACCACCGCTCCGGTAGGCGTGCCCGCACCTGGGGTCGACACACTGAGCACGGCCTGGTACTGGATCGTCTGTCCGGTGTAGCTCGGATTGGTGCCGCTGCCCAGTGTCAGTTGCAGTGACGTCGAGGCAGGGGTCACCGCCTGCGGGGCCGGCGACGACGTCGACGCAGCGAAGTTGGTATCACCCCCGTAGGCTGCTGTGATCGTGTAAGGCGAGTTGACGGCGAGCAACGAGCTATAGGTGCAGGAGGCCGTCCCGCTGGTGTTCAGATTGCTGGTGCACAGCGTCGTGGTGCCGCCCTCGAACGTGACGGTGCCGGTCGGAGTACCCCCGCCGGGTGCCGTGACGGCGACCTGGGCTGAGAAGGTGACCGCCTGGCCGGTTACCGCCGGGGTGAGGGATCCGAGAGTCGTCCTGGTCGAGGCCTGGTTGACCGTCTGGGTGAAGGGGCTGGAAGTGGATCCGCCGAACGGAGCCGTCCCGGGGGTGTAGGTGGCCACGATGCTGTGGCTACCAAGACCGGCGGGAGTCGTCTGGCAGGTGGCGACACCGCTGGTGACAGTGGCCGCGCTGCAGCCGGCGATCGGCGAACCGCCATCGGTGAAGGAGACCGTCCCGGCGTTGGGCGTAGTCGTCGACGCCACCGTGGCCGTGTAGGTGACGCTCTCGCCGACCACCGAGGTGTTAGCCGTGCTGGACGAGCTCACGGTGGTGGTGGTCCCGGGGTAGACCGGCTCGGACGTGGTTCCCGTCGACGGCGAGAAGTTGCTGTCACCCGAGTAGGCCGCGGAGAGGTTGTAGGTCCCGCTGGCGAAGGTGGTAATGCAGGTGACGGCGAGCGACGTCAGGGGCACAGCCGAGCAGTCATTGGGGCTGGTGATGGCGGTGCCGTTGTTCTCGAACTTGACCGTGCCGGTAGGAGTACCCGCACCCGTAGCGACCGCGACGGTCGCGGTCAGCGTCACGTTCTGGCTGTCTCCACCTGGGTTGGGAGAAGCACTGAGGTTGGTGGTGGTGGTTCCTTGAGCAACGGTCTGAACGAACGTGGCCGAGGTGGACCCGGCGAAGGGAGCGGTACCGGGCGAGTACACCGCGGTGATGTTGTGGCCACCGGCCGTCGTGGGCGTGGTGTTGCACGTCGCCACTCCCGCACTCACGGCCTGCGAACCGCAGTTGGTGATCGGCGAACCGCCATCATTGAAGACCACCGTTCCGCCGTTGGGGGTGCCCCCCGAGGACCCGATGGTGGCGGTATAGGTGACGGCGGTGCCGACCACCGAGTTGTTACCGCTCGATGTCACCGTGGTGGTCGTAGCCGGCGCGGTGACGCTCACCGCCACCGCCGAGGACGTCGACTCACCAGTCATGGTGGCGGTGGCCGTGTTGGGATTCTGGATATCCCCGAGGGTGGGCACGAACGTGGCGGTGTAGGACTGGTTGCCACCACCAGGGGTGTAGTTATAGGTGGCCACGCCGGAGGAGTTGACCGCACCCGAGCCGAGCAGCGTCGGGCCCGAGCCGGTGTCGTCGAAGAAGTTGACCGAACCGGCACCGGTAGCGCCCCCGGCCGGGGTCACATTGGCGGTGAGGGTGATGGACTGGCCTATATTCAGGTTGCCGCTGGTCGCGCTGGTGGTCAATCCAGTGGTGCTGGTCGGAGTGACGACGGGGAAGACCTGGGCCCATCCGCTGGGGGGGATGGTCACCCCGAGGACGGTGATCGGGGCGGTGGTCGGGTTGAACGCCACATCCGCCGACCAGTAGGTGCCATGGGTGGCGTTACCGGCGCCACGCGTCCCCGAGTCGGTCACCCGGAACTGGGCCACGTCCTGGTAGCCGGGATCCGCGGTGGTCGGGTACTTGACGTTGAAGTTCAAAAGGCTCGCCGCCGTGCCACCCGCCACCACCGTGTTGGTAGCCGCGAGCGCAGTCACGTCAGCCGGCGCCCCGGTCGGGGGGAGCGGACTGGAGTTATCCGAGTTGACCGGCCACAGCGCCGTCAACACGCCCTTCTGCGGCAGCGCCGTGATCAAGTTGCCGGTGTTCACACCCGTATCGCTGGGAGTGGCACCCACGGCCCAGGCGAACGGATTGTTGTAGTCGCTACCACTGGTAACCACGTTGCCGTTGGCGTCGTAGAACACCACCTGGCCGTAGCTCGCCGATGACGGATCGGGCTCCCACGCCGGTGCGGTACCGGCCGCATGAGCGGCGGTCTGCACTCCGATGGAGGCGACTAGGGGAAGCAGACCCAAGCCCACCATGACAGTGGCTCTGAATCCCATGGTCAGCCGCTTACTTCGCATTTATACCCGTCCTCTTCTCAACTCTATAGGCGCTGAGAGCATAAACGAGTAGGCCTGATTGGCACCCGTAATTGGGATGGATACCGCAGTTGTATTCAGATCGTTTACCTGCGCGTCATCTCTCGTTTTCTAGCCGGACAGCTGAGGCGGTCTTTGTCCTAATCAGGCGCTTTTGCCTCCCAGCCGACGCCGCCACCAGACGGTGCCGCCACCGCCCAGGACCACCACCGCGGAGGCCACCACGGCAACCCAGCCTGAGTTCCCGCCGGACCCCGAGGGATGGGTCGCGCCGGCGGCCGTGGCCCCCCCCGCAGCCGACTTGGCTGCGGACGTCGGGCTGGTAGCTCCCGATGAACTCGGGAGCGTGGTAGTAGCCGACGCAACCGGCTTGGGCTGACCCGGCCCTGAAGCCGTCGTCGTCGGCGACCCGGCTGGTGCCGAGTGCACCACGACGGTCTGGGGCGTCTGGAGCACCGACTGAGGCAGGTCCTTGGCGACCGTCGAGATGGCCTGACTGGCGGCGCAGTCGACCGTTCCTCCCTGCACCAGGGTCCACTTGCTACCGGTCACCTGGATCACCGCCGCCGGGTAGGTCTGGGTCCACGGGGTCATCTGGGGCCCGGCGAAGAACATCCGGATCTGATAGAGCCCGTTCCAGTAGGGGGGGTAGGACTGGTCGGCCCCGATCAGGGGCACATCGACGTTGGTTGCCTGCGCAGCAGGATGCTGAGGGTCCTTGAACACCGCCGTGTCGGTGAGCTGATAGCCCGTCCACGCCGACGGATCGACGTGCTCGATGGGCTGATACAACGTGAGGAAGGCCTCGCTGTAGTGGGGCGGGGCCGCCACCGTCGCTACCGCCTTCCAGACGAAGGGCTGATCGGTGAGCGATCCCGAGGTGACCGGCTGATTGTCCCGGCCGCAGAAGCCGATCAGACCCTGAGCCGACGGATCGGTGAAAGGCACGGCCGATGCTGCCCACACCGGCGCCGGCGCGGCTACCGACAGCGCGCCCGCCAAGGCCACGACGGCCACAGCTCCAGCGGCTGTCGCCTCTGTGATTCGGTGAATTCTCACTGCTTGACTCCGTTCTCAGCGCTATTGACCGCCGGCTCGACACCCCGATCGCCGCCAGCGAGGTCAGCGGCGACCGTCCCTGTTGGCCGATCCCCGGCCGGGACGCTGACGAGTAGATCTTCTTTGGCCGGCCCACCGCTCGGCTCGCTCGGGCCCGCGGATCGCCCGGGGCGCTTCGGAGGATCGGAACCGGCCCCGGGGGGGCTGCCCCGCCGCCGGCGCCGGCGGTAGAGCAGCGCTCCGAGGGCGAGCAGCGCGATCGCCACGATGATCATGTCGGGCCAGGGCAGCGCCCAGAAGGTGACGGTCGCCTTGAAGGGGCCCGACGCCGGTTGCACCGATCCGGGGATGTAGAGCGGGGACAGCGAGACGTGGGCGGTGTCGCGCACCTCTGGGAGGATCCCAGTGACGGTGACGCTCTCCTTGACCGAGAATCCGGGCAACAGCAGTTGCACGTCCGCGACCCGAACGGCGGATTTCCGACTACCGAACAGGCCGCTCACATAGACCGTCTGGCGCCCGCCGAGGCCGACGTTACCCGAGTTGCGCACCGACCAGGTGATCACGGCCCGGCCTTTGCCGGCCGGGTTCCAGGTGCCTTCGTAGCGGACGGCTATTCCCTCCACCGACAGGTTCGGGTGCAGTGGACCGCTGACTCGAAGGAACATGCGGGTGCCGGCCGTCTGGAGGAGCTTCACCCGCTGGCCGCTCTTGGAGATCACCGAGGACTGCAGCGTGGCCGTGATCGCCCCGACGTGGTCTCCCGGGAGCGCATCCTTGGGGACCACCACCCGGAACGGCACGATCACGTCGTGACGGGGGGCGATCGTCAAGGTGAGGTCGGAGGCCGGGAGTTGGATCCAGGCGCCGACATCCTTCGACGTCTCGTTGACCGGCAGGGCGGCCAGGCCGCCCTGGGGGGTGTTGACGGCGTCAGTGCCCTTCAGGGTGACGGTGATGGTCTGGTTCGAGTAGTTGCGTACCGCCACGTGATCGGCGATCTGACCTCCCGCCCCGCTCCCGAAGTCGAAGTAACCCCGCCCGTCTGGCTGGGTGGCGCTGGCCGTCTGGGTACCGAAGGTCACCACGTTGGCCGGTGCCTTTGCCGCCGTGGTCGGAGGCGCAGCAGCATTGGCACCCGGGTTGGTGGTGGACGAGGAGGTGGCGGCCGAGGCGTATCCAGGGAACAGCGCCATCAGCGCCACGAGCACCGTCACGGCGCACGTCATCAACCGGCCGCCACGGGAAACAGAGCCGAAGCGATGGCCTGATTTCGAATGAGAGACGTAGGTCAAGATAGGAGCTCATCTCGTCTGCGTAAGGGCCGGATTCGGCAGGGCCGTAGCGACCGCAAATGCTCCGAAAGCACCGGTCGCCGGATACTCACAACTATATCAATCAGATGGATGGCAGGAAAAGGCAGGAGTGGGACGGGGTTTCCCGTCCCACTCCTTGCCTACTCTCTGCGTTGACGGAGCAATTCCTCCGTCCGGGTCCTACCTCTCGATCAGATGACCGAGAAGGTGATGGTCCCGCTGTAGGTGCCGGCCGGAGTCGACGTGGGGGCGAACAGGCCGAGCGTCCCGGTCATGGTGGCGGTGCCGTCACCAGCGGGCGAGCTGGCCCAGGTCTGGGGGGCGGTGCCCAGACCGGTGTTGGTGTCGCTGCCGTTGGGGTTGTGGCCGGGGATGTCGGTGAACTTCACCGTGCCCGGGAACTTCCCGTTGTTGACCAGCGTGCCGCCGGTCAGACCGAGACCGGACGAGGCGATCGTGGCGCCCGCCGGGTCAGTCAGGTTGCTCGCCGCCACCGACACGGTCCAGCTCGGATCGCCGGCCAGGGTGCTGGTCACGGTGATGGGAGCATCGCCGGAGGCCGGGAAGGCCGCCGAGGAGGACAGGTAGGTGCCGTCGGTGCTCAGGGCCAGGGCCGGCAGCGTGAACGGCTTGGCCGAGGTATAGGGCGTCGTGATGGTGATGGTGCCCGGGTTGACCGTGACCGAGATGTTCTGCTGGTCGGTGCAGCTCGAGCCCGTCAAGCTACAAGCCGCCGGAGCCGCCACGACGATGGCCACCGAGTTGGAGGTGTTCCCCGAGTAGGTCGTGGTGCTGGTTGGGGTGAACACGGCGGTGACGTTGTCGGTGCCGGCCGGCAGGTTGCTGACGGCGAGGGTGGCGACACCAGCGGTGCTGGTCGCCACCGGAGTGGCGTTGAGAGCCGTGGTGCCGTCGTAGAACACCACCGACCCGGCCGCCGCGGCGGGCGAGACGGTGTCAGTCAGGTTGACCGTCGCACCGTAGGCCGGGGCCAGGTTGTCAGCGCTCAGGACACCCGTGGTCGGGGTGACCGGTGCGCCAACGTTGACCGGGACCGCGCTGCTCGTCGAGCCGGAGATCATCGTGGCCGAAGCGGTGTTCGGGTTGGCGATGTCACCGAGGGTCGGGACGAACGAGGCGGTGTAGGAGTGGGGCCCGTTGGCCGGCTCGGTGGCCGGCGTGAAGGTGGCGACGCCATTGGTGGCCGTCGACGTCCCTATCAGCGTGGTACCGTCGAAGAAATTCACCGAACCGGCGGCCGTGGTCGGGGTGACGTTGGCGGTCAGGGTCAGCGGGGTGGTGTTGGGCAGGTTGCCGCTGGTCGCGTTGCTGGTCAGGGTCACCGACGAGCTGTTGACGACGGGGAAGACCTGGGCCCATCCGCTGGGGGGGATGGTCACCCCGAGGACGGTGATCGGGGCGGTGGTCGGGTTGAACGCCACATCCGCCGACCAGTAGGTGCCATGGGTGGCGTTACCGGCGCCACGCGTCC